>CAKOID010000013.1 GCA_934086355.1 uncultured Bacilli bacterium
CTTTTATCACATATTATACCGTTTAATTCCATTTTAGTTAATACATTTATAAGTGGCATTTCAACATTTGTAAATAATTCATACATATCTTCTAATTTTAATTTCTTTATATATTCATCTCTTATATCATTAATATATTTAGCTTTTCTAACTACATTATATTCTAAATTACCACCTTTTTTATAAAAGTCATATAATTCATCTATATTAATTCCATCATTCTTCATTAATATACTTAAATCTTCTCTATAATTATAATTTAATAAATCTGCTACTATTAAATGGTCGTATATTGTATTAGGAATAATATTTCCTACAAGACAATTATTCTTTTTTAAATCAAATGTATATTTTACACTATCTTTAATATAATTTAACACTTCATTAACCATTTCTGGTTTTACAAAGAATAAATTTTCTTTATCATATAATCCCATACCTATTATTTTACCAAAGTGATAATTAAATTTATCACACTCTATATAATAACTAATTATATTTTCTTTATTTATTTCATTAACATTATTTAATATTTTATAATTAATATTTACTTCTATCTCTTTCTTTTCAAATTTTTTCATAAATGAATAGAATTCTAATTCTTCAAATAGATTTGTTAATTCATCTGTGCGTTCTTTAGTATATTTCATATCTTCTAAGTTATCTTCTATAGGAACATCTAAGTATATAGTTGCTATTTTTTTAGAGAAGAATGCACTTTCTTTATCATCAACTAACTTTTCTTTTAATTTTCCTCCTATATCATCTATATGTTCATATAAATTTTCTATAGTATCATATTCTCTTATTAATTTAATTGCAGTTTTTTCTCCTATTCCTTTTACTCCTGGAATGTTATCGCTTGCATCTCCCATAAGAGCTTTTAAGTCAATTATTCTTATTGGGTCAAAACCATATTCTTCTTTAAAACTATTTACATTATATCTAATATAATCTTTTGATTTTAAACATTTAACTTCTATTTCTTCATTTATTAATTGTAATAAATCTTTATCACTTGAAACTATTAAAGCTTCAAAATCAGGATCTATATATGCTCTTTTAGATAATGTACCAATTATATCATCTGCTTCATAATTTTCTACTTCATAATGTTTTATTCCCATAGCATCTAATATTTTTTTTGCAACAGGCATTTGCATTTTTAATTCATCGGGAGTTTTATTTCTACCATCTTTATATTCTTTATATAAATCTTTTCTAAAATTTTTTCCTATATCAAATGCAACTGCCATATGTGTAGGTTTTTCTTCTTCTATAATTTTATTCATCATGTTAACAAAACCATATAATGCATTTGTATAAAAACCTTTACTATTTTTCATCAAATTGCCACTATATGCTGTTGCATAGTAACTTCTAAACATTAAGTTATTTCCATCTATAAGTATTATCTTTTTCAATTTTACCACCTAAATATATTTTACTATATTATAAGATTTTTATAAAGAAAAAAGAGATTTTACTCTTTATTTAAATATTAATATACTTAAGAATATAATAAGTATTAAAAGACATATGGTTCCATTTATTCTATCTGTTTTACTACTTTTATTTTCTATACCTAAACTCATTGTAGAAAGAATTCCTCCTACTAAACCACCTATATGTGCAGAAACATCTATTCCTGGTACTATAAAACCAATTCCTAAATTCAATATTATAAGTGGAATTAATTGTGTTTTTAAAACGCTACCTAGATATATTCTATAATGATATCCAAAGTATAGTAATGAACCTAATAATCCAAATATAGCACCACTTGCTCCTACACTCCAACTATTTGTTAATAGTGTAGATAATAAACTACCAGTTAACATACTAATAAAATAAACTAATAAGTATTTCTTTTTTCCTATAAAGTTTTCTATTTGTGAACCTATTATGTATAAAGAATACATATTACAAAATAAATGTATAATATCAGCATGTAAGAATCCACAAGTAATTAATCTATATATTTCACCTTGTTTAATAAAATATTTATTTAATGCAAAGTTTGTATATACATCATATATATTTGCTTTTGTTAATATTGTTGAAATTATATATACTAAAACGTTAATTATTATTAAAACGTTTGTTACAATAATCTTTTTAGGTGAAAATACTTTTTCATAAAAACTATTTTCTTTTTCTGTTTTTGTATTTATATCATTTGATACATTTATTAAAAAATCAATACCATGTAAATCTTTTGTTTCCTCTTCAATTATATTTGGAAATAATTCTTTAACTTCTTCTTTATTTAAGTCTTCATTATTTTCAATAATTAAAGTATCAATATTTTTTCTATCATTTATTTTTATTCCATCATTTATATTTGTTAAAATATTTAAAGTTTTCAATTTTCTTGACAATGTTTTTTTACTAATTTGTTTACATACATTTAATATTTTATATGTATCTAAATCTACTTGTTCAGTATTATGTAAATAATTAGTATTTATTCTTATAATTTTATAGTAACTATCTAAATTTTCTAACCAAATTTCATTTTGTACTCCATTTACTAATATTGGAGCATAATTTTCTTTAGTTACAAAGTAGTGTACTAATTTCATTATTAATTCATCTTTATCATTAAATATGTTATTCATGAAATTCACCTTCCTGCATATATATTTTATAACAAAGTTGTATTTTAGTAAAGGAAATGATTTATGAAAAAACTATTATCTTTTTTAATTATTTTAATACCTTGGTATATTTCATTCATATTTTTATGTTTAATTAATAATAATTCTTTTTTATTATTTTATATTAGTATTTCCTCAATACTTTATATAGCTATATCTTATTATATTTATAATACATTAAAAAATAATGAATATAAAAAAGACTTTTTATTAAATATAGTTTTATTATACTTAGTTAATCAGTCTTATAATTTTCTTTTGTTTTATTATAATAATTTGTTTAGTTCTACTTTATTTGCTATCTCTGAATTTTTAATTGTTTTAAAAATTTTTATAAATGATAAAAGTTTAGTAGAAAAATAAAAATTTATATTTATTTTGTTTTAGGCTTTATAATTAAAATACTTCTTTTTATATTTTTTAAACTAGATGCTATATCATTAATTGTTTTAACATTCATTTTTTCATATATATCCATATAATCATTTATAAAGTTTCCACATTCTATAATATTATCTTGGATATTACTATTAACTAATTCTATATCATCAAAATGCAATATATAATTTGATTTATAAACTTTTAATTTTCTATTTAATGTTTCTTCTTCAATTTTTATATTGTTTATTGTTTCTTCAACATATCTTATTAAAGTATCTGGATAATCAGTTTCGGTTGTGATACATATTATAATAAAATCTTTAGTAAATGTTTTATTTACATTAATACCATTTTGAATTACTTTTGATGAAATTAATTTATCTTGTAATAAACTTGTACTTCCAAATAAAATATTAAATAATATAGATATATAACTATTTACTTCTATATTAGAAAGGTTTAATTTCTTAAATAGTTTTCTTGGTATTTTATATAAAATGTTTATTTTATTTGTTTCAACATTCATTTTTATTTCTTCATATTTTTTATTTATTTTATTTGGTTCTGTTATTTCTTTATTCATTATATTTACATTATTAAATTCTTTTTTATTTTGATTATTTTCTATAATGCCTATTGCTTCATAAGGATTTACGTTTCCTGTTATTATGATAAACATATTATTTGGATTATAAAAAGTATTATAACAATCATATAAATTTTCTTTTGTTATTTTTTTTATATCTTCTTTAGTTCCGCTTATTAAGTATTTTCTATTGTCATTAACAAATATATTTTTAAAAGCACTGTATGTTAATTCTGTATTAGGATTGTTATCATACATTTTTATTTCTTCTGTAATTATGCCTCGTTCATTGTTAACAAGTTCATTTGTAAAATAAGGTGTTTGTACATACTCTAGTAAATAGCTTAAATTTTCTTTAAAATACGTTGAGGAATATACTTCATAACATGTTAAATTATAAGTTGTATAAGCATTTACACTGCTACCTAATTTTGAAAAATAATCAAATGCAGTACCATCTTCCATATTAAACATTAAATGTTCTAAATAATGTGCAATTCCATTTGGAACTTTTTTAAATGTTTTATCGTTTGATGTTTTAAATTCAGTATTAATTGAACCAAATTTTGTTGTAAATGTTATATAAAAATTTTTTTGAAATTTATTTGGAACAATGTATACTTCTAAACCATTATTTAATTTTTCATAATATAAAGTTTCATTAGTTTTGTTTATCTTTATTTCTTTCATTTTCACCATCTCTTACACATAATATTGTATTTAATTTTATTTTTTTTGCAAAATTCATTATATCTTTTTTTGTAACATCATTATATTTATTAATTCTTGTTTCCAATTTTTCTAAACCATATAAATTTTCAAAAACATAGTTGTCAACTATTCTGCCTGGAACATCTAATGACATGTTAAGTGTAGTTGTTATAAGTTTTTTTGCATTAGATAGTTCTTCATCAGATATATTTCCTGAAATCATATCATCTAATGCTTTTTTCATTAATTTTATTGCTAATTCTTCATTATCAGAAGACACAGCTGTATGTAATATTAATAGATTATCAAATTTTTGATATATACTTACACAATTATAACAAAGAGAATTTTCATTTCTTAATCTATTATATAATTTTGTTTCTAAAGAACCTCCACCCAATATCATATTATAAATATTTGCAACATAGTTTTTTTCATTAGTAGTCATATTTTCTATATTTAATCCTATGCATATATTTTCTTGACTAAATGGAAAATATTCATATATTTTTCTAGGTTTATTAATTATTTTATTTTTTATATCATAATTAACTTTATGTGATTTTAATATATTTATTTTAAAATTATTCTCTATTACACTTTTTACTTTATCCATATCTAAATCACCTATTATATAGATATCTATATAATCATGTTTTATCATATCTAAATAGTAATTATATATATTAGTATTTGTTATAGAATTTAAATCTTCTATATATCCATTAATATTAATAGATGTTTCTGTATCACTACACATATTACTTAGTAATTTATTTATAGAATAATTTTTTGGATCCTCTATAATAGATTCTATATCTTTTTTTACTCTTTCTATTATATATGTAAATGTAGTTATATCAAATTCATTATTATTTACATTAGGATTTAATATTGCTTCTAAAGGAAATTTAATGAAATCATCTATCTTTTCATTTACTAAGTTTGAGTTTATAAAATCAAAACAAAAACTAGTAAGTATACTACTTCCTACTCTATTTGTTATTCCATAAAAATATGCATTATATAAATTTTCTAATTCTATAATCATTTTTCTTCTAGTATTATATTTTTTTGTATTTTCAACAATTAATTCTGTTGATATACTTCTCTTAGTTATATCTTCTTTTTTTATATTATTTCTGAATATTATTTCCATATGACAAGTTTTAAATCTATCAGTCTTTATTGTATAAATATTATAAGTTTTTGTTTTAAAAGTTTTATATATCATAAAGCACCTCTTTTATATTATGTGTAAACATATTAATTTTATAATGAAATTATATCATATTTATTGGTATAATTATACTAGGAGTGTGATATTATGTCTATTCATATAAGTGCAAAAAAAGATAGTGTTAGTGATGTTGTTTTAATGCCTGGTGATCCTTTACGTGCAAAATATATTGCCGAAACTTTTTTAACTGATGTTATACAAATTAATGAAGTTAGAAATATGCTTGGATATACTGGATATTATAAAGGTAAAAGAGTTACTGTTATGGGAAGTGGTATGGGTATACCAAGTATTGGAATATATTCTTATGAACTATATAATGACTATGATGTTAAAAAAATTATTAGAATTGGAACTGGTGGCAGTTTAGATAAAAGTATAAAAGTAAATGACGTTGTCCTTGCAGGAGCTAGCTATTCCCCTTCTAGTTTTGCATATGTTTGGGGAAAAGATGTCAAAAACGTTATTAATGGTAGTGTAAAACTAAATAATAAAATAGTTGAAACTAGCAAAAAGTTAAAAATGAATATAAAAGTTGGTACTATTCTTACAGCAGATGTTTTTACCGTATATGCAAATATTGACCATATCTTAAAAAATGTTCCATCTCATATCAATTTATTATGTAATGAAATGGAAGCTTTTGGTTTATTTCATGTAGCAGAATTATGTGGAAAAGAAGCAAGTGCATTAGTTAGTATAGTAGATAGTCCATTTGAAAAAACTATGTTAAGTACAGAAGAAAAAGAAAAAAAATTAAATGATATGATTATTTTAGCACTTGAAAGCATATTATAAATTGTAGTATACTAAATCTTACTAAGGAGATGATATTGTGTTACCATATAAATATAATCCAGAAAATTATGGAGGTAAAGTTTGGTGGAACGAAGACGATCCAAAAATGAGAGAAAAATGGGGAACTCAAGAAGACTACGACAAATTTAAGGCAAATGGCGGTTCTTGGTTAGAATATGTTGAGTATCGTAAAAACATTAAAAAATTGCAAAAAAAATTGTGATTTTTTTTAATATAAATCACATTTTTCCTCTAATAATTTAAAATCACAGCATCTATTTTTTACATTATCAGGTAGTTTATCATTAACATATAATTTATAAAGAGTTTTAGATATTTTTCTTACTTCAATTGCATTTCTGTTTAACCATCTTAATTGTTCTTTCAATAATTTAATCCTTTTTGTTTCATCAAGATTATTCGTCTTCTTATTTAAATCAAATAATTCATAAACTTTCTTATTAACTGGAATCATATTATTTATGTTAATTACACCTAGTTTTCCATCATCTATTTTTATTAAATCTAATTTATTTTTTAACACTTTATGTTTATTTTTTGGACTTGATAGTGGTGCATAATATTCCTTGCTATTTATTTTAAATAAAACACCTATAAATGGTCTTAATTCTTTTATTCCAGCATTATAACAAACTTTATTATCGAATTTTCTTAAATAATCACAATAATTATAATCTATTTTAACTATTTTAAATTTATCACTCATATCCAAACCCTCCAAATATAAAAATAAATTGACTAGAGTAAGCTCTCTAATCAAACTTTTTTAAGTGCCATTTAGAGCTGGCATCACTCACTTTATTAAGTACCATTTTGAGCTGGCATCACTCACTTTATTAAGTACCATTTTGAGCTGGCATCACTCGCTTTTTTATATTGTATGCAATTATAAAAATATTATTTCCAATTGCATTAATAATGTATCATATAATTAAACAATTGTCAATAATATATAAGTTATTTATTTAAGAATATATATTTTATATATTTAACTTTGGGTCTTTCTTTGACGGAATATATTTTAATGTTTTTACTATACCTTTTTCATTGCCAAATGCATTCTTTTTAGATTTACCAACACATACTGGAACATTTTTTCCTGCTAGAGCCAATTCTCTTTTTTCTTTCATAGTTAAATATTTATTATTTTTCATTAATAACTCTTCTTTCTAAAATTTATCTTATCGATTCAAATCTAATGCCAAGTACACCATATGTTTGTTGCTTTTCTTTAGTATAAAATTTTTCTAAATCATTGAGTAATTCTTCTTTACTCATATTGTTATCAGATAAAATACTTATATCATAATCATTAAACATTTCTAAAAAAGAATCATATTTTATAAGTTCTATAACTTTAACAAGAAAATATTCATCTAAGTTAGGTTCTTTTAAAAACTTAATAGTATCTCCTACCTTTATAGTCTGTCTTTTTTCATCATTTAATCTAAGTTCTATTCTCTTAGTTCCATTTAAAATATAATTAAAATATTTAGGTTGTAATTTCATTTCATGAATCATATTTAATCTCCTTATTCAGTTATATTATTATTTTCATCAAAATTAAATTGTACTTGTTTTCTACTAGCTAAGAAATCACACATATGGACAAATTTTTCTGTAACTGTTTTGGGTAATGGTAAAACTATATCAGAATAATTATTCGTATTAAATCTTCCCATATGACTAGCAACATTATTTTTTATTTCTAATCTTTCTTCTTCAGTTAAAGATAATTTTTCTTTTATATTATCTAATAATTCACCAATAAGTAAAGGATGTTCAAATACACTATATTTTGATTCTGTAAAACCATGTTTTAAACCATCATGAATTAATAAACTAATAATAATTATATCTTTTGTATGATTATCAAATTTATATATATCAAATAAATTATGTGCTAAACAAACAGCAGCTTTTACATGTCTTACTAAACCTTGTTCTCCTAAAGCATATTTAGGGTGATATTTTCCAGTTGATGCTGCTTGAACTCTATAAAAATAATCTGGCAAATTGTTTAATATAATTTTTGCATTCTCTTTTAATCTTTCATCTTGTATATAATCTAATTCTACATTAAATATATCACTTTTCATAATTACCTCACTTATTTGTTTTTAAAACTTGTAAGAATGCTTCTGGTGGTATTTCAACATTACCTACCATTTTCATTCTTTTCTTTCCTTCTTTTTGTTTTTCTAATAATTTTCTTTTTCTAGATATATCTCCGCCATAACATTTTGCTAATACATTTTTCTTCATAGCACTAATGTTTTCCCTTGCAATAACTTTAGAACCAATGCTTGCTTGAATAGGAACTTGGAATAATTGTCTAGGAATTATCTTTTTCAAGTTTTCAACAGTTTCTTTTCCTCTATTATAAGCAACATCTTTATGTACTATGCTTGATAATGCATCAACAATTTCTCCGTTTATTAATATATCCATTTTTACTAAATCACTTTGTTTATAATCTGATAATTCATAATCAAATGATGCATAACCTTTTGTATAAGATTTTAATTTATCAAAGAAATCATATACTATTTCTGAAAGAGGTAATTCATAATGTATATTTACTCTTGTTTTATCTATATATTCTAAATTCTTGTATATTCCTCTTTTTTCACTACATAAATCCATTATTGGACCAATATATTCGCTAGGTACAAATATATTAGCACTAACAAAAGGTTCTTTAATGCATTCTATATTTACTTTATCTGGCATTTCATTAGGTGCATGAATAAGAACTTTTTCTTTATTAGTTTTTATAACTTCATATACAACACTTGGACTAGTTGCAATAATATCTATTCCAAATTCTCTTTCTATTCTCTCTTCTATTATTTCCATATGTAATAGACCTAAAAATCCTACTCTAAATCCAAATCCTAATGCTATACTTGTAACTGGTTCATAAGTAAGTGCAGCATCATTTAATTTTAATTTTTCTAATGCTTCTCTCAAACTTTCGAATTTATTAGGTTCTATTGGAAACAATCCACTATATACCATTGGTTTCATAGGCTTATATCCGTCAAGTGGAATTTCTGCAGGATTATTATCCAATGTAATAGTATCTCCTATGTTAACGTCATCAATGCTTTTTATTGATGCATTTATCCAACCTACTTGACCGCTAGAAAGTTCATTTAACTTTTTTTCTTTTGGTGTGTTTACACCTAATTCTACTACTTCGTATACAGCATTAGTTGCCATAAATCTAATTTTATCTTTTAATTTTATTTTACCTGTTTCTAATTTAACAGATAATATTACTCCTCTATATGGATCAAAATATGAATCAAATATTAAAGCTTTAGTAGGTGATGTAGTATTTATCTTAGGTGCTGGAATAACTTCAATTATTTTATCTAATAATTTATCAACACCTTCTCCTGTTTTTCCACTACATAAAACTATATCTTCTTGTTTAAATCCTAAAACATCTACAAGTTCATTTGATACTTTTTCTATATTAGCGTTAGGTAAATCTATTTTATTTATAACCGGAATAATTGTTAAATCATTATTTAATGCCAAATATAAATTTGCTAATGTTTGTGCTTCTATTCCTTGTGCTGCATCAACTATTAAAAGTGCACCATCACAAGCTTTTAAACTACGTGATACTTCGTAAGAGAAATCTACATGCCCTGGAGTATCAATTAAATGCAATGTATAATTTTCATTTTTATATTTATAATGTAATTCTACTGCATTTAATTTTATAGTAATTCCACGTTCTCTTTCAATATCCATAGAATCTAATAATTGATCTTTCATATCATGTTTATCAACACTATGTGTTAATTCTAATATTCTATCTGCAAGGGTACTTTTACCATGATCTATATGAGCTATAATTGAGAAATTTCTAATTTTATTATCCATCTTATCACCTGACTACTAACTATTTTACCATATAATTCAAAAAACACATAGAATTTATTTTATGTGTTTTTATCATCTTTTTTTAAAATCTTAACTTTAGGTTTTTCTTTTTTATCATCATATTTATTTATTAAATCATTTATTATTTTCTTATAATCTTCTAGTTCATTAATATAAAAATATTCTTCTGATATGAAATTCTTCTCGATAGTTTTCTTTACTTTATGTTTATATACATTATCCTTCGCTAATGCTTTTTCTATTTCTTTGACTTTATCATCAATTAGTTTATCTATTTCTTTTTTCGACTTTTGATTTTTATGCATTTCTTTAAGTACCATTACAGCAATAGACATAACTACACTAAAATCTATTATGGTTAGAGAAAAAATTAGTATTTTTGCTATTAAATAAGTTGTGTCAGCCACTATGGTACCTGCAAAAACCATAAACGCAGCTGAAATCATAAGTATGATTGTTGGTATTAAAATTGTTATAAATTTTAATTCCTTTTTATCCTTCTTCTGTTCTGTCAACTCTATTAAATCTTCTTTTAACTTTTCATAATACTTTTTTCGATTCATATTTTTCACCTAATCTATTTTTTTTATTAACTTATGTACAGATGTTGTAACATTTTCTACAGGCATCAATAAACAATTATGTGAAAACAACATTCTATACCCATCATATTCAGTTAATAATTCTAAATCGTTTTTACTATCTCCAACGCTACAAACATCTTTAATATTCCAATTATTTTTTTCTATTAAAAATCTAGCACCATCTACTTTATTAGATTTAGGTGCAACCACTATTTCATTATGCAAGAAATTTGGAACAATACTAATAGAATTTTCATATTCAAACATACTCTTTAAAATTCTTTGTAATTCATTCATACTTTTAGGTTTTATAGACATCAATACAACTTCATTAATTTCATCAATTTTTCCATATTCATCATATATAGTTGCTCTTTTTACTATCTTTTCATTTTCAATGATCTTTTTTAATTCCAAAAGTACTTCTTTACTTATTTTTTTTGCATCCAACAAATCTAAATTATTATCAAACGTAACTCTCCCATCATATGTAGTCAAATAAGAAAAATTTATTTTATATCTTTTTATTTCTTCTAATATAGAACTAGTACTTCTACCAGTAGTTATGACAAATTTATTATCATTGTTTAAAAAATTATTTATAGATTTTAAATTTTTTTCAAACGTAATTCTCTCAAATATATTTGGGTTGTTTAAAAAAGTTTTTATAGTTCCATCATAATCACTAAATATAATTTTCATATTTTATTCCCCTTTGGTGATATGTATTATAATAAATAATTGCAAAAAAGTCAATAAAGCAAAAAAGGAACTAAGCTTTTTCAATCTTAATTCCTACATTATGTCCGTTTATATCAATAATATCTAAATTATCATTTGTTTCTTCAAATACAATTAATAATGTTTCATCCATAATATATTTTTTAAACATATTAAATGTTTCTTTTATTTCGTCATCACCGTTGTAATATAATTTAATTCTATCGCTAATTTCTAGTCCTGTTGTTTTTCTTAAATTTTGGATTTTACTAACTGCTTCCCTTGCAAGACCTTCTAATAATAAATCTCTAGTTAATTCTGTATTAAGTATAATAAATTTATTATTTACCATACCTACATTAAATCCTTCTTTAGCATCTATTCTTACATCAACCATATCTGGTGTAATATCAAGTCTTCCACCATCAAAATCTATAGTAATTGTTTCTTCTTTTAATAATAAATCAATATCATCTTTGTTTAAATCATTTAATGCAGTTTGATAATCTTTCATCTTAGGACCGAACATAGCACCACATACTTTAAAATTAGGTTTAATTGTAAAGTTCATATATTTAGTTAAATCACTAACGAATACAACTTCTTTTACATTTAATTCTTCTTTTATTAAATTTACTAAATCTCCTAAAATAGATTCATATTTACCATCTATTAAACATTCACTAATTGGTTGTCTTACTTTTATTTTTGTTTCTTCTCTTACATATCTACCAGTAGAAATTAAATCTCTAACTAAATCCATTTTTACTTCTATTTCTTCATTTATTAAACTTTCGTCACATCTAGGGAAATCACATAAATGAACTGATTCTTCATTTGTTAAATCTTTATATATTTCTTCAGTAGTATATGGAATTATAGGTGCACATAATTTACAAAGATTAGTTAATATTTCATAAGTTGTTATATATACACTCTTTTTGCTATTATCTAAATCACTTGCCCAAAATCTATTTCTATTACGTCTTATGTACCAGTTTGATAAATCATCTGATACAAAATTAGTTATTCTTTTAACTACATCGTTTAAATCATATTTATCATAAGCTTCTGTACAACTAAGTACTAGTTTGTTGAATTTAGAAATTAACCATTTATCTATTTCTTCTCTATCTTCAATTTTTACATTACATTCTTTTATATTTATATTATCAATATTAGCATACATTTGAAAGAATGAATAAGTATTTCTTAATGGATTAAAGAATTTAGAATGTACTTCTTTTAATCCTTCTTCATCAAATTTTAATGGTGTCCATGTTGGACTAACATATGCTAAATACCATCTAACAGTATCAGCACCATATTTTTCCATAATACTAAATGGTTCAACAGCATTCCCTTTACTTTTATGCATTTTGTGTCCATATTTATCTAACAATAATTCATTTACTAGTACATTTTTATATGGACTTTTACCTGTAACAAATGTTCCAATAACAATAAGTGAATAGAACCATCCTCTTGTTTGGTCAATTCCTTCTGCAATAAAATCTGCTGGATATTGACTTTCCCATAATTCTTTATTTTCAAATGGATAATGATATTGACTGAATGGCATTGAACCACTATCGAACCAGCAGTCTATTACTGATTTATCACGGTTCATAATCTCACCACATTCTGGACACTTAATATGTATATCATCCACGTATGGTCTATGTAAATCAATTGTATCAGGGTTTATATCTTCTATTGCTTTCTCACTTAATTCTTTACGTGAGCCAATCATTTCCATATGACCGCAAGAACATTTCCATAAAGGAAGTGGTGTCCCCCAATATCTATTTCTAGATATAGCCCAGTCATTCATATTTTCTAACCAATTACCAAATCTTTTTTCTCCAACGTATGATGGATACCAATTAACTTTCTTATTTTGTTCAATAATTTTGTCTTTAATTTTAGTAACTTCTAAGTAATAACTTGGTCTTGAATAATATACAAGAGGAGAATCACATCTCCAACAATGTGGATAATCATGTTTAATCTTTTGTTTTTTAAATAATTTATCATTTGCTTTTAACCATTTAATTACTTCTAAATCAGCTTCAAAGATATTCATACCTTTCCATAATCCTTCAGTATATCTAGCATCTTCTCCAACTGGATTTACATAAGGTAATTTATATTTTTTACCAACTTTGGCATCATCTTCACCAAATGCAGGAGCAATATGAACTATACCAGTACCATCAGTCATAGTAACATATGTATCACACGTTACAAAGAATCCTTTTCCATTTATTTCTATATCACTAGGAATTAATTGTTCATACTCTGTATATTCTAAGTCGCTACCTTTTATAGTTTTAAGTACTTTATAATCTTCACCTAATACATTATTTGCTAAAGCTTCTGCTACTATAAATTTATAACCCATAGATTCTACTAAAACGTAATTTTCATTTGGATTAACACATAATGCAACGTTAGATATTAAAGTCCAAGGAGTTGTAGTCCATACTAGAAAATACTCATCTTTATCTTTTAATTTAAAAGGTACTATAACAGTATTTGCATCTACTTCTTTATATCCTTGAGCGACTTCATGACTTGCTAGTCCAGTACCACATCTAGGACACCAAGGCATAATTTTAACACCTTCATAAAATAGTCCTTCATCAAAGAATTTTTTTAATATCCACCATTCAGTTTCAATATAATTATTATCATAAGTGATATATCTATTATCTAAATCAATAAATTGTCCCATCTCTTCTGTTAGTCTTCTAAAAGCATTTTCATTGTCCCAAACAGTTTCTTTACATAATTTATTAAACTTTTCTATACCAAATTTTTCTATATCATTTTTACCAGTAAATCCTAATTTTTTTTCAACGTTAACTTCTACTGGTAATCCATGTGTATCCCAACCTACTTTTCTAAGTACTTTATGTCCTTTCATAGTTTGATATTTGCAAAATGAATCTTTTAAAAATTTTGCAACCATATGATGAAGTCCTGGCATACCATTAGCAGTTGCTGGTCCATCATAAAATACCCAATTAGAAGCATTTTTTCTATTTTCTATTGTTTTATTTAGTATATCTTCTTTCTTCCAATTATTTAAAATATCTGTCTCTACTTCATGTACTTGTCTTTTGTCTAATTCCCTAAATTTTTCCATTCTTTAACCTCCATTAAAAAAATTCATAAATATAAGGACGAAGTTACTCGTGGTACCACCTTAATTCATGAATTTATTATCATCTTATTAATCTTAACGCGATAAACGTTTTTTCTTTATCAGAAAAACACATCCAAAGTGATACATTTATAAATACTCTATTCTTTGTTTCCACCAACCACAAATTCTCTATAATATTTCTTTATAAAACGTCTTCTTCATTTGCTTTACAAAATCAATTATAAAATAATCTTTATATTTTGTCAATTTTTATTTTCATTGCATCTTCATATGTCTTTACTAAACCACATTTTTCATTAATAAAACTAGGTTTTATTTGATATATTCCGGGATAACAATTTCCTTCTATAAGTGAAGCACCGTTTTTTGTTATTGCAACATCCCATCCAACATATTTAACTTCTGGTATAATTTTGGCACATTCACATACCATTTTTATACATTTTTCATAATTTGGTATAGTATAACCAATAAGATTAACATGACTTATAGGGTGCACTTTAAAAATATTATCATCTCTATCAATAGCAGGTACAAAGATTTTACCATCTTTAATAAATGTATACATACTGCCTGATGAAAAATTATCAGTAACTCCACCATTACCTATTTTTAATACTACATTTAATATATGAGTATCTACACCATCAAAATATGTAACAATTCTTAATGTATTAACACTTGAATTATTTAATTTTGCCATATCTTTATGTTGTATAATTTTTTCTTCAATTAATAATTGTTTATTTCTTATAAGTTTATTGTAAGTAGATTTTAATTTATTTTTATCAATTTTAATTAATTCTACTCCTACTCCTCCACATCCATCTATAGGTTTTACAATTATTTCTTCTTTGTCACTACAAAATTTAACAAATTCTTCATAATTATTATTTAAATATAACCATTCTCTTTTTAAAAATTTATCAAATAATTTATTAAATTCATATTTATTATCAAACAAATAAAATTTATCTTTATCATTAAACATTTTTACAATTGCATTATTTTTAACTCTAGTAAGATATGTTTTTCTTTCTTCTTTATTTAAATTATAAAATTCAAATTCTTGATAATCATAATATCCTGTACCATATTTATTCGAACAATTTATCATATCTAGCAACAAATATAACTTACTTTTATTCGTTTTCTCATGAATGTTATTTAAAACATTAAACATTTTATCATAATTAATATTTTTTAAACATTTTAATTTATAACCAATATTATTCATAAACTACTCCTCATTAATTATTTTACCACATATTTATAATTTATAATAAAAAAAAAGATTATTTTTTATATGCTTCTAATAATCTTTTATGTATGCCAGGTTCAACTATGTTTATAGCTTTTATAGAATTTTCTAAAGATAATTTAAAGTTACCTTTCATGAATGCAATACTAGCTTTTTCTAATCCATCATTTGTTTCTCTATTTCCATATCTATATCTGTTTCCATAAACTATTGCATTTTCTGCCATCCATGCTGTTTTTATTGTTTCATTACTTGTGTTATAAAGTTTTAAAACTAAATCTCTAGCAGTATCAACTCTAATATTTAATGTTTTTATATTTATTGGTTTAGCTTCTAATTCTTTTATCATTTCTCTAATTGCAAGTGTTGCTTCTTCTAACTCTATGTAGTAACATTTTGGAATAACTGGTAATTTGTAAGAAACTATTTTTTCTTTTGCATTAGAAAGTATTGTTTTTATTTCTTCTAATTGTTCTCTAGCTCTTAATTCATCTTCTTTTAAACTTCCTAAACTCTTTAATGTATAATCTAATTTATCTTCTGTTTTTGAAAGTTTAACATTCAATAATTCCATTTGTTTACATAATTTAGAGTATGCAAATAATTTATTTCTATAATCTTCTATAATTGCTTCATATTCACTTTTTATAGATTTACCTGATAAAGAAATTTCATCAATTATTTTTACTTCATCTTCAGTTAAATCATAGCTATATTTTATGTCATCTATTTTCTTATTAATATTAAATATTATATTAAGTATTTTCTTACATCTTATTCCAATAGTTCTAGTATATTCTTCAAACATTTTTTTACTTACTTTTTCACGTTCAAAGTCATTATATAAATTATCATAATAATCTAATATTGTTTTTAATTCAAAGATAGAATCAACTAAATTTAGTACGTTTAATCTATCAAATATATCTGCTATCTTTTTTTCTGATTCTTCTTTATTATAATCAATTTTTAAGTAATCTAAATTATATCCTTCTTTTTCCATTTTTTCATAAATTGAATATGTATCTTTCATTTTTTTAGGTATTAAAACTTTACCCATAAGAATAATACTAGGTGTTTCTTCTATTACTATACTTAGATTACCTATTGTATCATCTAACGCTTTTACTATTTTTCCTACTTCAGTATATGCATTATTTTCCATACTTGTTTCAAAAGCGTTAAATAATTTATCTACATTTTCAAATTGTAATTCAATTGGACTTGATATTAATTCATAATCTTCTTTATTATTATTGTATTTAACAAAGATTTCTCTATAATCTGTTTTTAATTTTGTAACAATTTCTCTATTTTTTTCTTCACTTGTAGTTATTTCTTTAATTTCATCTAATAAAAATTTTGACTTACTTTTAACAAAATATATATCTAATTCTATTTTTGCTAATTTTTTTTCTATTTCTTTATATTTTCTAGATTTTATTAGTTCTTCTACATTTATTAATTCATCAGTTATTTTTGGTACTTCTTTATCTTTTATATTTTTAAATTTTTCTTTCCAAATTAAATATTTTGATTCTAATTCTTTATTATTTATTAATGATTCTACTTTATTTAATTCACTAAGTATTGATGCACTTATTATTAAATTTTTATCTCTTTCTAATAGTTTAAGTGCGTTATTAAATTTATTTTTCATATGTTTTCTTACAATAATTATCATTGAAATAATTAATGCTATTGCAATAACCACATATGCAATTCCAAATAGCATATAAGTATCTTTCATATAACACACTTCCTTACAATAATAATCATATCATATAATTTATTAAAAAAAAAGATACTATTTTTGTTTAGTATCAATATTTTTTTCATTTATAACTTTTATTTTTTGTAATCCAAGAACTACTACACCACCTATTATAAAAAATAATATACTGAAATTATTTATGTTAATAGGATCAACTGGATTATCAAGAGTTGTTGGTCCCATTATAATTGCATATAGTGAACCTAACATTAATCCTATTATTAAATAAATGGTTTGTGTTCTAAATTTTTCTAAGGCTTTTTTTAAAGCTTTAATTATTGAAAGTATTCCAGCTATTACACCTAATCCAAATATAACTAGTCCAAAAAATGATGAAAAGTTAAGATGTAGTAAATCTTTTATTCCTGTTATTACTGGCAAATATAATCCAAATATAAGAAGTAAAGTTGAACCAGAAATACCAGGTAAAATCATAGCACTTATTGCAATCATTCCTACTAGGAAAATATAAATAGCATGACTTACTGTTAAATTTGTCAAAGACATACTAGTTAGTTGTGTACTATTAAAATATGTTATTGCAACAACTAAAACTATTCCTAAAATTGCAAAAAATACATTGAAATAGTTTTTCTTTAGAGTATCTTTTTCATCTTTTATAATAATTGGTATTGAGAGTAAGATAAATCCTATAAATAATGAAGATATTTGATATATATGTGTTTCAAATACTTTTGTTAGTATTAAAACTGACAATCCCATTCCAAATACCCAACCTATCCCTAGTTTAAATAAGTATTTTAATCCATCTTTTCTTTTATCTTTATAAAGTAGTGAATCTAATGCATTTACAAAATTATCATAGAATCCTAAGATGAATGCTATTGAACCACCTGAAACGCCAGGTACACTATCAGCTAAAGCCATCATAAAGCCATTAAAAAAATTAGTTAAATATTCTTTTACTTTTTTCATACATATAATCCTTTCTTGTTAATTATATCAAATACATATTTTTTATAAAAGATATTTACTAATTATTTGTAAATTAATTTACATTTCATTTTCTAACTAAGTTTTACTGTATAAGGATTTGAAATTGTTCCATTTCCTCCTGAAATTTTTGTGGTAGGCAATAGTGTTATTGATGGTCTTATAGCGATGTAATCTGTCTCATTAACATAACAAGGACCAAATTTATAGTAGCTATTTAATGTTAATATTTCCACATAATAACGAACGTTATCTAAATCACTAGTTGAAAGCATCCACCAATAATTATTTAATGCGTTATTATTTAAATAATAATTTAAATTTGAACTATTTCCTCCTCCAGCATATACTATTTCATCAAATGTTATCATTCCTACTTTATTTATATCAACTTCTCCATCCACTCCTGTTGTTTCACATTTATATGATGGTGTTTTTGTTACATAATATTTATTTCCTGCTGTAAAGTAAAAACTTGTTTCTGAATTTATTAAATCACTTACTGTTCCAACTACTTCTCCGGTTTTATTATAACTATAGGCATTTGTTTGATCTCCTATGCACCATGTTTCATTTTTTAATAATGCTTTATCACTTTCACTTGTTATTTTTCTTTCTAACCATGCATTTAATTTTGTTCTTGCACTTTCTGTTTTATCTGCAACACTATTAATATAATCGTTTATATAATAATCACCTACTATTTTATAACCATAACTTGCAAATAATATTGTTCCTTGTGTTCCTGCTACACCATCCGTTGCAAATCCGCTATCATCTGTTAAATTTGTTGTGCTACACGTTTTTTCTGAAGCTAGTATTAATTTTACACTTCCATCTCCTTCTATCCTTACTATTCTCCAACACATTCCTGCAAAATTTACATAATTATCTATAGGATTTCCTCTAAAGTAGTATGTTGTTCCTTCATCATCTTCTGCAGTTGATAATATTTTATCACTTGCTGTTGTTACATTATCTACCATTCCTGTTGCAGATAAATTAGCTGTGAAAGTAGATTTTCCTTCTAGTGTTCCATTTTTTACATTATTTATTATGCTGTAAGCTAAAGTGCCTTCTTCATATGGAAAATATTCGTTGTTACTATTTTTTCCATATATTTGTATTTTTGCACTTAACTCTTTATTCATATCTATACTTTGGTCTGTTCCAGTATCTTTATATGTAAAAGTAAATGTATATGTATGTGTTTTGTTTGGTTCTATAGTGTTTGTTACCAATTGTGATATACCACTTGGAAATGTTGTTTCATTTGTTACTTTATTACATGTTATTGTTCCATCTGTTGTACAATCCAAAGTATATTTTATATCTTCTTTTCTAACAAATTGATTTATTACATCTATTAAATATACTCCATATTCTATATTTGTATTTCCTTCATTTTTTACAGTAAATGTTTTCGTATATACTGTATCACTAGGTTCAATTAGTTCACCACCTATTACTCCGTCACTTCCATCATTATATACAAGTTTTAAATCAGCAGTTGTTACACTTATAGATTTTTCGTTAGTATTACCACTTATTTTAGTTAGAAAGTATGCGTAAGTAAGTCCTATTAAGATTAAACTAACTAAAATTATTCCTGTTATACTAACTATTATTTTTTGCTTACGATTCATTTTTATCACTCTCCTTCTTATTTTGACAATATTATTATAATAAATATTATATTTAATTTGAGCGTGCTTATAGTACTTATATTAAATCATATTTAAAACAAATAATTTGTCATTTTTTAATACACAAAAAAGACTATATATTCTTACTTCTTTATAACCCCCCCCCCCGAACAAATTTTCGAGGTCGGGAGAGAAGTTATACAGTCTTGTTTTCATCTTT
>CAKOID010000014.1 GCA_934086355.1 uncultured Bacilli bacterium
CCCCCCCCGAACAAATCTTCGAGGTCGGGAGAGAAGTTATACAGTCTTGTTTTCATCTTTTTTATGAATCGTAAATTTATAAATGGTATTACTACCCTAATAAAATATTATCAAAAAAAGATACTTATTTCAAGTACCTAGTTTCTATTTTTCATTTTTTTTCAAGTGAAGTTTTTTTGCTTGATCAATCTGTTGTAAACCTAAGTTTATAAAATATATTATAACTAACCATGCTATTATACTAACTGCTATTTGAGTACCAGCATAAGGTATGTTAAGAGGCATATCCCATATACCATGTAAAACTACAGGTATTAAACATATAAGTAAAAATCTTTTATCATTTAAATGTTTTTTATCAATTTTATCAAAACCTTTTACAAACATTAACGCAGCACCCTCTATTGCAGCCCACGCAACATGTCCACCAGGAGCTAAAAATCCTCTTATTTTAATAACATATAACATCGTTTGTAAACCACTATTTATTCCATTTCTTAAAATATATCCAGCAGTTTCAAATGCTGCAAAACCAGCACCAACAGCCGCACCAATTAATAAACCATTTAATATGTAATTACAATTCTTACTTTTAAATATAAATAATGCAACTATTGCTGCTTTGGCAGTTTCTTCAATGACACCAACCATTAAAGCACCAGAGTAAGTACTTATATCAGTATTAAATTCTAACGAAAAGAATAATATTGCAACAATTAAACTTAATGCACCACCCAAAATAAAGTATTTGATTACTTTATAAAACGGTATATTTCTAAATAAATTTATTTCAAAAAAGAATATTAACACTACAACTGGCATTGCAAATGCTCCAAGCATTATAAGTGCTGGTAAAAAATTTTCATTTCCATAATTTATAAATCCAATACGACAAGGTATATATGCAATTAAGAAAAATATAAATATTTTAAAATATACCCACGCACTAGCATTTTTAGGATTTATATCTAATACACTAGGCGTAGTTTCTTTACTACCACAAACGAATACTTCATCTAATTCTTCATCAGTATGTTTCTTAAAAGTGTTTTTAAATAAATCTTTAAATGTAACATAGTTTTCTGATTTAGCACCAGTTATTTTATCTAAATTTTCAGTTACTATATTTGTAGCAGTCTTCTTTTGTAGTGGATAGCCACATTCAGGACAATTTATATCACTACTCTTAACTTTCTTACCACATTCAGGACAAATACTTACCTCATTTTTAAACCCACAATGAGGACAAGTTTTTGCACTTGATGAAATTGATTCACCACATTCCTTACATTTTATTAATGCCACTTTAATTACCTCCTTTTAAAGTTTCAATAATAACTCTTACAATATTGTTTATTGTATCTGTATTAACATTTTCTTCCTTAGAACCTATCATAAATATTTTATTATCTGCTTCTATAGCATATCTATTATCTATGACAATATGTCCACTAGAATTATATTGATATTGTATTCCATATACATAATAATTACCAATAGTATTAGATAACATATCAATTGTTATTTCAACATTACCATATACTTTCCTTAATTCATTCGTAAAAGCATTTAAGAAATCTGGTGCTTTACTATATGTTGAATCCCATCCCATTACTACATAAGGTATTAAAGGCCCATCATTATCTATATTACTTCCAACATAACTTAATTTATTAGAATCAACATAAGTCTTATAATTACTAGGTATTTCATACGAAACTCCTAAATTAGTATCATTATAAACTACATACCCACTGTTAGTTGCAGGAGTAGTAGTTCCTGTAGAAGGATTACTACTTGGATTAGTAGTAGGATTACTACTTGGATTGTTATTGTTATTAACATTTCTATTATTCAACATATAAAACCCAACAACAATAATTAATAACCCAATTAATAAATATTTATAATCTACTTTACTCTTAGATTTATCTTTACTTTTATTATTTTTACTATTTAACTCATATCCACATTTAGGACATATATCTGCCTGATCACTTATATTATTTTTACATTCTGGACATTTTATTAATGCCATAAATTCACTCTCCACTTCTTTTAGTATAATACTCTAATTACAAAATATACTATACCTACTAAAATAAGTATATTATATGCATAATTCTTTTTAAATACAATTTAACAAATAGTCAATGACAATTTGGCAATTGCAAATACTTATATTTTCATGTATGATATATTTATTAACGGGGATGATGATATGAAATTTAATGAAATATTTAATAAATATATTAATATAATTGGTTGTACTTCAAAAGATATATCCAATTTATCAAAATTATCAGAATCTATTATTAGTAGATATAAAAACGGTACTAGGGTACCTAATAATGATACCTTAGAGTTATTATCTAATACTCTATCTACACTATCTAATAATAAATATAATAAATCTACTATATTAAACGATTTCTATAATGCTTCTAATATATCTAATATAGATTTTAATGTAGTAGTTAATAATTTAAATACTTTAATAATTACTTTTAATATTAATGCTAGTACTTTATCTAAGTTTTTAAATTATGATGCATCATATTTATCTAGAATAAGAAATAATACTAGAATACCATCTAATAAAGAAGAATTTATTGATTCTTTAACTAATTTTATATTAAAAAAATATAATAATGAAAAGTATAATGAAACATTAATTAATTTAATTAATAACGATATTAATTTTAATAATATAAAAACATGGCTATTAACTAATAAAGTAAAAGAAACTAACAATATTAGCAACTTTTTAAATAAATTAGATGAATTTGACTTAAATGATTTTATTAAAAGTATTAAATTTGATGAATTAAAAGTACCTACTATCCCATTTTATAAAGCAAAAACTAAAAGTTATTATGGTATTGAAGAAATGAAAAAAGGTGAATTAGATTTCTTTAAAGCAACTGTATTATCAAAAAGTAAAGAAGATATATTTATGTGCAGTGATATGCCAATGGAAGACATGGCTAAAGACACTAAATTTGGTAAAAAATGGATGTTTGGTATTGCATTATCTTTAAAAAAAGGTCTTAATTTAAATATAATACATAATCTAGATAGACCATTTAATGAAATGATGTTAGGTTTAGAAAGTTGGATACCACTCTATATGACTGGTCAAGTTAAACCATATTATTTTAAAGATATAAAAAATAATATATATCATCATATAAACTATAAATCAGGTTCTGTTATATTAACAGGAGAATGTATTTCTGGAAATCATGATAAAGGAAAATATTATATATCTACAAACAACAAAGAATTAGAATATTACAAAACTAAATGCGATTTATTATTAAAAAAATCAAATAGCTTAATGGATATATATAGAAAAGAAAACATAGATAAATTTAACATATTTATGTCAAAAGATAAAGATATTAAATGTGATAGAAAAAGAATATATTCTACCCTACCTCTATTTACTATAAACGATAATCTATTATTAAAAATATTAAAAAGAAATAAAATAAATAAAACTGATATAGATAAAATATTAAATTATAAGAAAGAAGAAGAATTAAACACTTTAAATATTTTAAAGACAAACAAAATAAATGATATTATATATAAAATAGATAAAAAAGATTTTAACAACAAAATATATTTATCTTTAGAAAATATATTTTATGATATAGAAATTAAATATAATTATGAAGAATATCTAGAACACTATAATAATACACTTAATTATAAAAATAATAATTATATAGTTTCTATAAATGAATATAAAACATTTAATAATATAAATATTATTATATTAAAAAACAAATATGTTCATTTAACAAAAAGTGGTGATCCAATAATACATTTCATTATTAGACACCCTAAATTAATGGATGCAATAGACAATTTCACTCCATTAGTAAAGGAATAAAATATGAAAAAAAATATTATATATAAATTACTAATAATTATTTTAATAATATTATTTTCTATTTCAATATATAAAATAATTAAATGGAATATAGACAACAATAAAACAAATAAAATAATAAATAATATAAAAACTGAAGTTATTGAATCCGAAGATAATGATAATACTGAAATAATAAAACAAGAAGAAGATAATGATAATACTGAAATAATAAAACAAGAAGAAGATATTGATAAAAACGATCCATATTTTGATTATATTAAAATGAATATGATAGATGTGAATTTTGATAATTTAAAAAAGATAAATAACGATATTAAAGGTTGGATTAAAGTGAATGGTACCAACGTTAACTATCCTTTTGTTCAAACAAACGATAATGATTTTTATTTAAATCATACTTTAGATAAAACATCTAATGGTGGTGGTTGGTTATTTTTAGATTATAGAAATAATATTTTAAATGACAAAAATACTATTATATATGGTCATGGAAGAGCTAATAAAACTATGTTTGGTTCTTTAAAAAATATACTTGATAATAATTGGTTAAATAATAGAGATAATTTTGTTATAAAAATTATTACAGAAAACGAATTAACTCTATGGCAAATATTTAGCGTATATAAAATACCAACTACTAGTGATTATTTACAAATTAAATTTAATAGTGATATTGAATACGAAACATTTATAAATAAATTAATTGATAGAAGTGAATATAATTTTAATACAAGTATTAATACATATGATAATATTTTAACACTTTCTACTTGTTATAATAATAATGACAAATTAGTAGTTCATGCTAAATTAATAAAACGAGAAATTAAGTAATTAAACTATTTTCTCGTTTTTATTTTGATATAAAATTATTTCTGCTGGTCTAACTTTATCTACATCGACTACAGATTTTATAGCTAACTGATGAAAAACAAAAATAACACAATCATAATTTTTATATTTATCTATGGCACTTTTAATTCTATTTCTTAAATGTTCTTTTGATTCCGATTTTACTTCTCTATTTTTAGGAATTACACCATTATTCTCTATATAATCTTTATAATATTCTTTCATTTCACCCGCTTTATATTGATATGTCAAATCAGGTTCCCACTCTCTTAAATCGGGCTCAACTTCTATTGGTAATCCTGTTTCACGAGATATAATAGCCGCAGTTTGTAACGCTCTTGTATAAGGTGAAGAAACAATTAAACTAGCCTCTTTTAATCTTTCGTCTTTTGAAGTTTTAATAACATCTTCTATATAATTGTTGTCTAATTTTGCCAAATCATGTCCGTGTCCTATAAAATTGTGTTCATCACCATAAGAATAATCTGGTTTTCCATGTCTTATCATATATATTTTCATAAGTTAATCCTACTCATTCTTTGTTTAATTCTTCTATAATAGTTTCTAATAAAAAAACTTATTACTTTTTTATAATATCGATAATAATTTTTATAGATATCATTGTAAAAAATTATTAATTCATATTATCACTATTTAAACTATATTATAAAACAGTAAAAAAAGTCAAGTTATATACATAAATTATATATTTTTCATTAAAATTATGTAGATAACTCTATATTTCACACATATTCAAATATATTTAACATTACCTCATTTATAGTAATAACAAAAAGAAAAAATTATCTTACACAAAAATTTTGCAAACAGAATTTTTTTATTAATTACTATCCCTACTAATATTCAATATTATCCCTATACTAACCATACTAACTAAAAGAGATGAACCTCCGTAAGATAAAAATGGTAATGTCACACCAGTAACGGGTACTAAACCAACTACAACAGATAAGTTTAAAAGTGTTTGAAATATAATCATAAAAGATAAACCAAAAGATAAATATTTACCAAATAAATCTTTTGTATTCATACTTATTTTAATACATCTATAAAATATAAATACAAAGAATGAACTTACTAACAAAACTCCAATAAATCCTAACTCTTCACTAATAATAGAAAATATAAAATCAGTTTGAGGTTCTGGTAAATAAAAATGTTTTTGAATACTTTTCCCTATTCCCATACCAAATAATCCTCCAGGACCAATTGCATATAAACTTTGTATAATTTGAAATCCACTTCCTAACGGGTCTGTCCAAGGATTAATAAAAGAAATTATTCTAGCCATTCTATATGGCGCAACTATAATTAATCCTACTATACCTACTAATCCACAAATTCCAATTTTAACAAAGAAGGATAACTTAACTTTAGAAACAAATATCATCGCTACTAAACACATTGTTATTACCATAGCAGTACCAAAATCAGGTTCTAACATTATAAGAAGAAAGAATACTCCAATTACACTTATTATAGGAAATACACCTTTTTTTATATCATACATGATATTATAATTATTACTTAAATATTTACTTACAAATATAACTAAACCAATCTTAGCTGCTTCACTAGGTTGTAACCCAAATCCACCTAATCCAAACCAACTTCTACTACCATTTCTAACAACACCTATTCCTGGAATTAATACCAATACTAATAAAATAAAACACACTAAAATAATTAAATTAGATTTTTTCCTATATAAATTATAATCTATCTTAGACGTTATATACATACCAATAATACCAATTATATAAAATACAAATTGATTAATAAAATATTTATAAGGATTATTAAATTTAAATTCTGCCCATATATTACTTGATGAATAAATCATAAAGCATCCAAACAATGCTAAAATAACTACACTTATAAATAATTTATAATCAGCATTTTTCAAGATAATCACCTAATTAATTATATAAAAAAAAGTATGATTTATAACCATACTCCGTATATTATACCTAGCATTCCTAACATAAAACCTGCTATCCAAAATAATTTTACTATATCTGTCTCACTCCAACCTAATTGTTCAAAATGATGATGAAGTGGAGCTTTCTTAAATATTTTTTTATTAAATTTTCTAATAGCAATAATTTGAATTAAACTAGATAATGTTTCTACAACAAATACACCACCTATTATTGCTAAACTTATTTCATGTCTTGTAACTATTGCAACTGTTGCAAGTGCACCACCTAAAGCTAAACTACCAGTATCTCCCATGAACACTTTAGCAGGATGTGTATTAAATACTAAAAATCCTAACAACGCACCAACAAGAACAAAACAGAATATCGCAATTTCTTGATAACCGCTTATCCAATAAGAACCCCAAGCAATAACACCATAAGACAAGAATGCCATTACTGATAAGCCTCCACATAAACCATCAAGACCATCAGTTATATTAACAGCATTTGTAGTACCAACTAATAAGAATAATATAAATATACCAAAGAAATAACCCATTTGTAATTTAAATCCAAATAAACTAATAGTTAAATCTGTTAACCCACCATTATACTTATATATAAAATAGAATACTATCGCAATTAATAATTGTACAATAAATTTTATTTTAATTGATATTCCTTCATTATTATGTCTTTTAATTTTTAACATATCATCAACATATCCAAGTAATCCATAAGATATAAAAACAAACATTAATATTATTAAATTATGATTAAATTTTAAACTTCCCTTTAAAAATAATAATATTATACTTATTATAGTAGGAATAATAAATATTAAACCACCTATAGTAGGAGTACCCTCCTTTTTTATGTGTCTTTCATTTATTAATTTACATGTTTGTTGTCCTAAATTCTTTTTTCTTAGTATTGGTATTATTATTAAACCAGCAATTAAGGATAGAATAAACCCTAACATAATACCAAGTACCGTTTTTGCCAAAATTAACATATTGCCACCTCTTATTTAATTATACACTAATTATTATATTAATAAAACAAAATCAGTATAATTTTACTATTATACTGACTATCACTTTACACTATATTCTTTCTATTTTAATGAAATTAGTATGTGCTGTAGCAGGACTTCCACCAACTACAACTACTATATCATCTTTATTTAACTGAAGTAAGTTTTTAGCAGATTCTACTCCATCTTTTACTATATCATCTGTATCATCATATATTGGAACTATACTTGTATAAACACCCCATTTTAGTGATAAGCTTCTTGCAACTTTTCTATCAGTTGTTGCTGCAATTATAAATGAATTTGGTCTAAGTGATGCTATATCTTGTGCAGTTTTTCCAGTTAACGTTGATGCTACTATTGCTTTAACAGGTAAATAATCAGCAGCATCAACAGCACATCTTGCTATTATATTATGTATCTTATTTCCTCTTAATATATATTCATCCATATCATATTTTGTGATTTTTTCTGCACTTTCACAAATTTTAGACATAGTTTTAATTGTTTCTACTGGATAATTACCTATGGTAGTTTCATCACTTGTCATTATTGCATCACAACCAGCTAATACTGCATTTGAAACATCTGTAACTTCTGCGTTAGTAGGTCTAATATTTGTTTTCATACTATACATCATTTGAGTAGCCATAATTACACCTTTACTTTTAGCATGACACATATCAATCATTTTTTGTTGATATTCAGGCAAATTTTCAAATCCAGTTTCTATTCCTAAATCTCCTCTTGCTACCATTATATAGTCTGATGCATCTACTATTTCTTCTAAGTTATCCATTGCATATTGTGTTTCAATTTTAGAAATTATTAACATATCAGGTTTTCCAAATTCTTTACATAATTCTTTAACTGCTAAAACATCCTCTTTACTATTAACAAATGATATTGCTAAGAAATCTCCATCGTTATCACATGCATATTTAATATCTTCTTTATCTTTTTCTGAAATATATGGAACATCAAGTTTAACACCAGGCATACATACACCACGTCTGCTCTTAATTACTCCACTATTCATGATTTCACAAGTAACACCATCATTTTCTATACTACGAACAATAAGTTCATAAAAACCATCATCTAATAATATTTTAGAACCAACATTCAAATCTTTTAATACACCTTTATAATTTAAAGAAATTACTTCATTAGTACCAATAACATCTTCTTCAACAATTCTTATCATGTTTCCTTTAACTAATTCTATTTTATCATCTTTAAAATTACAAGTTCTTAAATCAGGTCCTTTAGTATCATATAATATACCAATATCAGCACCTAATTCTTCTCTAGCTCTATTAACTAAACTTTCATCTAATCTTCTTTCTTCTATAGTTGCATGCGAAAAATTAATTCTAGCAACGTTCATTCCTGCTTCAACTAATCCTTTAAAATTTTCCCAATTTTGTGTAGCAGGTCCTATACTACAAATTATCTTTGTTTTTTTCATTCTTTCATTAACTCCTTTTTTATCGAACAGGAATAATTATATAATATTATTTCACACTTTGTCAATAGTATAAAAATATAAGAAAAAACAAGAAAAAAAATAACATATACAAAAAAGTTTAATCACTAAACATAGTTTTGTTTAAATTATTTAATATTAATTAAATTAACTATCTAATGAGTTTCAGAAACTTCAATTTTATTACAAACCTCTTCTTCTAATAATTTTGGATTATCCAATATATATTCTAGTAACTTTAATGACTTAGCAAAATAATATCCATCTGCAATTCTTTCATCTAAATTTACACCAATCTCACAAACACTTCTAATATTCTTATTACCATTTTCATCTATTATTTCTTTTGATTTTATTTCACCAAACGTAATAAGTCCAGAACATGCACCAAAATTAGTTATATTATGATAAATTGCTCCACACTTTATCGAACCTAAATTAGATACAATAATAGAACTATAATATAAATTATCTTTAACTAACGTACTTGGAAGTATACCAAACTTATCACATGTTTTTAATACACCAACAATTGGTACTCTTAAGATATTAGGTAATTTACCTAAAATATCTATAGCATTATTAGCACCCTTCTTACTTACATTACCTTCTTTTTTACGTCTAATATAATCTACTTTATCTTTTATTTTCTTACTTATACTAAATATATTATCTTTTTCATCTATAGGAATTAACAACATAATCTCTTCACTTTTATCATCAAAAGATATTTTAGCTACAAAAGAAATTACTATATCTTTATGTTCATATAAATGTCTATTTCTAACATAATAATTTAACTTTGGTCTATTATATATAGTTTTCGCTAAAGCAGTAATAAACGCATGAAAGTATGTAATATTTTTATTATCAATTTTCAAATTTTTCATATAATTAACTAAGTTAGTAACATCTACATCGCTATTTATATAAACATCACTATCACATCTATCATGTTTAATATCTATCATTATTTGATTTAAACCACTTATATTTTTTATTCTTCTATCTTTCTTCATATCTTTACCTCTATTAACAGTATAACATACATTTATTCTACTTAAATAATTTTTCTAATATTTTACCAATATTTTTAAAACCTTTATTAAGTACTGTATCTATTCCCATAGAAATATGATAACCCAAATTGCTATATTGATTTTTATAATCAGTTTCATCTCTTACATACTCTTTAATATCTATTTCTTTACCATTTTTAATATCACGTTCAAATTCTTCCATTTTTTTATCCGTTATAATTTTATTTTTACTAGCAATATTATAATATCCTAAACTATCCATAACATATAAAGAAATATATATTATAAACAATATTAATAATACTCTTAAAAATATATTTTTCTTTTTCTTTTCTTCCATATCATTCACCCAAATAATTTTTTATCGCAAGAGCTAAAACACTTAATGTATTAGAAACACTTTCATACGTACTATCAGGTCCACCAATCTCTATTAATACGCAATGCTTATTAAAATCTTGATTATATACACTATTTTTTCTAGTAAATATTCCTCTAGACATTGTTTTATTTATTTTTTCTACTTCATTAACCAATTTTTCTGCAACTGCTAAATTATCATAATAATCATAATTATTACCCATTACAAACATTATCTTTGCATAATCTACTCCATCTACTGTTATATTGCTTAAATTATAATTAACACTATCTCTATGTAAATCTATATATAAATCTAAATCATTCATTCCTAAATTATTTAACCAATATTTACTAACTTGATATGCATTATTATAATTAACACCTAGTTTGTTCATATCAGTTTTTAAATCACTATTTTCAACTATTACTCCAATATTATATTGTTTTAATAAATCTTTTAGAATATAAGATGCAGTATGTACTGTAGGAGTTAAATTATAATTCTCTATTGTTCTATATTCTTCTGTTTGATGAGTATTATAAACATATATTCTAGGTTTTAATTCTTCTTCATCCTTATCTACTTCTTTAAACATAACTTTATCAAATTTTATTTTATCAAAATTAGTTAATCCAACATTTATTAAATATTCACCCTTAATACTTATATTTTTAAAATCTAATTCATTAACACTAGTTTTCTTTAGTAAATTAATAAAATTATTATTTTTAAATATACTTAATTTACTTAATAAAAATGTAAACGAAAAAGATATTAAAAGTATAAATATTATTTTTCTATATAAAATACGTTTATATTTTCTACTCTTAAATATCTTTTTCATAATTATCACCATATATATAATAATACATATAGTTTAAAAATATTGTTACATTTTGTTAGAATAAACTTAATTGACTAGATTCTGGTAAATCTTTAAGTACTCCAAGTGTTCTTAATCTTTCTATTGCTGTTTGATTTACTTTTCCTCTATTTTGTAAATCTTCTATACTTATGAATCTACCTTTCTTTCTTTCTTCGACAATTTGGTTACATACTTGTACTCCTAGTCCATCTAAACTACGCCAAGGAAGTATTAAGCTTTTACCATCTTCATCAATTGTAAAGTATTTTGCATCACTTTTTTCTAGATTTATGTTTTTAAAACTTAATCCACGGCATGTCATTTCAAGTGCTAAGTATAATACATCAAGTGTATTAGACTCTTTATTTGTCATTTCAAATCCTTTATTTTGTAATTCTTCTATTTTAGCACGTATTGCACTCTCACCTTTTATCATTGATTCTACATCAAAGTCATCACAACGTATTGAGAAATATGCAGCATAATACCATATAGGATAATGTACTTTAAAGTATGCAATTCTAAATGCACTAATAACATATGCAGCAGCATGAGCTTTTGGGAACATGTATTTTATTTTTCTACATGAATCTATAAACCAATCTTCTATTTTGGCATCTTTCATTTCTTTTTCCCAAATTTTCCATGTTTCAGGATCTTTGCTTGCTTTTCCTTTACGTACAAATTCCATTATTTTAAATGCTTTTTTAGGTTCTAAACCGTGATACATCAAGTATACCATTATATCATCACGACACCCAATAACATCTTTAAAATCTACTACATTATTACGTATTAAATCTTGTGCATTACCAAGCCAAACATCAGTACCATGTGATAAACCTGATATTTTAATTAGTTCTGAGAATGTTCCCGGTTTTGTATCTACAAGCATTCCTATAACAAATTTTGTACCAAATTCCGGAACTCCTAATGTACCAGTTTCACACATAATTTGTTCTTTAGTTACCCCTAAAGGTTCTGGTGATTTAAATATATCCATAGTTGCTTTATCATCTAGTGGAACTTTTGTTACATCCATTCCAGATAAATCTTGAAGCATACGTAAAACTGTTGGATCATCGTGTCCAAGTATATCAAGTTTTAAAACGTCTTGGTCGATTGCATGATAATCAAAATGTGTTGTTCTCCATGCACTAGTTGGATCATCAGCCGGAAATTGGAAAGGAGTAAAATCAAAAACATCCATATATCCAGGTATAACAACTATTCCTCCTGGATGTTGTCCAGTAGTTCTTTTAATACCAGTACATCCTATAGCAAGTCTTTCTATCTCTACACTTCTTAAATTAATACCCTTTTCTTCACAATAGCCTTTAACAAAACCATATGCTGTCTTTTCAGCAACTGTACCAATTGTACCAGCACGATAAACATTATCTACACCGAATAATACTTTAGTATATTCATGTGCACTAGCTTGATTATCTCCAGAAAAGTTTAAATCTATATCTGGAACTTTATCTGCATTAAAACCTAAGAATGTTGCAAACGGCATATCTTGTCCAGCTTTTTCAAATGGTATATTACAATTAGGACACATTTTATCTGGTAAGTCAAACCCACTAGAATATTCACTACCTAATGCTCTACCGTCATCAAATTCAAATACACTTTTTTTACATTTACTACAAACATAATGTGCTGGAAGTGGATTAACTTCAGTTATACCCATCATCGTAGCAACAAAGGAAGAACCTACACTACCACGTGAACCAACTAAATACCCATCATCGTTAGAGTGTTTAACAAGTTTTTGTGCAATTAAATATATAACGTCAAACCCTCCACCAATTATTCCACCTAAACTCTTTTTAGTTTCTTTATCTAATTTTTCCTCACTTAATTCTTCGTCACTATTCTTCTTTATATTTTCTTTAGTCAATTCATAAACTTTATCATAACCGTCTTTAACTATAGAACTTAAATTCTCCATAAATTTTATTTCAAATTCTTCATCATTTAAATCAGGATACATTTCTTTAGTATTATCACTAACTAACTTTAAAATACCATCTCCATACAACTCTTGTGCTATACGTTTTTCAATATTTGTTGGAAGTGGATCACCATACATACTATGTGCCTTATCAAATACTAGATTGTATACTTCAGTACGTGAATCTCCCATCTTAGGTGAGAATGGTATTCCACCAGTTTCTATTATTACTTCAATAATATCTACCATATCAGCAATCTTTTTAGGATTATCTATAACTAATTCATGTGCCAATTCTTCGCCAAGATACGAAAAATCTTTTAACATCTCACTTGTTGTTCTTAAATGATTTTCAGGAATATGAGTTATATTACTTCTATTTAATGGATGTCTTCCACCTCCAGGAACTTTTTGATTAATAATAATCTCTCTATAAATCTTATCTTCTTTATTTAAGTAATGTACATCTCCTGTAGCAACCATAATTTTTCCTTGATCTTTAGTACATTCAATAATCTTTTTAATTGTACTTTCAAGTTCATACTCGTTTTGAAAATCATTTTGATCTATTAAATGAGTATAGCAATCTTTAGGCTGTACTTCAACATAATCATAAAAATCTATTATAGTTCTAAGTTCATCTTCACTCTTACTTCTAGCTTCAATAAATACTTCAGATTCATAACATCCACTACCAACTAATATACCTTCTCTTAATTCTTCTAATTTACTTCTTAATATTCTTGGTGTTTTATATAAATATATAGTGTTAGCATAACTAATAATCTTAAATAAATTTTTTAATCCAGTTTTATTTTTAACTAATAAGTTAACATGATAAGTACGTCCATATTTATGTATTTCTTTTTTATCAACTAAGTTATTTAATTCATTAACATTTTCATACTTTTTACTAGCTAATTTCTTTAACATTTTATAAAGTACCAATGCAGTTCCTTCAGCATCATAATCTGCTCTGTGGTGTGCGTCCTCTGCCCAAGGCACATCATATCTTTTTACCAATGCAGATAAACCATGTTTAGAATATTCTGAATCTAATGCACGAGATAATTCTAATGTATCTATTACTGTATTATCAAATGTACCCAAATTATATTTTTTATAAGCCATTTCTAAGAAAGATGTATCAAATTTAGCATTATGTGCAACCATAGGATAATCTTTAAACCATTCTATAAATCTTTTTACAACGGTTTCTTCATCATCTTTACCTCTTAACATATCATCAGTAATATTTGTAAGCTCTGTTATTTTATATGGTAATGGTCTTTTTGGATCAATAAGTTCATCAAATCTATCTATTATTTCTCCATTATTTATAAGTACTGCACCTATTTCAATTATTTGATCATTACCACCGGCATTAAACCCTGTTGTTTCTAAATCGAATACACAATATGTTGTATTTAATAAATCAAAATCACGTTCTCTAGTAACTATTCTTATAGTATCATCAACAAGTGTTAATTCACATCCATATATTGCTTTAAATTTATCTTTATCTTCTTTTCCTTTATTGTAGTCAGTAACAAAATGATATACATCTGGAAATGATTGGCATCCATTGTGGTCTGTTATACCAATTGCCTTATGTCCCCATGATGTTACAGTTTTTAAAAGTTTCTTTGCATCAACGCAACCATCCATTTGGCTCATCATAGTATGTGCATGAAGTTCAATTCTTTTTTCTTCACTATCATCAACAACACTAATGTCTTTACTTTCTATACTTGTTATATCTCTTAAATTAAGTACCATATCATGAGCATATTGATCATTCTTAACATATCCTCTAAATCTATACCATTTACCTTCTTTAACTTTTTTACAAATATTTTTAAATTCATCTTCATCTTTAGAAAATATTTTAGCAAGTATACTATCGGTCTTATCACTTATCTTAAGTGTTAATATTTTAAAATTACTTTTACTAGATTCAAATATTTCACTACCAAATACATATGCTTCAACACAAGTATTATTATCTTCACCCATAATACTATCAATAGTAGTTACTTTAGTTTTTATTTCTTCTCCCATTATTATAGGATTATCATGCTTTTCAACTATTATTTCTTTTCTAGATTCATTAATATCTTTCTTTACTTCTTCTTTTAATTTTAAATTTAATATACTCTCTATATTTATATTTTTATATCCAAAACTATCTAATTTATTTATAATATTTTTACTTTCTCTTTTAATTAAATCTTCATCAACATTACTACTAACTTCAATATTAATAATATTATCTTTAATACTAATATTATTATTTAATATACTACTAATAGAAGGTCTATCTTTAACTAAGTTATTTAATAAATATTTAAAGTATTCTATTATATTTTCATCTTTTATATTATTATTATTAAATACTATATTTATTTTACTAACACCATCTATTCCTTTACTACAAAGATTAATTAAATTAGTAGCATTTAATGGATTTATAAAACTATTATTTTCTATATAAACACACCAAGTTTCTTCTAATTTATTTACAACAACTTTAATAACTTTAGAATCTTTAAAGTCATCTATATCATTAAAACATATTTTATTAAAAAATCTTTCAAGTTTATTATCCATTACTACCACCCTACTTACTAACATTAATTATTATATCAAAGATAAAAATTTATTTCATTAAAAAAAGTATTATTTCTAACACTTTTTAAATTTATTTTTTTTACTGAACTACGTAAGGATTTTCTTTTGTACCAATTCCATTTACTTTTGTTCCTGATTTTAATTGAATTGCAGGTCTATTACTACCGCCATAATAAGTAGAAATAGGGCCAAAAGATAATGCATAATACCAATTATCACCAAAAGATAAGGTATACCACCAATAAGAAGCACCTTGCTGATTAGAATAAGAGTTTAATAAATAACTATATGGTTTACTGTAACGATTTTCACTCCAAATCCCAGATAAAGGTGTACCAGCATATATAGCCTCATCAGCAGTCAAAGTTGCCACATACATAGGAGTATTATCACTATAACTAGTCATTATTGTTCCAGTATCACCACATTTGTTAGTTATATCAGTTGTACCTTTTTCATATTTTTTATTTTGTAAACACCAATCACCACTTTTTAAATAATTCAATTTATCATTTAACTTATTTGATTGGAAAGTTTCATATACCTTAACCGCACCGAAGTTTTCTTTATTATGTGATTCACTACCAATATTCCAATTACCTGTAAATTCTGTTGACTCACACGTTGTATTTTGATCTTCAAGTATTAATTTAACACTACCGTCTCCTTCAATTCTAACTATTCTCCAACACATTCCTGCAAAATTAAGATAATTGTTAGGAACATCAATTCCCCTAAAATAATATGTTGTACCATGATCATCTAACGTTTTAGTCAATGTGCTTTTTTCAGCATCGTACCCAATTGAATGCAATACCACAAAATCAAAACCAGCTTGACTAACAGCTTTAATCTTGTAACCATGAATATATGAAATATTTGTTCTAGCTTCTTCAGTACTGTTAAAAATTTGATCATCAATACCGCTACCGCCAGCTTGAGCTATATCTTGAGCTATATATATATATTTATCAACTAAATTTTTTTGACAAGAATCATCACTAAATTTACAAGTATTAACCCCCGTCAATGTAAAATATCCTGTAGTTTTGTCAATAGAATATCCCGTACCATAAGTTATATATTGATTTTGATATTCAGACCTAACACTATTGTAATAATAACTTCCACCTTTATCAGTTTCTATAGTTACTTTAGACGGATTAGTAAAATAATTCCATGTAGAATCATTAACAGGATTTGTCAATGGTTCATCTCTATAAATTGTACCATTCAAATTTAACATAGCATTATCCAAAACTGTTTTTGCTAACGTATCAGTTTCATTTTTATATGGATTATTTACAGTTTTTGCATTCAAATCAACAATATTTACTTTTGCACTAAATGTTTTATTCATATCATCACTTTGATCTACTTCTACATTTTTATATATAATTGTTAAAGTATATACTTGTGTATGATTTGTATCTATTGTATTTGTTGTCATTAATGAAAAGTTTGTTTTTGTTGGAAAAATGGTTTCTTTCTTACCATTACATGTTCCATCTTCAGTACCAGTTATTTTAGCTTTACCATTTTCATCTACTTCAAGTGAAAATCCTGTTTTTAAATATTGTTTACATTCTAATGTATATACTAAGTCTTCTTGTCTATCTAAACTATCAATTGATGTATTATCTTCTAGATTAGTATAAGCAATATTTTCTAATGATGCTCCATATGTTACTTCACTATTTCCTTCATTAGTTGCACTAAATACTTTTACTGCTGCTATTTCTCCTGGCATTAATGCTTCTTTTGTTATTATGTCTTGTGTTTCTTCCCCATACTTTAATACAAGGTTTGCTGTTGTTACACTTATTGATTTTGAATTAGTATTACCAGTTATCTTAGTTAAAAAATATGCGTAAGTTAATCCTACTAAAATCATTAGTACTAAAAATATTCCTGTTATACTAACTATTATTTTTTGTTTACGATTCATCGTAATCACTCTCCTTCTCTATTTTGACAATATTATTATAATAAATATTTAATTTAATTTGAACGTGCTTATAGTACTTATGTTAAATCATATTTAAATCAAATAATTTGTCATTTTTTAATACACAAAAAAGACTATATATTTCACTTCTTTATAACCCCCCCCCCCGAACAAATTTTCGAGGTCGGGAGAGAAGTTATACAGTCTTATTTCAATCTTTTTCATGAATCGTAAATCATTTAGGATACCCTTTTGCTATCCTAAATACATTTTATAACAAATTTTTTATCAATGCAATATTATTTTAATCAATTTTTAAAATATTTATGACTTTCTATTTTACAATTTATAATTGTAAATCTATATACAAAATAACGAGATTTATTACCTACAAACCTAAGGTATACCTAGCGTAAATCAAAAGCGTCCGTCAATCAGCTATTGTGTAAGCGTTTGCCTTTGTTCCATCTCCGCCAGAAATTAGTACACTAGATTTTAATTGAATCGCAGGACGGAATGAATAGCTGCCGTCCACGCGACCGTCACTGATTACGCCAGTGTTATACACACAAAGTGCGGAATCATAGCTGCGGCCAAAGTAGTAAGGCGAAAAGGACCAAAATAATAATTTATTTGATTTTTGATAATCATTTATTAAATAATAACCTGGATTACTAGTATATACTTTACCACCTGCATATACTATTTCATCTGCTGTTAATGTTCCTACATACATATCGGTATTATCTGAAAATTTATTCATATTTGTTCCATTACATTTTAATGTTGGCTCTTTTGATGTTTTACCATGTAAACGAACATTTGAATCATAATAGAAGTCTGTACCATTAACTTGTTTATCTAGTATTTCTTGACTAGTTAATGGAGTAGTATTATCCGTTTCACTTGCATATGCTTTATCGTTTAAACACCAGTCTCCTGCTTTTAATTTATCTAAATAACTTGCTAGAGGTCCAGTTTGAAAATTCTTAAATGCAGTTGCCATTGCTTTATCATTATTTTTTCTACCATTTAAATAATTCATTAAATCTTTTTCACTTGAATTTTTTGTTCCATCAGAAGCTGTTAATGTTTTTGCCGCATACACTGTATAACCAAAATTACCAGTATTTATTGTTCCACCAGTTGTAGTTGGAATATTCCAATTACCGTTACTTGTAGCACAAGTACTATCTTGGTCTTCTAATATTAATTTTGTAGAACCATCTCCCTCTATACGTACAATTCTCCAACACATTCCTGCAAAATTAACATAATTATCTTCCACTCCACCTCTATAGTAATAACTTGTTCCATAATCGTCTATAGTTGCACTTAATTCTTTTTCTGTAGACTTTGCAGTTGTAATTGTATTTGAAGCTATTGATGCATATTTTATTGTTGATGTTATATCAGAAACATCAGTTGATATTTTAGATATACTACGTTGATTTTGTGTGTTTGATATTGTTGGTGTACTTGTACTCCATACTGCATACTTTCCTACTAAACTGCTTGCCATTGATGTTGTATATTTACTAGTTGCAATTGTTGGATTTACTAAAGTAAATCTAGCAGTTGTTTCATCAACTGTATAATCATCTGCATATGAAATATAATAATTTGTTGCATTACTTATTGATGAAGTGAATGATGTAGGATCTTCACCTTTTAAATATATAAATGAACTTGTTGCTTCCGCTGGTAAAGTTTTGGGCGTTTCTAAAAGCTCTGTTCCATTTGTTTTATTCTTTGCACTATCAATTATAGCAGTTGCTAAAGTACCTTCTCCATATGGTTTAAAGACATTAGGATCCACTATATTTGCTTTTGCACTAAATGTTTTATTCATATCTACACTTTGATCTTCATTCATTTCTTTATATGTTACTAATAATGTATATACTTGTGCTTTATCATCTGCTATTTCATTTTGTGCAATTATTGTTCCTATTGATGGAAATGTTGCTTCATCACTTACTCCATTACATGTTCCGGAAATAGTTCCTGTTACTGTTTTATTTGTTTTATCTATACTAAATCCTGTTTTTGAATATTGTTTACAATCTAATGTATATACTAAATCATCTTTTCTTTCTAATGTATTTACAATGTTTTCTAATGCTACTCCATATGTAACAGCTTTATTACCTTTGTTAGTTGCAACAAACGTTTTTGTCCAGTTTTTTCCTGGTTCCACTGCACTATCAGATATTAATTCATCATTAATATCTGCATATTCTAATATTAGATTAGCAGTACTCACACTTATAGATTTCTGATTAGTATTTCCAGTTATTTTAGTTAGGAAGTAAGCATATGTTAATCCTATTAAGATTAAACTTACTAAAATTATTCCTGTTATACTAACTATTATTTTTTGCTTACGATTCATCATAAACCACACTCCTTTTTTATTTTGACAATATTATTATAATAAATATTTAATCTAATATGAACGTGCCTATAGTACTTATACTAAATCATATTTAAAACAAATAACTTGTCATTTTTTAATACACAAAAAAGACTATATATTCTTACTTCTTTATAACCCCCCCCCCCGAACAAATTTTCGAG
>CAKOID010000015.1 GCA_934086355.1 uncultured Bacilli bacterium
ACACATACATATACATTTACTTTTACGTATAAAGATACTGGAACAGATCAAAGTATAGATATGAATAAAGAGTTAAGCGCGAAAATACAAATATTTGGAAAAAATAGTAACAACGAATATTTTCCATATGAAGAAGGCACTTTAGCTTATAACATAATAAATAATGGTGCTAATATTCAATACACAAAAGTTACAGGAGAATTTGAAAGTGGTACGTGTGGTTCAGATCTAGAAACATGTTTAAAAAATGTAGCAGCCGGTTGTCCTGGTACTTGTTATAAAGAAGGTACAGAGAAAACTACGACAACAAAATATATTAGCAAAAAAATAAAAAGTAGTATAAATATAGAAACTATAGCTACTGGGGATTCTTGGAATGAAGAAGTGCAAGATTTAACTAATGATGGCGTTTTTGTTACAAATGACGATTCAGGAAATTCTTATATTTATAGAGGACCAATTATTAACAATTATATTAATTTTGCAGAAATGTGTTGGAAAATTGTTAGAATACAAGGTGATGGAAGTGTTAAATTAATACTTGAAGATCAGGATGAAACATGTGCAAATACAATGGATGGAGATTGGAACGTTAAAACTACGAATGGTAATTTTGGATATACTGAATATGCCGAAAATACTTTAACGGCGTCAGATGGCACAAAAAATTCAAACACAAAATATTTAATGAACTATTTGAATGGTGGAACAAATAGTGACAAATCAATGGCAACGGCATTTAAAAGTTTTCAAACAACATTAAATACAAAAATAGCAAAAAGTTATAAAAATAAAACAATAAGTGATTACTTAAAATCAGGGGATTGGTGCTTAGATGATGTTGCATATGCGAAAAGTAACGATAATTCTACACCGTTAACGGCACAGGAAATATCTGACAAAAAAGTTAAAGGCGAAAGTTTTTACTACGATTCATATGTTCGCCTTGTAGGAAAAACAAGCAAAGAGCCAACTTTAAAATGTAATGGAAATAGTATGATGCAATTTGGAGATAATATCACTCCTATGTATGTTGGTACATTAACAGCAGATGAAATAGTATATGCTGGAGGAAATTTTGATTCTCCAAATAATAATTATTATTTGTACAACAATATTAAGAAATACTTTCTTACTTTATCTCCATCCGGTTTTAGAAATCAAGGCGGTTTTACAGGTTTAAGTGATAGAGATTATGTTATTTCAGTGGATATTAGCGGTAAAATTGATATCGGTTCTGGAAGTATTGTAGGATCAGTTAGTGGCGGGGGATTTGATGCTTTTCGACCTGCAATTCAACTTAAATCAGATGTACAAATTTCAAAAGGAAATGGAACTATAGAAAATCCATACACAGTAAAATAAAACTTATAAATGATAAAGTACTGAATTAATAGTACTTTTTTAATTTTTTATCGCATTATATACCATTAATAGGCAAAAAATGTAGATTTTTCTTAATAAATTTGATACTATTTATATGGTGAAGACAATATGAAATTTTTAAGAGAACTTGGAATAGATATAAAAAATAAAGAATTATTATATACGGCTTTAACTCACACTAGTTATGCAAATGAAAATAATTGTGAAAGTTATGAAAGATTAGAATACTTAGGAGATGCAGTACTAGAACTAATTATGAGTGAATATTTTTATTTAAATACTAAATATAATGAAGGCGATATGAGTAAAATAAGAGCTAGTTATGTATGTGAATCTGCATTATATGAATATGCAAAACATATTAATTTAATACCATATATCAAAGTAGGTCATGGAATACATACTGAAAATGAAACAATCATTGCTGATATATTTGAAGCAGTTCTTGCAGTTATATATTTAGATAAAGGTTATGATGTAGCAAAAGATTATATATATAAGATTGTAATTCCATACGTTGAAGAAGAAAGAGTATTTTTAAGTGATTATAAATCTCACTTACAAGAAATGGTACAAACAGAAAAAAAATCTTTAGAATATGTTTTAGTTAGTGAAAAAGGACCTAGTCATGATAAAACATTTACAGTTAATGTATTAGTAGATAATATTGTCTTTGGAACTGGGATAGGTAAAAATAAAAAACAAGCAGAACAAAACGCTGCTAGAGACGCAATAAAAAAGGTGGCAAAATAAATGAAGTTATTAAGTATTAAAGCACATGGTTTTAAATCGTTTGCAGATAAAATAGAAATAAATCTAGTAGGAGGAATAACAGGAATAGTTGGACCAAATGGTAGTGGTAAATCAAATATAGTAGATGCAGTAAAATGGGTATTAGGTGAACAATCAATAAAAAACTTACGTGGTCAAGAGCACATGACTGATGTAATATTTAGTGGTAGTAAATCTAGACGTCCTATGACTCGTGCATGGGTAAGTTTAACATTTGATAACACAGACCACTATTTAAAAAGCGATTTTGATATATTAGAAATAAAAAGAGTTGTATACAGTACTGGAGAAAACGAATACTTCATAAATAATACAAAAGTAAGATTAAAAGATATCACTGAATTATTTATAGATAGTGGAAGTAGTACTAATTCATTCAGTATTATATCTCAAGGTAAGATAAGCGAAATATTAAGTGGTAAAGTAAGTGATAGAAGAGCCATTATAGAAGAAGCAGCTGGCGTATTAAAATATAAAAAACATAAAGAAGAAACATTAAGAAAAATAGATAAAGCAAATGAAAATATAGAAAAAGTTAATTTAGTTATAAGAGAATTAGAAACTCAATTAGAACCATTAAAAATAGAAAAAGATAATGCAATTAAATATAAAAGATTAAAAAATGAACATGATGAACTAGATATAATATTAACTGGAATTGATTTAAAAAATAGTGAAGAATTAATAAAAACATTAAAAAATGATATAAATAAATTAAACGAAGAAATAAATAGTATAGATAGTACTACATTAAGTGATTCATCTAAAGTAGAAAAATTAAAATTAGATAACATAAATATAGATAATAAAATAAATGAATTACAAGAAAAATTAATAAAGTTAAATAAAGAAATAAGTGAAGTAGAAAGAGATAGACAAGTTACTATAGAACGTAAAAAATTTGAAGTAGATGATATTCGTTTACAAGATAATATATTAGTATTAACAGAAAAAAAATTAGATATAGAAAAAAATATAAATGTTATAGAACACGAATTAAGTGAACTTGATATAGACAAAAATAATATATCAGATAAGTTAAATGATATTAAAAATAATTTAAAAATAAAAGAACAAGAAAAAGAAGAACTACAAAATAAACTAAATAATAAAAATATTAATATATTAAAAACTAAAAATAAAATAAATATATTAGAAAATAATATTTTAAATTCATTAACTATACCATCTAGTGTAAAAAATATATTAAATAGTAGAAGTTTAAAAGGTATACATAATATAGTTGGTAATATAATTTCATCTGATATAAAATACAAAGATGCTATTAATATAGCATTAGGCTATAATGCTAATGTAGTTATAGTAGATGATGAAACATGTGCAAAACGTGCTATAGAATATTTAAAAGATAATAAGTTAGGTAGATGTACATTTTATCCATTAAATATAATAAAACCTAAATTTGTTGCTAACGATATATTGGATGAAATAAAAGATATAAAAGGTTATATTAATACGTTAGATAATTTATTAGAATATGATAATAAATATAATAATATAATTAAAAATTTATTAGGTAATATTATAGTAGTAGATAATATTGATACTATGAATTTAATTGGTAAAAAAATTAAATATTCTTATAGAATAGTAACATTAGAAGGAGATATATTACATACCGGAGGAAGTTTAACTGGTGGTAGTATTAAACAAACTAATAATGTATTATTAGATAAGTATGAATTAGAAACTAATAAAAATGAATTAAAAGTTTTAGAAAGAGATATTGCTATCTTAAATGATAAACTTGATAAACTAAATATATCTATAAACGAATTATCTAATAATAAAATAATATATTTAGATAATTATAATAATGTAATAAATAAGATAGATATTAAAAATAAAGATAAAGATAATTTATTGAAAGAACAAACTAATATTAATAATGAAATTAATGGTAATGAAAATATATTAAATAATAGTATAGATAATACACTAGATGAATTATTAAATAGATATTATAAATTAAATAGTGATAAAGAAATATTAGAAAGTGATATTAATAAATTAAAAATTGATAAAAATGATATACTTGCTAGCATATCTGAATTAGAAATAAATAATAAAAAGATAAATAGTAATTATAATAAATTAATTAATAGTTTAAAAGATAAAGAAATAGAATTAAGTAGATATGAAATAAAAATGGATAATAACTTAATTAAGTTAAATGAAGAATATAAAATAACTTATGATTATATATTAGAAAATTATGATTTAAATGTAGATAGTAAATCTAGTAGTAGTAAATTAAATACTATAAAAAGAGAATTATCTCTTTTACCTAATATAAATTTAGGAAGTATAGAAGAATTTGATAGAATTAACGAAAGATTTGAATTTTTAACAAATCAAAAATTAGATTTAGTAGAATCAATAAATAATCTAATGGAAGTAATTAATGAATTAGATGAAACTATGAAAGAAAAGTTTACTGAAACATTTAACAAAGTTAATATAGAATTTAATAAAGTATTTAAAAAATTATTTAAAGGTGGGCTAGGTGAATTACATTTAACAGAACCAAATGATATATTAAATACTGGAGTAGATATTACTGCATGTCCTCCAGGGAAAACTCTTAAAAGTATTAATTTACTTTCTGGTGGAGAAAAAACTTTGACAGCAATAGCATTATTATTTGCAATACTTAATATTAGATATGTACCATTTTGTATATTAGATGAAGTAGAGGCAGCACTAGACGAAGCAAACGTTGATATGTTTGGTAACTATATAAAAGAATATGAAAATAAGACAGAATTTATAATAATTACGCATAAAAAACGTACTATGGAGTACGCTAATACACTTTATGGTATAACAATGCAAGAAAGTGGTATATCTAAATTAGTTAGTGTAAAGTTAGATGATATAAAATAATAACATTAATAAAATCTTTGGAGTATTTAATTTAAATTATGATACTATAAAAGTGTAGGAATATAATTATATTTTAGGAGGAAAGTATATGAATAAAAATACTTATCTATTTAGTGAAATTATTATTGGTTTAAGAGATGAATACTTAAAAAATCAAAAATTGTTAAATGAATTAGATAAATATATAAAAATTTCAGATGATAAAATGTGTAAGTATATATTTTGTAAAACTTCACCATACAGTCATTCTAACGAAATATTTATGTTTATACTAAAAGAACAAAACAAATTAGAAAAAATTTTAAATTATATTGGTTATAGGTTTTTAAGTGCACCATGTCATTATACATCGCCACTCTATTTATTAAAAAAAGAAAATGATATGTATAATTTTAAATTTGTTAATAATACACTACCAAAAAATAACAAATATAATATTGAGGTTATTAATAAAAAAGAAGTTTCAGAAATCGCAGATGAAATAAATAACTCATTATTAATGCAAACAAAATGTATATTTGAACCGATATCCAAATTTCAGTCATTATCAATAACTTTGCGAGGTATCGATTTGATAGGAAACTTTGAAGATTTGAATATTGATAGTTCTTACATACACTATAATTCTAATAAGGATACTATAGCAGTATGTCCTGGTGTTAAACCTGGAATATTCTTAATAGACAAATATTTAAAAACTAGGATACCTAAAGAAATTATTCCTGAAGAATATAGAAAGATAATTGATGATAATTTAGAAAAACATTATAATTTTAATTTTGATGTATTTGATATAGGTTGCCCTTTAAATAAAAAAACAGAACTTTCAATAAATGAAGTGAATAATAAAATAGTATTACAAAAGAAAAAAACTCTTAAATTTTATGAGTAAAAAATTATTTTTAATATTTGGTTAGTATTATAAAAATAAAGTACTATAATTTTGTAGTACTTTTATTAATTTTCTTATTTATTCCCATCATAGAACCAAATACAGTACTAATAACTAGAATAACATAATATATAAGAGTATTTATATTTAATTTATATCTAAAAATTAAGCTTATTATCAATAATATTAGAATAGATATAATTGACAATAATAATCCATTTAAATAACCGTTTTTCTCTGTTTTCTTACCTAATATAAGTCCTATAATAAACATTAGTATTGCTCCAACGATAATTACAATAATTCTATTAGTTTCTAATTTAAATAAATTAAATATAGTTAAGAAAATTGGTATTATTACTATAGAAGATAAGAAAACTATTAATGATTTTATATATTTATAAAAAAAATTCATATCATTCACCTAATAAATGTTATGAATTAATTATTATTTTATTACTTATTAATTAGCATATTTGCAACTTTACTATAACTTCTAAGTAGTAGACCTGCACCTAATTTAACTCCACCAAAATATCTAACAATAATTATTAAATGATTATTTAAATTATTTCTTTCAAGAACATTTAATATTGGTGTACCACAAGTACCACTAGGTTCTTTATCATCAGTTTTTTTAGCAATATTATTATATTTATAAGCATATGGAAAATGCTTTGCTTTCTTGTGTTCTTTTTTTAAATTATCAATTATTATATTTACTTCATTAACATCATCTATTTCATATAAATAAGATATAAATTTACTTTTTTTAATTTCTAAATTACAAGTATTTATTAATTTCACGTAAATCACCATAAATAATATAACATAAATACTTGATAAATGTAAAAAAATATATTAAAATTATTTTGTAAGTGATGACAGATGTGGAATATCTAGAGCTATGAAGTAAAGAGACCAAAGTAGGGTGGAACAGCGATTATATTCGCCCCTATATCTTTAGTCTTTTTTATATATAAAAAGAGTATAATTAAGAGGTGATTAATTTGAAAGTTTTTATAGCTAGTGCATATAGCACAAAATTAGAAGAATATTTAACTCTTGCTAAAGATGTATCAGAGGTTTTTGCAAGTAGAAATTTTGATTTATTATTTGGAGCTGCAAATGAATCTATGATGGGAGCTTGCTATAAAGCATTTATAAAACATAATAGAAAAGTATACGCTTGTACAGTTCCTAAATATGAAAGAGATTTTAAAAAAATTCCAAAAGCAAAATGTATTAGAGTAAAAGATACTTTATTAAGATTTAAAAAGTTATATTTTGGTAGTGATTATACCGTAATATTACCTGGTGGAATAGGGACACTTGCTGAATTTACATGTGCTTTAGAAGAATATAGAGCAAGTTTAGGTAATAAAAAGATAATTTTAGTTAACTATAATGGATTTTATGATAAAATAATTAAGTGGATGAAAGAAAATATTGATACTGGATTTATATCTATTGATTTATTTGAACAATTTATTATAGTAAAAAAAGTAAGTGAGATAGAAAAAATATTAGATGAAGATTTGAAGGAGATGTAATATATGAAAATGGAAGATGTAGTAAATTATGCAAAACAATATGGATTTATATTTCAAGGAAGTGAAATATATGGTGGACTTTCTAATACTTGGGATTACGGTCCTATTGGTAAAGAATTAAAAGAAAATATAAGACGTGCTTGGTGGAAAAAATTCATTCAAGAAAATCCTTATAATTATGGACTTGATGCAGCAATTCTTATGAATCCTGAAGTTTGGGTAGCATCAGGACATGTTGCTTCATTTGCAGATCCACTTTTAGATTGCAAAAAATGTAAAAGTAGATATAGAGCAGATAAACTTGTAGAAGATTTTACTGAAGGCAAAGAAACTGGAGACGGTTGGGATAATAAAAAATTAGAAGATTTTATAAGAGATAACGAAATATGTTGTCCAAAATGTGGTTCTAAAGAGTTTACTGATATTAGAAAATTTAATTTGCTTTTTGAAACACATATTGGAGTAACTGATGATTCTAAAAGTATATGTTATTTAAGAGGGGAGACAGCTCAAGGTATATTTACAAACTTCTTAAATGTACAAAGAAGTATGAGAGTTAAAGTACCATTCGGTATTGGTCAAACTGGTAAAAGTTTTAGAAATGAAATCACTCCTGGTAACTTTATATTTAGAACAAGAGAATTTGAACAAATGGAATTAGAATTCTTCTGTAAACCAAATACAGATTTAGAATGGTTTGGATACTATAAAAATTATTGTATGGATTTTTTAAAAAGCTTAGGAATTGATAAAGATAATTTAAGATTTAGAGATCATAAAAAAGAAGAGTTATCATTTTATAGCAAAGCAACAACTGATATAGAATATAAATATCCTATGGGTTGGGGAGAACTTTGGGGAATTGCAGATAGAACAGATTATGATTTAGGAGTTCATATGGAACATTCTAAACAAGATTTAAGATATCTAGATCCTGAAACAAATGAAAAATATTTACCATATGTTATTGAACCAAGTGTTGGTTTAGATAGATTATTTTTAAGTGTTTTATGTGATGGATTAAAACATGAAGAATTAGAGAATGGTGAAATAAGAGAAATCTTTAAAGTAACACCAGCTTTAGCACCAATTAAAGCGACAATACTTCCTTTAATCAAGAAAAAACATAGTGATAAAGCAATGGAAATATATTCTAAATTATGTAGTGAATTTAATGTATCTTTTGATGAATCAGGTAGCATTGGTAAAAGATATAGAAGATGTGATGCTATAGGTACTCCGTTTGCAATTACAGTTGATGATGAAACATTAGAAAATAACACAGTAACTGTAAGAGATAGAGATACAATGGAACAAATAAAATTAAATATTAATGAACTAGTAAATTATATTAATGAAAGAATAAAATTCTAGTTCTTTTATTGCCCAGTAGCCAAGTGGTAAGGCAGTGGACTCTGACTCCATGATTCCGTTGGTTCGAACCCAACCTGGGCAGCCATTCGCTGGATTAGCTCAATTGGTAGAGCAACTGAATCGTAATCAGTAGGTTGTGGGTTCAATTCCTATATCCAGCACCACTTAGAAATAATGCTCGTATTTACGGGCTTTTTTAATGCTTTTAATTTTTCAAACACATTTGTGAACACACTTTTATAATTTACTTAATAATTTTTAATTGTTTTATAATCATCTTTCAATAAAGTTTATTGAAATATTCAAATGCTTTTGTTATTTCTTCAGTAGAATGACTTCTATTTAAATCTCTTACAATTTTAGAGAAAGATTCATCATTATTTAAACCATCTCCAATATAAACTCTTTCATCATAAGAAAGATGAGAATAATATGTCATGATAAAAGCCCCTTAAAAATGACAAATAAATTATTCAAGATACATTATAAATGATTACAAAACTTACTGCACATTAATTGTGCACTTCCAAAAATTTAATCAATAGATATCAAAATTTTATTAAAATTACAAATTTTATTATTGAAAAAAATTATAAAAAATAGTATAATTCTATTTGTTAGACGAGTTGCTTTCAAAAAAGAGGCGTAAATCCAGTTTAGGATTTTGCCTCTTTTTTCTCGTCAAAATGAGGAGGAATTATGAAAGAAGAAAGACAAAATAAAATGGCGATAGTGCCAATAAATAAACTTATTTTAAAAATGGGACTGCCAATGATATTATCTATGGTATTACAAGCACTTTATAATGTTATTGATAGTATTTTTGTTGCTAATATGGGTAAGACTGGTGCTATTGCAAATCAAGCTTTAACATATGCTTTTCCAATACAAATAATGATTATAGCAATTGGTGTTGGAACTGGCGTTGGTCTAAATGCAATACTTTCTAAAAGTTTAGGAGAAAATGATAAAGAAAAAGTAAACAAGATTGCAGGAAATGGAATATTTTTAAGTATTTGTATCTATATTGTATTTTTATTATTTGGATTATTTGGATCTAAATGGTTTATTTCTTTATTTACAGAAAATAAAGAAATTATTGAAATGGGTACAACATATTTAAAAATTTGTACTTGTTTATCTTTAGGTTCTATTGGTTATACTGTATATGAAAGATTTTTACAGGCAACAGGTAAGACAATGTTATCTACAATTTCGCAAATATCAGGAGCAGTTACAAATATTGTATTAGATTATGTATTTATTTATCCATTAAACATGGGTGTTGCAGGTGCAGCATGGGCTACTATAATTGGACAATTTATTTCATTATTTATTGCAATGTATTTTCATTATAAGAAAAATAAAGAAATAGATGGTAATATAAAATATATGAAATCTAACTTTAATTTAATTAAAGGAATTTATAGCATTGGTATTTCGGCAGCATTGATGCAAGCATTACTTGCAGTAATGATGGCTGGCATGAATGCAATATTAGGTTTAGCAAAAGTAGATCAAACAGTATTGATTGGTTCATTTGGTATTTATTATAAAATACAACAAATTGCATTATTTTCAGCTTTTGGTTTATCAAATACAATTATTTCGATATTATCATTTAATTATGGTATGAAAGATAAGAAGAGAATAGATGATACTATCAAATATGGTATTATTGATACTATAATAATTACTTTAATAATAAGTATATTATTTGAAATATTTGCTTATCCACTTGCAAAACTTTTCGGACTTGCTGGTGGTACGACAAAAGAAATAATTAAAGTTTGTGTAATTGCACTAAGAATATCAAGTATAGGATTTGTATTTATGGGTATTTCAGTTTCTATACAAGGTATTTTACAATCTATAAAATATGCCTTAAGACCATTAATTATTTCATTATTAAGATTAATAATATTTGTTTTTCCTATAGCATATCTATTTACTAAATCGGAAAATGTAACTAATTTAGTTTGGTGGACATTCCCAATTGCAGAAATTTTAACATCAATTATTTCACTATTTATTTTAAAAGATTCATACAATAAAAAAATTAAAATATTAGAAAAATAAAAATAAAAATAGAGTATAATGCTTTATTTTTTTTTTAGTATTTGGTATAATTTAAATATCATAGGAGAATGCGTATGAATAAGAAGGGACAAGCTTTAGTAGAATTTATAATAATATTACCAATTATGATATTTATTATGCTTGCAATAGTTGATTATGGTAATATGAGTTATACTAAAAATAAATTAGAAAATATAACTAATGAAATAAGTAATATGTATAAAAATAATGAAACTGATGAAGAAATAAATAATTATATAAAAAGAAATGATAAAGATATTGTTGTTAATATAAATAAAAATGAAAAATATATAAAAGTTAAATTAGAAAAAAAATATAATTATATAACACCTGGATTAGAAAAAATATTTAAAAATAATAATATTGTTATAGAAAGAGAGATATATAATGAACAAAACGGGTAAATCATATGTTGGTCTTATACTATTAATTCCATTATTTATTATTTTAGCACTTATAATAATAGATACTATAACTAGTTATAATGAAAATAAAAGATTTAAAAGTGTAACTGAAAATATAATAACTGAAGTATTAAATAATGAAGAATTAACAGAAGAAGATTATGAAAAGGAAATAAAAAGACTTTATGAAAGAAATAATTATGAGACAGATGCTTTAGTAGTAATACCATCAAGTTATGATTTATATGTTGGTAATGAACATAGTTATTTTGGAATGTTTACTTCCCTTAAAAATCATACAAATAAAATGGGAGAGATAAAAATATTTGGCGTAGTATTTAAAGTTAAAAAGAATAGTAAAGCATTTATTAAAGTAAATGCAAGAAAAGATACTGATGGAAATATAAAATTTGAATATACAAAATAGGTGATAAATATGAAAGAAGGAAAAGTATTGTGTTTATTTAGTGTTAAAGGTGGAGTAGGAAAAACAACATTTGCAACAGCATTAGCAGGAGTAGCCAGCAACCTACAAATAAAAACACTAATTATAGATATGGATATATATAGTGGTGGAATAGCACTTGCATTAAATAAAAAAGTAAATAAAACAATATATAACTTTGTAGATGATTATAATAATCACATATATGAAGATATAAAAGATTATATAGTAAATTATAATGAATTCATAGATTATATATCTTGTCCTAAAGATCCTAGAAAATCTAGTAGAATAAATAGTACATATTTAGATATATTAATAGATAAAGTAAAATATAATTATGATTTAATAATATTAGATACTAATCATATATTAAATGAAATAAACTTAAACTTATTAGATAAAAGTGATAATATATTGTTTATGTTAAATAATGATACATATAATATAAAAAATATGCGTAATCTAATTAGTATATTTAAAGATTTAGAAAAAGATAATTATAAAGTATTATTAAATAATGGAATATATGAAAATAGAAATTATTATAATTTAGGAGATATAAAAGAAGTAATAGGTTGTAATATAGATTATACGTTAAGTAATAAATTTTATATTAATAATATAGATGGATATTTATATGATGGAAAGATTATTACTTTAGAAAAGAATGTTGTTGATAAAAAAGATTATAGAGTTATGAATTTAATATTAGAAGATTTATTTAATAAAGTAGGTGACAAATATGAGTAAGAGTTTACTAGATGCTTTTGAAATAGAAAAAGAAGAAAAAGTAAATGATATACCTAATGATTATGAAATATTTCCTGATAAAACTTTATTAGATAATATAAGAACTAAGATAATAGAAAATATTATAGATAAAGATATACCTACTGGGGATTCTTTAAAAGATTTTATTAATAAAGAAATTAATGATAGTATTGAAGGATATGATTTAAATAACTTAGAACGTAGTCATATATTTAATATGATTGAAGATGAAATAAATGGTAATGGACCTATAACTGAGTTATTACGTGATAAAAATATTACAGAAATAATGGTTAATGGACCACATGAAGTTTATATAGAAATAGATGGTAGAATAGAAAAAGATGAGAGTGTTTCATTTATTAATGAGGAACATATTATTCGTACTGTTCAAAGATTAATACAACCTTTAGGTAGAACTATAGACAGTGCTAACCCTATGGTTGATTCAAGACTTAGTGATGGTTCTCGTATCAATGCTGTTATACCTCCTTTGAGTGTTAAAGGGCCTGTTGTTACAATACGTAAATTTAAAGATGAAATGGTATCTATTGAAGAATTACTTAGAATTGGTACATTAACTAATGAAATGGCATTATTCTTATCTTGTGCTGTTAGAGGTAAATTAAATATTATTGTTTGCGGTGGTACTGGTAGTGGTAAAACAACATTGCTTAATATATTAGGTGGATTTATTGATGGAGAAGAACGTATTATAACTATAGAAGATGCTGCTGAATTAAGACTTCATCAAACTCATGTTATATCACTTGAAACAAGAACTGTTAGCTACGAAGCGGGTAATGAAGTTACTATTAGAGATTTAGTAATTAATTCATTACGTATGAGACCAGATAGAATTATAGTTGGTGAATGTCGTGGTAAAGAAGCATTTGATATGTTACAAGCAATGAATACAGGACATGATGGATCACTTACTACACTTCATGCTAATGGCGTAGTGGATGCATTAAATAGACTTGAAACTATGGTACTTATGAGTGGACTTGAAATACCAGTTAAAGCAATAAGAGAATATATAGTTAATGCAATAGATTTAGTTGTTAACGTAGAAAGAATGTCCGATGGAAAAAGGAAAATTACTAACATAAGTGAAATAATTGGTTTAAAGAATGATGAAATAGAATTAAAACCAATATTTGAATTTGTAAAACATGGACTTACAGATACAAAAGAAGTAAATGGTACATTTAAAATAACTAATAAAACACCTAAAATAATAGATAAAATAAGATCACATGGTGTAAAAGATATAGATAAATTGTTTAAGGAATGATGTTATGAATAGAAAAGGTTTTACATTAATTGAAATAATTATTTGTATATCAATGATAGTTTTGATTGGTGTTGGTAGTTTTGTTGGAATAAGTTTGGTAAATAAAAACTTAGTCAAAAAAGGATTAGAACAAATTACTGATAAAGCAGTTAAAGCTACACAAGTTTATATAGAAACTAATGAAGAGGCAAAAACACAGCTATATACAGAGAAAAATGCTATTAAAATACCTATTAAAGTACTTATAAACGAAGGATTATTAAGTTTAAAAGGAACTAATTTATCTGAAAAAGATATAAAAAATAAGTACACGATTACAGCATTATCAACTCCTACAGGAAATAAAAAAGATTGTATAGATATAAATACTAAAACTAGTTGGGATGATTCAAAAGCAATATATATTTGTACGTATAGTAAGTCAGATGATGGCTCTGGAAGCAATGAAAATACAGTTGTCGAAAAATTAATATCAATTAATTCAAATCAATACACTGCAAAAGGAGCAAATCCTAATAATTGGGTTAAATTTGAACAACTATCTATTAATGTTTCTAGATCCTCAGATAATAACATATTATTTAGAATTATTTCAATCGATAATAAATTGGTATCTTTAATTCCTTATTTAAATAGTGAATATGATATCAAAGGCGGAGATAGTGAGTCTATTTGTAAAAATTTAAATAATAATTTATCAGATTATCATAGTTTAGAAAAGAGATTAGAAAGCTGTATGGGACGATTTAATTTTAATTTTAATAATGATTGCTTTATAAAAATTAATGGAATAAAATATAATTATTTTAATAACTTTGTAAAATATAAAACTTTAGTTGAAGACAGACAATATAACTCTAGAATCATGTTATATAACGAGATGATGAACACTTTTGGTAGCGATAATGAATCTTGGCTTCAAAACTGTATGTTTATGGGAAGTAAAAAAACAGAAAAATATGCAACTACAGTGGCGTTTAATTGTGATGATGAAGAAAAAGACAACATCGTTTATCCTATATTCACCCTTAATCTTAGTGAGAAAGTAAATATAGTTGAAGATGATTGTTCTATAAATGAAAATAAAGTAGCAGGTACAAAAGATTGTCCTTATAAAGTTGAAATAAAAGATAACTACTGTGGTTTAGATTAAAATAGAAAGGAAGTATATTTATGAATACGAGTATTATAATACTATTTATTATAGCAATGTCTATAGGGTTATTACTATGTATATTATATTTAATTATAATAGATAGATATTCTTTAGATATGAAAAATAGATTTGATGATTATACAGTAGATAGTATAAAAGATAATAAACTTCCTTTCTTTGAAAAATTATTTAATAGTGTTTATAGTTTAATAAAAAATATAAGTAAAAAATTAAATAAAAGTGATGTATTAAAAAGATATAGTAAGAAATTAGATAAATATAGTATAAATAGAGATAATTATAAATTAAGAGGGATAGACTATATTAGTATTAAATTTATAATAAGTATAATTATTGGTATATTATATACATTAACTACTTTAGTAAGAAATAATTTTGATTATATGATATTAGTATTTGTTATGATATTATGTTTCTTTATGTTTGATATATATTTAATTATAGAATATAGGAATAGAAGAAAACAAATAGAAAAAGATTTATTAAATGCAATAATAATAATGAATAATGCATTTAAAAGTGGTATGAATATTATGCAAGCTGTTAGTATAGTTGAAACTGAACTAGAAGGTCCTATAAAAGAAGAATTTAAAAAAATAAATATAGATATTAAATATGGATTAAGTTTAGAAAATGTATTTGATAGGTTTTATAAAAGAGTAAGAATAGAAGATATTAAATATTTAACAAGTAGTTTATCTTTAATTAATAAAACTGGTGGTAACATAGTTAAAGTATTTGGATCAATAGAAAAGAATTTTTATGATAAAAAGAAAATAAAAGAAGAAATGAAATCATTAACTAGTAGTAGTATATTTATGTTTAGACTTTTAATATCTATTCCATTAGTATTAATTATAATTATAACTATGTTGAATACAACTTATTTTGTACCTTTATTAACTACTAAGTTAGGAAGAATATTTATATTATTAATAATATTATTATATATTTTATATATTTTTGTTATAAGAAGAGTTATGAAGGTGGATAACGATGTTTAATATGTTATATAGAAAAAGAACTATAAATAGATTAAGTAAGAAGTTTAAGTTGTTAGGTTATAAGAATTATAATGTAATTAAGTTTATGAATTATAGATTATTTATTTCTTTAATTATATTTTTATTATTTCTTATATTTAATAGTAAAGGATATATTTATGGTCCAATATTAGGTATATTTATTTATTTTAGTTTTGAAATGGTTTTGGATAGAAAGATAAAGAAACGAATAAATAAATTAAATTATGAGGCTATATTCTTTTTTCAAGTATTATCACTTACTTTAGAAAGTGGCAGAAATTTACAAGGTGGAATAGAGTTAACTTGTAATTCTATAGATAGTGAAATTAGTAATGAATTTAAAGAAACTTTAAGAGAAATTAAATTAGGTAAGAGTTTAAATGAAAGTTTAATTAGAATGAAAGATAGAATACCTAGTGAAGAAATTAATACGGTATTATTAAATATAACAGAGAGTGCTTTATTTGGTAATAATGTAGTAGATTCTTTAAATAATCAAATAGATTATTTAAGGGATAAGAAATTATTGGATATTAGAGGTAAAATAAATAAAATGCCTATAAAAGTAAGTGTTATATCTGTAATATTTATAATACCAATAGTAATACTTTTAGTATTAGGACCATTTATTATTAATTTATTGAAATAATGTAAAAAAATATTGCAACGAAAAAAAATATGTAGTAGAAAGTAATTAAGATAGAAAAGTAATTTTGTATCTTAAACATTTTAAATTTACGATTCATGAAAAAGATGAAAACAAGACTGTATAACTTCTCTCCCGACCTCGAAGATTTGCTCGGGGGGGGAGGCTGTCCGAGAAAGATAATACACAAAGAGCCGATAGGTACTTTATATAGTACTTATTTTTTTATATAATATTGTTAGAAAGATGGTTGTTTTATGGGAAAGTATATAAAAGGTATTGATAGAGGACAATTAGTTTTATTTAATAATTGTATTGATGATATGATTAAACAAGATAATTATGTTAGAGTTATTGATTTATTTGTGGAACAATTAAATTTAAAAGAATTAGGTTTTGAAAAAGCAGAAGAAAATTTTATAGGTACTGATTATTATGATCCTAAAGACTTATTAAAGTTATATTTATATGGCTATAGAAACGGTGTTAGGTCATCAAGAAAATTGCAAAAATTATGTGAAGTTAATATAGAAGTAATGTGGTTGTTAAGAAAGATTACACCAAATTTTAGAACAATAAGTGAATTTAGAAAAAAACATGTTAATCAATTAAAAAATGTATTTAAACAAACAGTTTTAATGTGCGGTGAATTAGATATGTTAAGCGGTGAATATAGTCAAGATGGAGTAAAAATAGAAGCGGTTAATTCTAAAGAAAGAAACTTTACACTTAATAAAATTGATGAATATATTAATAGATTAGATAAAAAAATAACAGAGTATTTAAGTCAAATGGATGATATGGATAAAAAAGAAACAAAGAATGAATTAGATAAAATGATATCAAAAGAAGAACTTAAAGAAAAAATAGAAGAAAAGAAAAAGAATTTAGATAACCCAGCAGATGTAGGAACAATAAATAAAGTATCAAAAGAAATAAAAGAAACAACAAAAGAAGATTTAATAATTAATGCAACTGACAAAGGATATAATGATAGAGAAGACATGAGCAAATGTTTGGAAAACGGAATAATACCACAAGTAACATTACCAGAAGGAAAAGAATGTTATGAAGTAGAATTTGAATATGAAGAAAATGAAATAACAGAAGAAGAATTAAAAAGTACAAAACCAGAAGATATAAAAAAATGTTTAAAAGCTGGAAAAATACCAGAAGTATATAAAGATTATTTAAAAGATACAGAAATAAAAGAAAAAACAAAAACAGAAACAATAGAAGAAGCAGAAGAAAACAAAGAAACATTATTAGATGAAGAAATGAGAGATATAGCATTAAAAGAGAAATGTTTTGTTAAAAATAGAGAAACAGATAGAGTATATTGCCCAGAAGGAGAAATATGTTAATGTCAATACAAAAATGTTGTTTTTCGACTAAATAAAAATGTAGGAAATCATGCATTTTTATTTAGTCATT
>CAKOID010000016.1 GCA_934086355.1 uncultured Bacilli bacterium
TTGTTTATTGTTTTCAAATTTATTATAACATTCGAAGGTCTTCTTTTTTTATGCTCCCCAAATAATTTTACACTATCAAAGATATTTTTTATTTGACAACTACAATATATGATGTTAAAATTCTAAGTAAGTAGAACATTTATTTATTAAATGTCCTACCCTTATGTGTAGCGACATTTGTACTTTAGTACTATGTCTTTTTTTATTTACCAAAACCCCAATATAATTAATCTTAAAAAAAAGAATATATGATTTTAATAAAAAATATAATAATTATTCTATCCAATATTTCTAAAATAAATGAATAAAACTTCATAATTATTACTCCCTTCATATTTAAATATAAAAGGCAGGACATAAACAATAAATGTTCTGGTTATATATACTACACCAGAACATATAAGTATTTTGTCGAATAAAATCATACAAATAAAAAAATATGTTAATTAAAACATATTCATTATTGAAATAATTAACAGTAACATTACTCCAACACCAGTACAAACCAACATTACCATTGTTTTACTTTCCATCTTTTCAAGTCTATTCTTATATCTAGTTTCTCTTGCTTTTTGTTGTAAACTAGAAATAGATCTAGAAAATTGAAGTAATTGTTCTTGTTTTCTTTCTTGACTTCCAAGACCTAATCTATATAAAAGTCTCATCATTCTCATAGAATCTCTAACAGGATATTCTTTAGCAAAATCCATATAAGGAGTAATACTAGAATCACCTGCATTTATTTTTTGTAACAATTCTTTTAAACCTTCTTGAAATATTTTAGGAGCATCCTCAATACTCTTACCTATCGCAACTGGAACAGTATAATGTTGAATTAATATTTCTAAACTTTTTAAATAATATGGAAGCATAGAATCTATTTCATGCAAATGAGCTTTATAATAATTTTTAAGTTTTATATAGCTCAACTTAAACATTCCAAAACCAGCAACTATAGAAATAATAACTTTAGTATAATCTAAATTATTGATAAATAAGAATATACAAAGTACCATAACTATAGCACCATCTCTTATTCTTCCAGAAAATAATCTATCTGAATCTATACCATCACCATATCTAGCTTTAAGTAAAAATTCATAATCACTTTCTTTTAAAGTTTTAAAATACTCTTGATTATCTTTAACAAATTTATTTAAATTAACACTACCAGTTACTTGTAACACAATAAATATCAAAATTAAAATAATACCAGCTTCTATTAACATATCTATTCAACCCCCGTATCTTCATTATAAAACTTAATACCCTTAAGTAAGAAGAAAGAGTTAAGTATTATTATCAAATGTAATATGATTTGAACATACCATTCTTTTAACATATTTAAGTAATTTGAACCACCTAATAAAAACTGTATTAACATAACTAACAAATATAAAGCTAAACCAAATGTTAAAAATTTAGTATAAAATGTTTTTCTATCCATTTTATCTCTATAAACACCTTCTACTAAAGCATCTATATCAAGCATCATATTTTCCAAACTTTCACCACTATCCTTAGCTCCTTCATTAGTAATTTGTAAAAATAGTTGATGCATATTCTTTACCATATAATATGGATATTTTTTATTAAACCAATTAATACTTTCATCTATAGTTCCATTTTTATATGACATATCTATCATATGCTTTACATCACTTAATACAGGTTCCTCAAGTATTCCACTCTCAACAACACCTTCAAGTGATTTAACAAAAGACTGTGTTGTATTAAATTCCATTATTACATTTGTACAATAAGTTTGAATACATTCAAATAAATATTCACTATAAACTCTTTTATATTTCAAAACAGTTAAATATGGAATAAAAGCAGTAGCAACTAAGCCATAAATAATAGCCCAAGTCAAACTTCTAAAATATAAGAATGCTACTCCACCACCACCTACTAGAAATAATATAAATTCAATAGTATATTGTTTAGCATCAAAAGTTTGTCCTAATTCTTTAGCTTTTTCTTTAACATCATCATAATTATACGGAATTATTTTTGACATTAATTTTTTATAACCACTTTTAACACTTCCACTTACACTATCATTTTTACCAAATCTAGTAATAAGTACAAATATAGTTATGACTATAATTAAAATACTTTCTAACATTAATTATAACCACCCTTCTAATCTTCTTCTCCCTTATTAACACTACCTAATCTAAATGTATCATCAGGTAAAACAACACCTTGTATGCTTAAATAATCAAGTAAATATTTAGTAGGATTTTGTATTTGATATTTACCATTCATAAATTTTTTATAAATTATATTCTTCTTAGCATGATTTTTTTCATTAACATAAAATTCACAAACTTCAAATATTTCTCTTTGAAATCTATTTAATTCTTTACTAAAATATCCTTTAACATATACACCAATTTGTACATATCTATGAATACTTGATAAGAATTGTTCTATATCTTGACTACTTTCCATCAAACTATACATACGCATAGGAATACTACTTGCTTTATCACTATGTATAGTAGATAAAATATTATGTCCAGATGAAATACTATTACGTACAGCCATAACAGCCTCTGCACTACGTACTTCTGATAACAATATCCATTTAGGATTCTGTCTCATACAACTAACAAGTACATCACTATAACTAGCAATATTATTTGTTTTAACAGCAACAATATCTCTATGAGGAAATATTTTGTCTAAATGTAATTCTAATGTATCTTCTATAGTAATAATTTTTTCATTTTCTTTAGTATAACTTGCTAAATATTTAACTAATTCAGTTTTACCACTACCAGTTTCTCCACTTACAATAATGTTACAATGACCTTCAACACATTTAATTAAAAAATCATGTATCTCAACTGTAGTATATCTCTCATTAATTAATTTATCTTTATTAAGTCTTATCTTAGCAGGAGTTTTACGTATAACACAAGCAATACCATTAGTGCTAATAGATTCATGTATAAAGTTCATACGTAACTCAGCACTTTCAGCGTCCAAGAATGGAGAAGCCATATTAAATGTCTTCCCCATTACATTAGAACATTGAAACGCCAACTTCTCCATCATTGCATTATTAATATCAGGTCTATCAACTTGATATATTCCCTTAGTCAATGATTTAAGCCATACTTGTCCACCATTACTATATGAAATATCTGTAATATCATCAGTCTCTAAAAATTCCTTTAAAGGTCCAAAATCTAATTGAGAAAACACAGCATCATTCATATATTATCACCTAGTTTCCACTATTATTGTTATTATTTAAATCATTCATAGTTGTAGAAACATCAATTTCATCACTTAATTCAGACACTTTAGCAAGTATAAAATCAACTAATTCTTGTTTAGAAACTTGAGTACCATTTTCAGTATCTCCTTCATTTCTATATTGAGCATTTCTAGGTACTGGAACTATTTCTATTCCACCAACAAAACTTGCTTCACTTAATAACATAAATAAGTTATCTTTAACAGCAAACAACAATTCTCCACTGCTTCTCTGTGTTTGACTATCAGCAAATACATCATTACCACTAGAATCTCTTACAGATAATACTTTAATACTTTCAATAAACTTACCAAAAATAACTTTTCCATTATCATCAGTAGCTTTTAAATATAAATCTATAAAATTACCAGGCATAATTGAATTACCATAAGTGCTATGACTATTAACACCTAAACTAAATATTGTTGCACCCTCATCAATATCATCAAAAGCAGTATCAGGTATCTTATCTTTTTCTACTAATTGTGATTTATAAAATAATCCACCTTCAGGTATAACAGTATCATAATTTACATACCATTCTTTTGACATAATATATTGTTTACTAGTAACTAAATCTTGTGTTTGTTCAACAAATGCTCCACTTACTTTTATAGTACCAACATTTTCAGCCTCAACTTTACTCTTTGGTTCCATACGCTTTAATGCATAAGGTACATTAACTGGTTGTACAGCTTGTTTTATTCTATAGTTATAACCTACCAAAAGTACAGCAACGCCAGCCAAAACGCATAACACAGTTACAGTATTTTTGTTTCCTAAAAATCTTTTTAATTTTAACATTATATTTCCCATCTTATTCCTCCTATATTATATACCATAATAATACTATATTTTAATAAACTTTTCTAGTCATAATCGTAATAAAAATCAATTTTATATTTAATACCTATCATACATGTATTATAATAAGGTGTTTCTTCACAAGTATTTCCATTACAATTGTCCAAATACTCACTAGTACTATTCAAATAATTTGAGGCACTGGCCTTCTTTCTATATTTTTTCACTACTCCACCAGTATTACTTTCATTAAAACGACCACTATCTTTACAACTATAATCCAATCCATATGTTAAATATTTTTTACCATTATCACCATCAACGACTGATATTCTTACATTCTCTACATTAGCAAAAAAATTACCATAATTAATACCATTTATTTTATTAATTGAACTAGTATTTAAAGTATATTCATAAGTTTCACTAAAATTATCTTTCCATTTTTCAAAATCACTATTAGTACTTAATGTATTTAAAAAATGTACATCTAATATTTTAATTTTATTTTTATCAAAACTTAATCCTTGTGCCACTATTTTATCTTTTATCTTTGTTACAACACTAGAACTATCTGAAAAATTTAAAGGAACCTTATTTGTTACTGCACAATATTTAATACCATCTTCTTCTCTATATTGATCCTCAACACTACAATCACCATAAGGTATTGAATAAAATATAAAATCATCCTCATCTGCAAAAATGTTATTATTAGATTCAAGTATAGCATCATATGAATTTACAACATCAATATTAGTAGCATCACCAGCAATATTAAAATCACCAGTATTGGTTGTTACTCTAATACTTACACTAGGTGGATTCTCATATATTGAATAAAAATCTAGCTTATATGTATTAGTTTTAGAAACAGTTTCAGCAAATCTTCTTATAAAAACTTCAACAAATTTTTCTGTATTTATTCTTACTTCACCATATTTTTTATAGTAACTCCAATCTATAGAATCATGCATAGATGCATTCGTTACTTCTTTTAATAAATAATAATCTTGTTGATTACTTGTTACCATATTAGACATTAATATCATAACAGTACTAACCATTATTCCAAGTAAAATTAAATAATATCCCCACATAGATTCTTTCATGGCGTTACTCCTTCATTAACGTTTCTATATAAACAATCATAATAATTAGATTCATTTCCTTTAAAACTACTACACTCATCTCCAGTATTATTAGTTAATTTATCTAACGTAATCCACTGACCATTAATATAATATTTTCTTTTTGTTCTACCAGTTGTATTAGCATTTACTCCACTTACATTCATACTTGGACCCAAGTTTCCATTAACAAGTCCATTTAAAAATATACTCTCACACTCCATACCTAAACCATTACAATTTTTAGACCAATCAACATTATCATATTTTTTACCATCATTATATTTTCTAATCTGATCCAAAGTATTAGCATTTAACGTAAATGAATATTCCAAATTATTTGGATTATAAGTATTTTGATTTTTTGATTTATTTTCAATAATTTTAATTAATGCTTGACCTTTTGCACTTGACCAATTTCCACCCAAAAGTCCTTTATCAAGTCTATTATTAGGATCTACATCATTAGTCGCTATAGGTCTTACAAAAAACGTAGTTTTATATTTCTTTTCGTTTTCAGTTTTATCTTTAGTTTCTTTATCCAAAGTAACTGCATCATTAGTAATATTATAAGTACATGAGTAAGTATTATTGCCACTTTCCATTAATTTATTCCTTACTTTATTTGACAAAACAGCCTCATTGCTTGTATCCATAACAAATTCTACATTTCTTGTTCCACTACTAGCAATTTTCACAGGAAAAACATTTCCTAATCTAATACTTTTATTGTTATAATTTTCACTAATACTTCCTGTATAGAAATTAGCATAATAATCATAATCTGTATGAAACTCATAGTTAACTTTCTTAGTTCTAGTAACTACATGATAAGTACCAAAAGTATAAACTTCTTTAGTTTCATTAACATTTCCATAACTAATTGTAATTGCTTTTTTTTCATCACTTCTATATATGCTATCGTTATTATAATAAGGATCACCAGTAGTTAATTTAGCATCTTGATTTATAGTTGTATCCGAATCATATACCATTTTAACACTAGGTTTTACAGTATAAAAACTATCGGTCGACACTTTACTTTCAGATAATGTTTCATAACAAGTATTATTCATTGTTTCTAATTTTTCTCTTTTACCTTTTGCTTCATCGTAAGTCATACTAGGAGTGTTCTTTATAGTATTTAAAGTTTCTGTGTTATTTAATTCTTGATGAATCCCATTATACAATTGATTTTTTATATCATTCAATATATAATCATCACTCTCACCACGTTCTTTACAAAAAGAAACAGTTTTAGATTCATTACTAACAATTCCATTAGTAGAATCATATTTTTTAGGAATAAACGTTCTACTATATTTTGGATAATAACACGTACTAGTATTTCCATGGATATCAGAACATTCAAATGAATGACAACCATTACCACGATTTGAATTTTTTTCAAGGTCATCAAATTCTAATGTAGAAATATTTACAGCATTCTGATAATCAACATATGCTTTTTTCTCATTTTCTATTGCTTTATTATAATCAGTTTCCCAATCATTAAATTTAAAAGTTTCTGTACATGTATAAGTAGATTTTACTTGTGGCGTATAAATTAATTGAAAATAAGTACCTGATTTAACAGTTTCAAATATTGCAGGATAAGTATAAGCAAAAGTTTCTGTACATTTCATAGGACAATATTTATTAATTTGTGTTCTATCTTTATAGTTAACACTTTCTTGATCATCAGTTGGTAAAATTTTATATTCATCTGTAACCTTAATAGTACTAGTTAATGTAGCCTGATATTCATTTGCATCACTACATGTTTTATGTATATTAGAATAATTATCACCTATAACATTAGTAGCAATTTCATCATAACACGCATAATATGTGCCTATATCTCCACTTTCTACAGTATATTCAACATTACTTCCTGTAATTTTTCTACCATTTTCACAATCGCCATCTTTTGCCCAATATTTAAATTTAAAATTACCATTTTTTACTAATCCGTTACCATTATCAGTTGTAGTAACATTAGGTAAAATGATCTTATCTCCAGCCTTAGTAAAATATCTACAAATTCCATTTCCAGCTGTATGACCCTCAGGACAAGAAATTCCATACTCAGTATTTGTATCAGTATAAAAAACAATTTTATCTGTTTCATAACAAGCATAATAAGTAACATTTTCAGTCAAATTAAACGTGTATGTACTACGTACTCCACTAATTCTATTATTAGGATCTGAACAAGTTGAATCTGTACTCCAATAAGAAAATCTAGCTCCAGTAGTGCTATTTACTAATCCTTTACCGTCATTAGTTTTTCTGACTTCCGGTAAAGATATAGTAGTACTCTTTCCCTCAATAGCAGAATATTCACAAGTACTATCAGCACCACCATAATTGAGTGGACAATCAATACCATATCCATCTCTAGCTTCAAAGCGTATTTTAACTTTTTTTATTGGATCCATTTTAGTAAAATCAGACACTTTATCCGCACAATAATTATTATAATCCTCATAATCACTTTCATAACCCTTCTCTGCTAAGTCTTTTTTATAACTACAAGCTTCATTTTTTAAAGCGTCAGAAACTTTACTTAAATAATCATCTAACCCAGTTGCATATCCATCAACATAAAACAAAGCATACTTACAAGTATTTTCAGAATCGTTCGCCATTTCACCCGACTTTAATAATCCTGTATATCGAACAGTACCTTTTACTAGTTTCATACTTTCACAATTACCAGGCTCACTATAATAATTATAAACTTTACTTTTATCAATATCGCCATAAGAAGATTTACAATTTTGAATATACCAATTTTCATAAGCATACCAAAAATCTGCATATTTCTCTTCTATTAATTTTTTCATTTCGGGACAAGAACCACCATTATAGTACTTTACTTCCAATCTCTCATTATCATAACCCTTATCAACACAAGTAGTATTATAATAATTAATATGTGATTCACTAGCATAATAATTGCTTTTTACAAAGTTTTTTTGTGCTTGGCATGCTTCAACCTTAATACTATTATCTATATATTCACGTCCAAGAAGCCAATCTAAAGTCGTAGCACATCCATTTACTGAATAAAGTGGATATCCTTCCTCAACTTGATCCATACCATATACTTTAGTTTCACCACCAACATAACGATCACACCCAGAAATACTAATAGCTTTTTCATAAGAAACTTCATATTTTTTCCCACTACTACTAACATTACTAACTTTAATATCTTTATTATTAATAAGAATAACACTTCCAACAATAAGTATAGCAAACACAACAAATACTATAATCTTATTTCTATTATTAATCAAACCAAATCACCTCTTTTTTTATTGATTTTAATAATTACTATTAAACCAATAGAAATACAAATAACAATTAGTACAATATACCAATATTTCTTTAATATTCTAATTAAATCATCCATACCAAATCTATTTATTACTTTAGTATCTTCTTTAACATTTAAACTTTCTTTATATTTACTAATATTTTCACTAATTTTATCATCACTTAAACTAAACTTATTATTAAGCAATGGTTTACAATATTGATAATCTTCTATTCCTTTACAAATATCCATATAATAATACTTATTTATTATTTTCTTAGTAATAGTTTTAGTAGTTAACTTATTACCATAACAAGAACTATTACTAACATAAATAGTAACTCTATAAGTTATAATATCATCTATATTATTATCAATAAAACTATAATGATTATCTACCATGTCATAACTATGTACTTCTTTATTTTCTTCAGTTTTACTATTATATATATTAACATATAACTCATCATCTAAATTATATAAATTAAATACAAAATATTTATTATTTAAATCAGGTTCAAAATATACTTCTATATCTTTAGACTTATCTAACAATTTTTTTCTATCTTGATAAGTACATTCAGCATTAACTCTATTAATAAAACCAAACATAAATATAACAAATAATAATAATAATATATATTTAATATTCTTTTTCATTAATACCACCTTTATCTTAAATAAATTATAGCATATTAATATTTCTTTTTAAAGTAAAATATGATAATATCTATATAAGGTGAAGATATGAAAAAATCAATATTAAATATATTAATCTATATCCTATTTCCAAGTATATTGCCTCTATTCTTTACGAATAATATCTATTCAAAAGAATATATAACATATTTGTTTATATCTTATATCTTATTAACAATATATTTCACTACTATTTATAAAGAAGAATTAATAAATAATATAAAGAAATTAAATAAAAAAAATATATTAACAACATTAATATATTTTATAGTAGGTTTCATACTTATGATGTTATCAAACTATATAATAAATTATATTATAATACCAAACGGTATATCTAATAATGAACAAGGTAATAGAGAATTATTATTAAATAATAAATTATTATATGGTATATTATTAACACTAATAATACCATATATAGAAGAAATAGTATTTAGATTAAGTTTAAAAAAAAGTATAAAAAACAATGCTACATTTATATTAGTATCATCAACTATATTTAGTTTATTACATATAGTATCAACTACTAAACTTATAGAATTATTATACTTTATACCATATTTTATATTAGGTTTGACATTTAGTACGATATATACTAAAACAAATAATATATATTGCAGTACAATATCACATATATTAAACAATACTATAACAGTACTAATAATATTATTATTTTAGAAAGGTAAATTATGAAAAAAGAAGATAAAAAAAATATAAAAAAGAAAAAACATAATATATTAATATATTTTATACTAATAATAGCATTATTATTTTTATATTCTAAATACATAGAACCATATAATCTTACTATAAAAGAATATAAAATAGAAAATGAATATTTACCAAAATCATTCGATGGTATAAAAATAGTACATTTCTCAGACGTTCATCTAGGAAGTACAGTAGATATTAAATATTTAGATAAAATAATTAGTTTAATTAATAAACAAAATCCAGATATAGTAGTGTTCACAGGAGATATGTTAGATAAAAGAAGAAATTTAAATGATTCTGAAATAGAATCAGTAAAAAATTCTTTATCTAAAATAAAAAGTAATTTAGGAAATTATGCAGTATCAGGAAATCACGACATAAAACAGTTAAACACGTATAAAAAAATAATGGATACTAATTTCACTATTTTAGATAATGAAGAAAAACTAATATATTATAAAGAAAATACTCCAATCTCTCTTGTAGGATTATCTGACTCAAGTGAAACAAAAATAAATTATGATGTACTAGAAAAAGAAAATAATTATTATAGATTTATATTATGTCATGAACCAGATGAATATAAAAAAATATCTAATTATAGTTTCAATGTAATGTTTTCTGGACATTCACACGGAGGACAAGTTAGATTACCTTTTATAGGAAAAACATATACTCCTATAGGTGCAAAAACCTATTATGATGATTATTATAAATTGGATAATAAAGAAATATTTATATCAAACGGTATTGGTACAACAAGAATAGATATTCGTTTCAATTCAGTTCCAAGTATCAATTTATATAGATTATATGCCCAAAATTAAAACTCCTACTTCATATACTATTATGAGAGGAGTTTTTTATGTATTATAATAATTACGGGATGCAAAATCCAAATGAAGATAGACAATTTTTTGTACCATTTTTGTTAGGTGGACTTGCAGGTGCTGGATTAGTAGGAGTATCACGTCCTAGACCAGTCTATGTAAATTCGCCAAATCAATATCCATATCAACCTTACCAACCATATCAACCTTACTCTAGCAACCCATACTATAGACCAGGTGGATATTATAATTATTCTTCTGGAGGATATTATTAATATCTTCTTTTATTTTGTTTTAATATATTTTTTATCTACAATATCAAATTGATACAATTTATAAGTAATTTTATTCAATATTTTACATATTGTTCTTGATAAATATGATTGAGATAAACCAACCACTTCTGCTAATTCTTTTTGACTGTATACTTTTCCATTAAAACCAAAATACATTTTAATAATATTCTTTTCTTTAATAGGCAAAGAATCAACAACTTTTCTAATTATTAAATACTCATCATTCGTAAAAATTTTTTCATATTTATCAGTATCATCAATTATTACATCCCTAATTAATCTATTTGAATCATCTTCTTGATATAAATTATCATCCAAACTAATTATATTAAGAAATTTTTTCTCATTTCTAAAAGACATTCTAATTTGATTATCAATACATCTAAAAGCATAAGTAATGAATTTACAATTTCTATTAATGTCATAACTATCAACTGCTTTTATTAAACCTATTATACCATTAGATATTAGGTCATCAACATCACATAAACCATTAGAAAATTTTAAATTAACTTCATATAAAACAAATTTTAAATTATGTTCTATTATCTTTTTCCTAGCATCATTATTTCCATTTTTCATTTCTAAAAAACAATTATATAATTCTTCATCTGATAATTGATTAGGCAAAGCATCATATTCAATCAATTCTTTAAAATAATTTATTTTGTGCATATTAACCTCCTAAGTAATTTTTATTTGATTTTTTTGTTCAAAACTTTTGAATCATCAATTATATCATAATTTATTAACTCTATTCTAACTTTTTTCAAAGCTGTTTTAATTAACCTTGAAACATAACTTTGGCTTACAGATAATTTTTTAGCAATTTCAAATTGACTCATTTTTTTTGTTCCAAAACCAAAGTACATTTTAATTAATTTTCTATTTTTATTAGGTAATTGATTAATGACTTTATTAATTATTTCATATTCATTTTTATTTAAAATATCATCATAATAATTTCTTTCATCTTCTATTATATCCATAAGTGTATTTTCTTTATCATCTTCAAATTCATTTTTAACAGTTTGTTGTAAACTCAAAGTTTCTTTACTATGTTTAAATTTTCTTAAAAAATATCTAATTTCATTAGAAATACACATTGAAGCATAAGATGAAAATTTATTATTTTTTTCAAGTTTAAATGTTCTAACTGCTTTAATTAAGCCTACAACACCATTTGAAATTAAATCTTCCTTATCCACAATTCTTTCGTTAAACCAATAAGAAAAACTATTATTAACTATGTATATAACCAATTTCAAATTATGTTCAACTATTTTATTTGCACTCACTAGATTACCATTTTTAAATTCATGAAAAAGTTTATTAAATTCATCCTCACTTATTTCATTCGGTAATATATTACCATCTTCATATAAATTATATTCAACATCTATCACCCAAATCCCCTCCTTTGTAGAGAGTACTATAACAAACTTTATTAAAAAAGTCAAAAATTTAAAGAATTTTTCTTTTTTACATTAAATAATATTCCAAACAATATAAAATAACTAATCAAACTACTCCCACCATAACTAACAAAAGGTAATGTTATACCAGTAATTGGTAAAAGTCCTATATCCATAAATATATGTTGTACTTGTTGATACAAAAATAATCCAAATAATCCAATCACATAATAATTGTGTTTATTTAATTTAAATATATCTTTAACAAGCATAATATCTATAATTAAAAACAAACTAATAACAACAATACCACCTACAAAACCAAACATAGTTAATATATTTGCAAACATAAAATCTGTTATTGCCTCAGGTATATAAATAACATATTTACTAAAATTACCAACAACTCCCCCATTTCCAATACCAATTAAAGCATTATTAATTTGATATCCTTCATTCTTAGTAAAATTAATAACCCTATCTATTCTATAAAAGAAATTAGTACCAAATACTTTAATAAATAAATCACTATTAAAAAAATATAAATAAACAAATATTCCAATCCCTATAAAACACAAACTAAATAAACTAACATAATATTTTTTCTTCAATCCCATACATATAAAAATACTAAAATATATTACTAAATAAAATAATACAGTACCAGTATCAGGCTGTAAAAAAGTAAGAATACTAGGAACTAATAATAAAACTATACTCTTTATAAAACCATATTTACTTTTAACATACTTATCTAAACACAATAATAAACCTATTTTAGCAAACTCACTAGGCTGTATACTAACACCAAATAAATTAATCCAACTTTTACTACCATTAACAGTATCTCCAAAGAATAATACATACACTAACATAAATATACTAATTAAATATATTAAAAAACTATATTTATATATTATATTAAAATTAATACACTTAAAAAAGAACAACAATATTATTCCAATAACAACATATATTATTTGTCTTTTAAAGAAATACATATAGTTATTAACAATATTTTTAGAACAATATATTGATATAATACCAATAAAACATAATAAAATTATAGGAATAAAATATTTAATAAAATCTTTCTTCATATTAATATTTTGTAAATATTATTTAAAATTATTCATATATATTATTAGGGTGAATATATGAAAAAATTACCAGATTTATTTACAAATACTTTTAATAAAAAAATAGATAATAATGAAGAATATATTACTATTAAAAACGAAAATACTCCTTTAGAAAAGCCATCAAAATATGAACTTAATAAAAAAATAGATAATATATTTAAATCAAATGATTATATCTATAAAATCAAAGTTAAGATTACTTTAAAAGATAAAGAAATGATATGTACTTTAATTGGTAAAACAAACAACAATCTAATAACTATTGATAATAAATTAATAAATATAAAAGATATAATAGATATTAAAAAAGTTGATTGAAGTTTATTCTAGTTAAATACTAGATTTTTTTATATATTGCAAAACTTTTTTATCACTAACTGCATCCAGATGATAACCAATTCGAAGGAAAGAAATAACATTTTTTACCTGTTTTTTATCTATACTATCAATTAATTTAAATTTAATATATTTTCTAACCAAATCGTAAGCTTTATATACATTTTTTTGATTTTTATTTAACTGTATCTGTTCTAAAATTTTTTTTAATTCACTTAGTTTATCCATTTTTTTATAGTCGCTATTATCTAAACTATCTATTTCATTATTCAATTTTTCAACTCTTTTATTTAATGGTACTAATTCTTTATTATAATTAATACTATATACATCACTTAAATAATCATTTTTATCTTCTAATATTTTATCTATCAAATCTATTAAATATGGAAAATGATAATAATCATAAGAATAATGATATAAAGTTTCTGGCATACTATAAAAATCATTATATTCCCTAATACCAATCTTTTTTTCTCTAAAATTTCTCCTTCTCAAAAAATCATCAACACTTATATTGCAAGTCAAAGTATCATCTTTTTCTATATGTTCAATAATACTATATTCATTAATAATTTTATATTTTAACTTTTCTAATTCCTCTTTATCTACAATCACTTCATATTTAAAAAAACTATCTTTATCTTCTACAATTATATTCATAATATCACTCTTTCTAATTTTTTACTATTTAATTCTTTATCTATTACACTAATTATTTCATTTTGTTTATCATAAAAATTATCATAACATTCAATTTTTACTAAATTATTATGATTATGCCACGCCTTATAAGTAAGATTATCTAATTTTATCGCTAAATCAACATTTTCTTTTCTACAAGAATTATTATCTGTTCTATAATAATTAGACTTAGCACCAGTTTCTAAATGAATAATCAAATCATATCTAGCTAACAAATCATTTTCACTATAATTATATTTTTTTAAAATCATCTCAAATTCTTCATCTTTTATATAAGCTTTATTATCAAGTATTCCTCTATCAAATATAATTATATTGTTTAAAAAATTATTATTATTAACAATATTTAAAACTAAATTTTCTTTAAATAATTGATATTTAAATATAATATTTTGAAATTCTAATAAACTTAAATTAGTTTGATTAGGTATAATACCACTATTCATTAAATCAGTAGCAGTTTCACTTACAATATAAACTTTATAACCTAAATTACTATAATATTCACGTACAAATTCTAGACTACTACTTTTTCCAGCAGATGGCCCTCCAGTTAAAACTATTTTTTTATCATTAATATATCCCTCTTTATAAATTTTTTACTAATTTTTATTTCATGAATAGAACCATGTTCAACACCAAATTTCTCTTTATCCATATCAACAAAAATATCATTTAAAATATAATAAAACATATTAATAACACCACGATGAGTTATTAAAAGAATATTATCTTTTTTTATAGTATTTAAAAACAATTTCATTCTTTTATATAACTCTATCATTGATTCACCTTCAGGATATTTATTATATATTGTCAAATTTTTTATAAAAGAAATATCATTTATACTCAAAGTACTTTTTAATCCTACCGTATAAGTACCTTTATCTAATTCTCTTAACTTATCACTATAATGTATTGAAACTTGTAATTTCTTATTAACAATTTTACTAGTGTAACAGCTCGCTTTATATCACTTGAAATTATTTTATTAATTGATAATTTATTTTTTATTATAAATTCAGTACTTTCAATTATTTGTTTTTTACCATCACTAGTTAAATCAATATCACTCCAACCACCAATAAAATTTTCATCATCTAAACCATGTCTCATTAAATAAATCATATTTCCTCCTTTATGTGTATTTTGTACACTTGTTATCTCAAAAAATTTTCTAAACTTATAAAGTTTAGCTGGTTTTTTACCAATATAAATTTTTTATTTATTTTTTCTTAGTAATGTAAGTGCTTTAATTTCATCCACACCAGAATTAACTAAATCATTAAATAATTGATTACTATATTTTGCTAACATAATTTGAATTGCTGTTTCTTCATCATATTTAAATAAATAATTATTAAAATCCCGCTTTAAATCCTGATAAGGAACATCAATATCAATAACATTTTTTAATTCAAAAAATGATTCTATTTTTTTCCCACATTCAATACATCTATAATCGTAATACCATCTAGGATAAGAATAACTATATCCCCTATACAATAACAAATTATGTGTACAGTTTTCCTCTATCAATAATTCAACATCATTTTTGATTTTATTAACATTTCGTGATAATTTTTCATTGTATAATTGCAATTTTATAGCTTCCATTACTAAAGGATTTTTACACATTTCATTTAATAATTCATTATTTTTTTCATACTCACTAGTTTGTTCAGCTATTTCACCTTTTAATTTTTTTATTTCTTCAAAAATATTTTCTTTCATATCTTTCTCCTTATTTTTAAACATTATCTAAACTTATAAAGTTTAGCAGGCTTTTTACCAATATAATTTTTTTCATTATTTATATCAACAATTATTCCATCATTTATTAATTTTTTTCTAAAATTTCTTCTATCAATTGTTTTATCTAACACTATTTCATAAACACTTTGTAATTCTGGAAGTGTTAAAGTATTAGGAAATAAAGATTTTAATATATCAGAATCATATATTAATTCTTTTAATTTTAAAATAGAATCATTTAATATTTCATTATGATCATAAGCAAGTTCTGGTATATTATTTATAGGAAACCAATCAGAATCATTCGTTTTATCAGTTTCTTTTAATAAATTTACTTTTTCTATGTCAAGAAATCCAACATAACTTAATCCAACCATTCTCATTATTGGCGATCTATCAACTCTACTATATATATTTGAATAATATAACTCAATATCATTTATTCCAGTTTTTTCTTTTATTTCTCTTTTCATTCCATCAACAACTGTTTCATTATTATATAAAGCCCCACCAACTAAAGCCCATTTATCTTTATAAGGTTCATTATTACGTCTTATTAGTAATACTTTAACAATACCTTTATCAACAGTAAATATTGAACTTATTAAATGAATACCTTGATTTTTATACAAAGGATTATTTTTTTGCATTATTATCACTTCCACTATCATTATATGTGTATTTCGTACACTTGTCAACAAAAAAAATACAAAATGCCACTTTTTTGCCACTTTTATATATATGAAAAAAACTTGTGAAACTCACAAGCTTAATAATCAACTGGTGTCTCGTATGCGACTTGAACGCATGACCCTTTGATTAAAAGTCAAATGCTCTACCAACTGAGCTAACGAGACGAATATAATAATTAAGATGGCTGCCTCGGGTGGGTTCGAACCACCGGAATGTCAGAGTCAAAGTCTGATGCCTTACCACTTGGCTACGAGGCAATCTAAAGTGGTGGAGGGACATGGATTTGAACCATGGAACCCGAAGGAACAGATTTACAGTCTGCCGCGTTTGACCACTTCGCTATCCCTCCAAAAGTGGTGCCGACAGAGGGAGTCGAACCCCCAACCTACTGATTACAAGTCAGTTGCGCTGCCAGTTACGCTATGTCG
>CAKOID010000017.1 GCA_934086355.1 uncultured Bacilli bacterium
AATGCCTGAATTTTAAATACCAATTACCCCCTGATTAGAATAAAAGACATTACAAATAACATAATTAATACAAGTAACCTTTCAAATGAAAGTATTCTCATAATATCACGTCCCTTCTATTTATAAAATATTAGGACAAGCATTAAACTAAATGTTCTGGTTATATATAATACTATATCGTATTTAATTATTTTGTCGAATTATGATGATATTTAAAAACAAGAACGTTTTTTAGATTTCTTATTATCGATATATAAAAAAACTGGATGACCGAAGTCAATTCCAATAATTACGTTTAAATGATATCAAAATTTAATATCTTATAATTTTATATTTTTTGTTTTAATAGTTATTAATTTATATTTGACACTATTAATATATAGTGATAAAATTCTAATTAAGTAGAACATTCAGTTTTGAATGCCTACCCATTGAATGGTGGCACTCGTAATAATACGAGTCCTTTTTGTTTGTTTAAAACAAGTGACTTATATTTTTACTAATGCCTGAATTTTAAATACCAATTACCCCCTGATTAGAATAAAAGACATTACAAATAACATAATTAATACAAGTAATCTTTCAAATGAAAGTATTCTCATAACATCACGTCCCTTCTATTTATAAAATATTAGGGCAAGCATTAAACTAAATGTTCTGGTTATATATAATACTATATCGTATTTAATTATTTTGTCGAATTATGGTGATATTGAAAAAATAGATACTTATTTATATCTATTTTGAATCTTCAATTAATGCTTTATCAACGTTAACACTATTGATTGCATCAAATCTTTTAGTGATTTTTTCTGTTGTAGTATGTATATCTTTTACATCTTTACTTACTGTATCAATACTACGAGATAATTTGTCCCATCTATCTTTATATCTATCAAATTCTATTCCTAGTTTATTAAGTTCTGTATGAATAACTTTAGCATATTTATCTCTTTCCATATTTTTTAATATCATACTTATTATAGTTAATGTACTCATTAAAGTTGTTGGACTTGTAATCCATACTTTAGATTGATAACTATATTTTACTAAATCTGGATGGTATGCATTTATTTCTGCAAATATAGCTTCTGCTGGTAAAAACATTATTGCTTCTCCACTAGTAACTCCTGGAACTATATATTTTGTTCTTATTGCATCTATATGTTTTTTTACATCTGTTTTAAATAATTTTGTTGCATTCTCTCTTTCAATGTTAGAAAGTGATTTATCAGTCATTCTTCTATAATTTTCTAAAGGGAATTTACTATCTATACATATCGTACCTAATGGTTCTGGAGCAAAAAGAATTGCATCAGAAATATATCCGTTACCTAGACTATATTGAGTTTGATATATTTTATCATTTTTACCAAATACACTATCTAATATGTAATTTAAGTTTGTTTCACCAAATATACCTCTAGTTTTTTTATCTGTTAAAACACTTTGCAAACTTACTATTTCTCCACTTAAACTATCTATTTTCTTTTGTGCTTCATCTATTTTACTTAATCTTTCTAAAATATTCGTAAATGTTTTATTTGTTTTTTCAAAGTTAACATCTAATCTTTCATTTACTTTATCATTAATGTTATTTAATCTATTAATAATAGTTTCATTTAATTTATTAAAATCTTCATTAATAGTTCTAGAAAAATTAAATTTAAATTCTCCTAATTCTTTTGTTAAATCAGTTTCTAGTCTTCCTAATCTTTCTACTGTATCATTATTACTTTTTTTAAATAATAAAATTATATTTAATATTATATTAATACTAACTATTCCAATTACTACATATATCATTCTATACCTTCTCTCTTACTAACTAATTTACTTATAATATAACATATTATTAACATAATTGTTATATATAATAGATTCATTGGATTTTTAAAACTATTTATTAAACTTGTACCAATAAATCCCCAAAATATTATTAAAAATATTTTTCCTATCAAAAGTGCATATAAATATTTTTTAAAGTTCATGTTTGATAATCCAGCAGCAATATTAACTAAGAATGCTGGCGTAAATGGTATTGCAATTATTAAACATAAACTATTAAAATTTATTTTATTTATTCTTTTAACTAATTTATTTAGTTTTTGTTTATCATCTTTTTTTATGTAGTTATCTAATTTATATCTAAATTTACTATTAAATATTTTATAAGACATTATGCATCCTAGTACGGTAAATATATAACTTATTATAAAGCCTATTAAAATGCCAAATTTATAAAATAATAGTGTTATAAATACACTAAGAGGAAGTGCTGGTACGATAGATTCTATTAGTATTAAAAAGCATGAAAGAACGTATCCCCACATACCAATATTTAATAAAAAATTTGTTAACCATATATCTAAATTTTTCATGATTATCACCACTATAATTATAAAATATTTGTTTCAGAAATGTAAAGAATATAATCTATAAAATAAAAAAGATAATTTTTTATCTTTATTTTACCAAATAAGGATCTGACTCAGTTCCATTACCACTTACCAAAGTACTAGGCTTTAAATTAATGACCGGTCTAACCCCAAAACCAGAACTTAAATTGGCAGCGTGCATTTCAATAATTCCAGAACTACTAATTGAATAGATTTCAGCGCCACTCACTGTATCAAATATGGCAGGAGACATGGTAGCCCAACCTTGGCTCCATTCAGTTTGTTTGTGTAAATAAAATAAATTATTTTGAGCATTCATAGATGGTAAGATTGTTCCTGCAAACATTGCTTCATCAGCAGTTAACAATCCTATTGGATACGTTAAATCTCCGTTTGTTTGTTTTTCATTTGGTAAATTTTGTATCTCGACTGTATATCTTGAATAAATGCTGGCATTATTATTAATTTCGTTTTCATTATTTCCACATTTAAAGGTTGGTTTTTTATTATTTAAACGTTCTGTGCTACTATACGTAGAATTTTGATGTCCTGAATAGCCTGAACCAATATCATAACTTGCCAATGTTTTATCGGCGCAAAAAATTGAATCAGATAAATATTTACCATAGCCTTTATCTTCTATATTAGTTTTATACCACGAATCGATATTTTTTTTAATATTACTATCTTTTACGTTTTTATGATGTGAATCATAATTTGTTGCAGAGCCACCTTCAGAATACATATAACCTATATTTCCATATATAGATGCTGATGATTGATAATTATATACTACCAAATCAGTGTATATTTCATCTTTTATAATTCTTATACTTCCATCTCCATTTATTCTAACAATTCTCCATAAAAAACCTGCAAAATTAACATAATTATTTGTACTAGCTCCTCTATAAAAATATGTTATACCATAATCATCTGAATCTTGGAATAATCCTTTTTCTTCTGTTTCATTGTTAAATGTAGCCACTTCAGGTAAAGTAATGGCTCCGGTGTTGCCTACAGGCAATGCAACTTTTGTATTTTCAGAAAATAAATTTTTAACTTCATTTATACTTAATGTTTTATCCTCTGGTATTGTCCCCGTGTATAAATCTGACGTAATGTAATTATTTATAATATTATATGATAATAATTCAGTATTGTAGGCATATGGGTTAGCATATGATTTTACTGTGTATGTATCTGTTATATTACTTGTTAAATCATTATTTAAAGTAGTATATTTTTTATTTAAATTAAAAGTTATTGTATTTTCTTCAGTTGATGTGTTTTTCAAATATAAATATATATCTTTTGTAGTTGAAGCTTCTACTAAACCTAATGCTGTATTAGTACTGTCATCTACTACTTTTATTTCATAATTAGTTCCTGTTGATGATAAAGAATAGTTTATTGGTACTTCACTTGTATTATTTATAGTTTGTTTTATTAAACATTCTTCATTGCTAGAAAGCGTAATTGTAGGCATACTTATAGAAGATTCTAATATTGGTACCTTTGATGTTACTGCTTCCTGTTCTTCTGTTGCGACAAATAAACTATAACTTTTATTTAAAGCATAACATCCTATTATCATTACAAATGCTGCTAAAAAATAAATCTTTTTTGTTCTATTCATAAGTAATCCTACTTTCTATTAATAGTATAAAATAATAGAGATTTTTTTTCAAGAAAAAAAAGATAATTTTCATATCTTTTTAAGCAATTTTTACAATCTTTATATCGTATGCTCCATTAGGACTTTCAACGCTAATAGTATCTCCTACTTTTTTATCCATTATTGCTTTTCCTATAGGAGATTCATTAGATATTTTATTTTCAAATGGATCTGCTTCCATAGAACCAACTATTGAATAAACTTCTTCTTCGTCATCGTCTACATATTTAACAGTTACTGTAGTTCCTACTGATACTACATCTCCACTTTTCTTTTCTATTATTTTTGCGTGTTCTAACATAAATTCTAATTCTTGAATTCTAGCTTCTATTTTAGCTTGTTCATCTCTTGCTGCATCGTAATCTGCATTTTCAGATAAATCACCTTGAGCACGAGCTTCTTTTATAGCTTCGATGATTCTTGGTCTTTCTTCACTTTTTAATGTATTTAATTCAGTTTCTAAATCTAAATAACCTTCACTTGTTAGTAAAAATTCTTTTTTTTGTTTCATTTATATCACCTTTCAAAATTCAATTTTAATGTTAATTTTTCCAATCAACTTTCATAAGAATACTACATTTCATCTGAAATGTCAAATACTTTTAATCGCATCATATCATATTTGTTTAATTTGTTAGATACTTTTAATTTTATTATCATTTGTGGATGTTTTGCAACTTCTATTAATTCATTATTTTCGTCTAATATTTCTTCTACTTTATAATCAAATGTTTTTGTATCAGGACCAAAAAATTGTACTATTGTGCCAACCTTAAAATTATTTCTTTGCTCTATTGTTGCTACTCCATCTTTATAATCAATTACTAATCCTAGAAAATCTTGATTAGATAATTCTTGTCTTCCTAAATAATATTGCTCATCAACTCCTGGTAGTTTATCAAAGAATTGTGGTGTTGATTCTCTATTAGCACATCTATTTAAAATGTTAAGACAATAACTAGTATATGCATTAGTCAGTGTATTATTTACAATTTTATCAATTAGTCTTCTGTATATTAATATAACTGTTGCTATATAGTATACACTACGCATTCTACCTTCTATTTTGAATGAATTAATTCCTACATCTATCATTTCTTTTATAAATGGAACCATATTTAAATCTTTAGGGGTCATACTAAATGGTGTATCAGTTATTTTTTCTCCTGATTTATTTAAGTAATCAAACTCCCATCTACATATTTGTGCACATCCACCTCGGTTAGAATCTCTATTTGTGCAATAATTTGACAGTACACATCTTCCACTTATGCTAGTACACATTGCTCCATGTATAAATGCTTCTAAATCTAGGTTAGTAGTTTCTTTTATCTCTTTTATATCATTTTTACTACATTCACGTGCTAATACTAATCTTTTTGCACCTAAATTTTTATAAAATAATGCACTTTCTTTATTGCTTATACTTGCTTGTGTACTTATATGTAATTCTAATTTTAAATTTAATTCTTGATGAAGTTTCATAACTACTATATCGCTTACTATTATACCATCTACATTTATGCTATCTAAGTATAATAAATAATCTTTTAGGCCATTTAATTCTTCATTATGAAATACAATATTTACTGTAACGTATACCTTTTTATTTAGGTTATGAGCATAATTAACTGCTTCTTTTATTTCTTCATTATTGAAGTTTTTTGCATTTGCTCTTAGGCTATAATTAACTCCACCAATGTATACTGCGTCTGCACCATACATAAATGCAAATTTTAGTCTATCTAAATCCCCTGCTGGGCTTAATAATTCTATCATTTTTTATCACCTAGTTTATATATTGTTTTTTTATTCATAAACCCATCATTATATGCTATATCACTTTCATTATTAATTACTTTAATTAAATTATCATAATCTAATCCATTAGGGTATATTAAATAAAACAATATGTTATTATCATTTAATTCTTTTAAATAATTTATTATATTAAAATAAGTATTGTTAAATATAAAAGTACCATTATTATCTTCTTTAGCAAAAAATTTATTTTTACTAATTGTTTCATCTAATATTACTTCTTTATTTTCTTCTATATTAAAATATTTATTAAAGTTAGTTAATAGTGTACGTCTTGAATACATTACTGGATTTTTTCCAAATACATTTAATACAACTGGTTTATTAACTTTATTTATTATCTCATTAATTTCATTATATGTTAATTCGTTAGATATTACTGCACTGTATGTTAAATCTAAATAATAATTAATAGATTTGTAATTTGTTGCAAAATGAGATTGATTCCATATTAATTTTATGTTATGGTCTTTTAATATGTTATATAACCCTATATCTTCAAATATTATTCCATCAAATTTTTCTAATTTAGTTGTTAATTCTTTTAATTTATCTATATCAGTATTATTTAATACTTTATTCATTAATAAATATTTTTTGCATTTTAAATTTTCTAATTCTTCCAACTCAAAAGATTTGTAACCTATACTATAATTATTTACTGCAAAAAGAAAATTGTTTATACCAATTTTCTCATATTTTTCTATATCACTTAATTTTTCTATATTAATTAGTATCTTTTCTTTTTTCATTTCTTTTGAAGCTTACTGATAAGCCATCTCCAATATCATAAAATTTGGTTACATAATCTTTATTTTCTTTTAAGTAATCTATATATTTTTCTATTTTTGTTACTATTCCTCTAACGTTTCTAGATTTTATTAAATCTTTATTTTTTACTAATCCATGAAATTTTAAGTTATCAGTTATTATTACTCCACCTTGATTTAAGTAATTAGAAAATTTATCAAAATATTTTATGTATTGTCCTTTAGCAGCATCAATAAATATTAAATCATATTTATTATCTCCTAAATTTACTTCCATTGCGTCATTATACACTAATTCTATTCTTTTATCTAATCCACTTTTATTTACATTTTTTACTGCTTCTTTATATCTTTTTTCATCTCTTTCAATAGTTGTTATTTCACAAAAATCATTTGCGTTAGCCATAAGTATTGCACTATATCCTATAGCTGTACCTATTTCCAAAATTGATTTAACTTGATTTAATTTAATATATTTCATTATAAATTTTATAGAATCTAATTCTATTATTGGAACGTTATTTGTTACTGCGTAATGTTCCATTTCTAAAATTAATTCTTTCATAATACCGCCCTACTTTCTAATATGTAAACCATTTTCCTTCGCTTTTTAATTTTGCAACAGTTTGTACATGTTCACTGCTTGTTTTACTGAAATATGTATTTTTCTCTTTATCTGCAACAAAGTAATAATATTCATTTTCTGTTGGTTCTATTGTTGCTGATAAACTTGATAAACTTGGAGATGCAATTGGTCCTACAGGTAAACCTGTAACACATGTACCTCTTGTGTTATATCCATTACAACTATCTAAATCATTTTGTGATAAATCGCGGGAAAAATCTTTTTTTACAGCATAATAAGTTGTAACATCGCTTCCTAAACTCATACCACTTTTTAATCTATTATAGAATACTCCAGCAACCATACTTCTATCTTCTTTATTAACGCCTTCTAATTCAACAATACTTGCAAGAGTTAATATTTGATGAATACTATAACTACTTAATTTTATTTCATCTTTATAATTAGTTAATTTTGAATCCATATTATCTAACATTTTTTCTATAATTTCTTCAAGTTTACTATTCTTTTTAAGTTCATATGTATCTGGATATAAATATCCTTCTAAAGGATAGTATATTTTTTCATTTAATATATCTTCTGTTATAAACCAATACTTATTAATTAAAGTATTTAAATATTCTTTATTAGATAGAGTATTCAATATTTCTTCTTCAGTATATGGAAAGTTTTCACTTATTTGTTTTGCATAGGTTGTTAATCTTTTTCCTTCAACGAAAGTTATTTTAATACTTTCATTTTCTATATTTTTACCTACTTCAATAATTTCCAATATTTCATTTGTACTTAAATCTTTACTTAATTTATATGTTCCTGCATATAATTCTTTATTTTTTAATTTAACTATTATTTTACTAAAAAATTCACTTCTTATTAAATCTTTATTTTTTAATTCTTTTATTATTTTATTTTTTCCCCAACCATTTTCTACTGTAAATGTTATTTCATTTTCATTTTTTTTATCTACTGGTGATAATGAATGGAAAAATATTATTGCAAAGCTTGTGATTAATATTAAAATAAGAAGTAATATTATTATAAATGTTTTTTTATGTTTCATATTATCCTTCTTTCTTTTCATTAATACTTGCAAATATTTGCTCTATTGTTGTCCATTCTTTTTCTGTTTCGATTTCTCCTAGATCTCCTTCATTACTGAATGGATCAAATGTATTTGCATACACTTTTATATTTCCTAATTCATCTTTAGTATTATCTGTATAAACTACATAACTTTTTTTAGTTTCATCACTATCAAAAGTAAATAATATATCACATTCATGAGTTACGTTGTCTTTATCTTTTATCAATATTTTCCCATCTTTATTCATAATTTATGTTTATCCTTTCTTAGATTTTAAGTATGTATCTAATATTACGTTTGCTGCATATGCATCAATTATTTTTTTTCGTTTCATGCGAGAAGTATCAGTGCTTATTAAAAATTTTTCTGCCTCTACAGTACTTAATCTTTCATCAACTAAATGAATTTTTTTTGTAGTTTTTGTTTCTAATAATTCTTTAAATTTTAAACTTCTTTCACTTGCAAATCCCATAGAATTATCCATATTTTTTGGTAATCCTAAAACAAGTTCATCTACTTCTTCTTCATTAATAATTATTAATAATTCATTAATTAATTCATCAATGTTATTATATCTTAAAACTTTATATGGACTCGAGATTATTCCTAATTTATCTGTTATAGCAAGTCCTAATGTTTTAGTTCCTAAATCTAGTCCCAAATATCTCATATATTATTTTTTATATAATATTCTAATACAACTTCTAATATTTTTTCTCTATCTACACTAGTAATTTTATTTCTTGCATTTTCAAAACTTGTTATATATCCTGGGTCTCCTGTAACCAAATATCCTATTATTTGGCTAATTGGTCTGTACCCTCTTTTATCTAAACTTTCATATACTTCTATTAAATTTTTACTTATTAATGCATCTTCTATTTCATTTAAATTAAATAAATTTGTATTATCCATATTATATCACTCCTAGATATTTATATTTTATCATTAAATAGTGATTATCTCAAGAAAAAATAGAATACATTAATTAATATATCCTATTTCAATATTACTTGGTTTTGTATTAGATTCTATAAATATATGTTTTATATTTTCTGTTAGTTCTAAATCTGGTATTTCTAATGTTTTTTCTGTAGCGGTAGCTAAAATATATTCACTGACAATAGGATTTCCTTCATTGTTTTTTTCTTTTATTATATTTAAGAAATCTTCATAATTTTCATAACCTAATTTATTAATACTTATTCCAATATAACTACCTGCAGAATTTGAGGGATAAAAATCATAACCATAATTGCTCATTTGTCTTGTTTGTGAGCTGGATAAGTATTTCATATAATCAGTTTCAGTTAATTTAAATAGTAATTCTGGTAAATACTTTGTATAATAAGTTTCATTTCCTGTAAAAATTTTTTCTTTAATATTTCTAACTATTTTTTTATTTATTAAATCTATATAGTCACTATAATTTCCTACTTTTCTTAATGGTTCATCCAAAAAAATATTTGTTGTTTTTTCTTCATAAGCTTCAAAATCTGTAGATTCTGTTCCTTCTTCTAATTGAATGTTTTTAAGTATTACACTACAATCTCTAGTACCTGTTGCGTAGCTTATTAATATATGAGATAAAGTTGTATCTTCATTCATTACTATTTTAGATGTACCAGTTACAGTTGTTCCTTTAGAGGTTAATTGAACTTTTTTCAGTTCATTATTATTTTTATCTCGCATAGATACATATATTGCATTACCTTTTTCTTCGTCTGAAGAATAAATTTCATAATCAAAGCTTAAAGTATATTGGGTATTTTCTTTTGCATCAGCTAGTATTTTTATTTTATTAATTTGAATGAAATTCTTTTGTGTATATGTTATTCCATTTTCATTATTTAAATATTCTTTTAAATATGTATTTATATCAAATATATTTTTACCTGTGGTTTTAATTCCTAATTTATATTTTCCATAGTTAGAATCGTTTGTATCGGTTACTAAATCTCCTACACTACGAATTTCGATAGGATTTTCTGGTGTTGGTAAATTTTTTCCGTTTGTGAAAGTTCCCGTACCATTGTTACTTTGAAAATCACCATTTATTATGTCGCATACACCTGTTGTTTTATCACTTTTCCTATAGCATGGAACAAAATCTTTTAATAAATTATTATTAATCCCATATATTTTTAAATTTTTTAATTGCCAATTTGCAGAATAAGCCGTATCATTCCAACTACCAAAGTATATAAACTTATCAATACTATTAGTATCAATATTAATTTCTAAAGTTTTTAAACCATTGTTTGTTAGTTCTTCCATGGTATAGTCAGTCACAACATTACCCGAAATTCCATTAAAATAAATATTATTTGTTTTACTTGTAATGTAAGGTGAATATATATCTTCTGATCCTGATGAAATAGATTTAAATATCATTGCTCCATTTGTTGGTGTATTTAAAAATTGCATTGTAACTACAATCTTACTTACATCTTTCCATGCGTAACCGGTATTAAATCCAGCAGTTAATGAACCCTTACTAATTTGAGTTGCAGCAATAGTTTCTAACTCTTGATATTCAGTTGGAATGTTACTTTGTATACTACTTCCATATATTTTGAAATTGGTTAACAATTCTGGATTAGATACAGTTACTTTATCTTCTCCTTCTGCTGATACTAATTTTTTATTAGCACTTTTCATATCTAATATTTTTACATTTCCTTCAAATTTTTTATTCATATTATCATTTTGTAAATCATTAGTTTCTAAAAACTCTACTATTAATTCAAAACTTTGTTTTTCTCCAACTTGTATATTATTTACGGCTATTATTCCATCTTTACTTGGATATACCATATTGTTTCCGTTACAATCACCTTCTGTTGAACTACATTTTAGCGTTAAATATAAATCATCTTTATCTTCGAAATCATTTATTACATTTTCTAAGTATATCGTATAGTTTTCTACTTCTCTGTTTCCTGTATTTTCTACACTAAATGTTTTTGTTATGCTACTACCTGGTTCTAGATTACTTGATGTTATTGTTCCGTTTCCATCATCATATTTTAATTCTAGATTTGCTAGACTAGTTGTAATTGATTTTGTATTTGTATTTCCTTTTATAGTTGTTAAATAATAACCGTATGTTAATCCTACCAATATTAAAGTAACTAAAATTATTCCTGTTATACTTAATGTTATTTTTTGTTTACGGTTCATTGTAACTACACTCCTTCTTTATTTTGACAATATTATTATAATAAATATTTAGCATCTTTTGAACGTGCCTATAGTACTTATATTAAATCATATTTAAAACAAATAATTTGTCATTTTTTAATACATAAAAAAGACTATATATTTCACCTTTTTGTAACCCCCCCCCCCGAACAAAATTTCGAGGTCGAGAGAGAAGTTATACAGTCTTGGTTTCACCTTTTTTATGAATCGTAAATTTTATTATTCTCATTATTTTATTGGCATTCCTACCATAAATAAATTATATACTAAAGCAATCGTTTTTTCAAGTGTGTATTGTTATAAATTATTAATTTTAAATTTTATTTTTTTGCTTCATTTTCATATTTTTTTATCCATCTTTTTACAGTTTGTGGATATGTATTGTATTTTCTAGCAGTTGGTTTAATTCCCCTTATTTTAGCTTCTTCTACCATTTTTCTTCTTATTATTTCTTTTTCTTCTTTTGTTCTACTAGCATATAAATCTTCTTTTTCTACGTTATATAATTTGTACTCTACAGACATCTAACATCACCTCGTTAGAATTATAACACAATTCGTTTGTTATTGTAACCGCATTTTAGGGCAAGAAAAAAGAATGACTCAAAATCATTCTTTATTCAGATGCGTTTTCTTCTTCATCAACTACAACTAATTCTTTTTCTATTTTTGAAGTATCATTGTCTAAAAATTCATTTTCTAATACTTCACTAGGTTCATCATCCATAATTCCTTTTTCAAGTTCTATTGTTATATCACTATATTGTTTTGCTCCAGTTCCTGCTGGGATAAGTTTACCAATTATAACATTTTCTTTTAAACCTGTTAAGTGGTCTACTTTTCCTTTTATAGCTGCATCTGTTAATACTCTTGTAGTTTCTTGGAATGATGCGGCAGATAAGAATGAATCAGTTTCTAGAGAAGATTTTGTAATACCTAATATTATTGGTCTACCTGTTGCAGGTACTCCGCCACTAAGTAATACTTTTTTATTTCTTTCTGTAAATTCTCTTATACTTACTGTTAAACCAGCTACTAAATCAGTGTCTCCTTCATCAACAACTCTCATCTTGTTAATCATACGACTTGCTATTATTTCGACGTGTTTATCTGAAATGTCAACACCTTGTGATTTATAAGCTTTTTGTATTTCTGTTAAAATGTACTCTTGTGTAGTTATAGGGTCAGTTACTGCAAGTAATTCTTTTGGTGAAATAGTACCTTGAGTTAATTTGTCTCCTGCATTAACTTCGTCGCCAACTTCAACATTAAGTTTAGCTCCATAACTTGTTATATGGTCTCTAGCTTCTGTTTTATTTTCAACAGTAACTTTCCATTTACCATTAACATCTTCGATTAATACGACTTTACCAGTAATTTCAGAAATTGTTGCTTTTCCTTTTGGATTACGGGCTTCAAATAATTCTTCAACACGTGGAAGACCTTGAGTTATATCTTCTCCACCTGCAACACCACCTGAGTGGAATGTACGCATTGTTAATTGTGTACCTGGTTCACCAATTGATTGTGCAGCCATTATACCAACAGCTTCACCTGTTTCAACTAAGTTACCAGTTGCTAAGTTTCTACCATAACATTTTTGACAAACACCATTTGGACTCTTACATGTTAAGATACTTCTTATTTCTACTTCTTTAACACCAGCTTTTTCTATTTTAGAAACCATACTTTCATTTAATAAAACATCTTTATCAACGATTATTTCTTTAGTTTCTGGATTTATTACTGGTTTCATAGTAAATCTTCCTAGTAATCTTTCTGCAAGAGGTTCTACTACACTACCATCTTTGTCATTTAATAAGTCTCTAACAACTAATCCTGATACACATCCACAGTCTTCATCTTTTACAATTATATCTTGTGAAACATCAACTAAACGACGAGTTAAGTATCCTGAATCGGCTGTACGTAATGCTGTATCTGTATCTCCTTTTCTGGCACCATGTGTACCTAAGAAGAATTCGTTAACTGAAAGTCCATCACGTAAACTTGATAATATTGGTATTTCTACAGATGAGCCATCTGGTTTTGCCATTAATCCACGCATACCAGCCATTTGACAGAATTGGTCTGCACTACCACGTGCACCTGAGTTCATCATCATGAATACAGGATTATGTAAATCAGCTTTTGCTATATCACTTAATTTATTTTTTACTTGATCTTTTACACTATTCCATACTGCACAAACACTAGTATAACGTTCTTCTTCAGTAATTAAACCACGAGAGAATTGCTTATTAATTTTATCTACTTTAGCATGCCCTGCATCAATAAATTCTTGTTTAGAACTATCAACTATAATATCAGATAGAGATACTGTAATACCTGCTAATGTACTATATTTGAATCCTAAATCTTTTAACTTATCAAGCATAATACTTGTTTCAGTAGTTTTATATAATTTAAATATTTGTGCAATTATATTTTGTAAAATCTTTTTATCAAATGGTTTTACAAGTGGCATTGTTTTAATTACTTCTGGAATATTTTCACCCATATCTATAAAATATTTCATTGGAGTAATTCCACTTATATTTTCCTTTGTAGGTTCATTCATATATGGGAATGTATCTGGTAATATTTCATTAAATATTAATTTACCAGCAGTAGTAACTAAATATTTATCTTGTACTTCATCAATAAATATTCTATGTCTAAATGATCTTACTGGAAGAGCAATTCTTGTATGTAAACTGATTTCTCTTCTTTCATAAGCCATTATTGCTTCATTACTATTTTTATAAACTTTACCTTCGTTTGGAAGTCCGGCTTCTTCTATTGTAATGTAATAGTTACCTAATACCATATCTTGACTTGGAGTAACGATTGGTTTTCCATCTTTTGGAGATAAGATATTGTTGGCACCTAACATTAATATTCTAGCTTCTGCTTTTGCTTCTTCACTTAGAGGAACGTGTACTGCCATTTGATCTCCATCGAAGTCAGCATTGAATGCTGCACAAACTAATGGATGTAGTCTAATAGCTTTACCACCAACTAATTTAGGTTCAAATGCTTGGATACCTAATCTATGTAGTGTTGGTGCACGGTTAAGCATTACTGGATGTTCTGTAATAACATCTTCTACAACATCCCATACACATTCATTTCTTGTATCTATTAATTTTTTTGCTCCTTTAATATTATGAGCTAAACCACGAGATACTAGTCCATGAATTACATGTGGTTTAAATAACTCTAAAGCCATTTCTTTTGGAATACCACATTGATACATTTTTAAGTTTGGTCCTACAACGATAACTGAACGACCAGAATAGTCAACACGTTTACCTAATAAGTTTTGACGGAAACGTCCTTGTTTTCCTTTTAACATACTAGATAATGATTTTAATGCTCTATTTCCTGCAGCAGTTACGCTTCTTCCACGTCTACCGTTATCAAATAATGTATCTACTGCTTCTTGTAACATACGTTTTTCATTTTGTACAATTATTGATGGAGCTCCTAATTCTAATAATTTCTTTAAACGATTATTTCTATTTATAATTCTTCTATATAAATCATTTAAGTCACTTGTAGCAAAACGTCCACCATCAAGTTGAATCATTGGACGAAGTTCAGGAGGTATTACTGGAATTACATCTAATACCATCCATTCAGGGCGATTGCCACTTTCTTGGAATGATACTAGGCAATCTAAACGTTTTACTAATCTTATACGTTTTTGACCAGTTGCACCTTCTAATTCTTTACGTAAATCTTCAACTTCTTTATCAACGTCAACTTCTTTTAGTAATTTTTGGATTGCTTCAGCACCCATTCCTACTTCAAAACCACTACCATATTTTTCATAGTATGCTCTATATTCTTTATCAGATAATGTTTGTTTCTTTTCAAGTGGAGCATTTCCAGGATTAATTACAACGTAACTAACAAAGTATAATACTTCTTCTAAGTCTCTTGGACTCATATCAAGTACTAATCCCATTTTAGAAGGTACACCTTTAAAGAACCAAATGTGTGAGCAAGGAGAAGCAAGCTCAATGTGTCCCATACGTTCACGACGTACTTTAGAACGAGTTACTTCTACTCCACATCTATCACAAACAACATTTTTATATCTTAATCTTTTGTATTTACCACAACTACATTCGTAGTCTTTTGTTGGTCCGAAGATTTTTTCACAGTATAAACCATCTCTTTCAGGTTTTAGGGTACGATAATTTATTGTTTCTGGTTTAGTTACTTCACCATGTGACCAACTTCTAATTTTTTCAGGACTTGCAATACCTATTTTTATTCCTTTAAAATTATTTACTTCTAACATTAAATTTCATCCCCTTCTAAATTACCATCATCAATTCTATCTAATTCTTCATCAGTAGGTTCATCTGTATTTATTTCTTCATCATCTTCTGTATCATCATATTCCTCATTTTCTTCATCAGGAACATTTTCTATATCATGATTTTCTTCTTCTATCGGCATTATGTTTTTATTAACATCTATTTCATCAATTGTTATAGGAGCATCATCGTCTGATTCTTCTAATTCATTGATATCATGTATTTCATCATTATTATCGATAATTGATATATCTAAGCCTAATGCTTGGAATTCTTTTATTAAAACTCTAAAGCTTTCTGGAACTCCAGCTTGGTTAATATTTTTACCTTTAACTAACGCTTCATAAACTTTAACACGTCCAACAACATCATCAGATTTTATTGTTAAAATTTCTTGAAGTACATGAGCTGCACCATAAGCATATAATGCCCAAACTTCCATTTCTCCGAAACGTTGTCCACCAAATTGTGCTTTACCACCTAATGGTTGTTGTGTTACTAATGAGTAAGGTCCAGTTGAACGAGCATGTAACTTATCATCAACCATGTGATGTAATTTAATCATGTACATTACACCAACTGCTACTCTATTTTCAAATGGTTCACCTGTACGTCCATTATAAAGAACCGTTTTACCATCTTTATCAAGTCCAGCTTCTTCCATCATTTCAGCAATGTCTTCTACTGTTGCACCATCAAATACTGGAGTTGCACAGTAAACGCCTAATTTCTTAGCAGCCATTCCTAAATGTAATTCTAATATTTGTCCTAAGTTCATACGAGATGGAACACCTTGTGGATTAAGTACTATATCAACTGGAGTACCATCTGGTAAGTATGGCATATCTTCTTCTGGAAGAATAAGTGATATAACACCTTTGTTTCCATGACGTCCAGACATTTTATCTCCAACTTGGATTTTACGTTTTTGGATTATATAAACTCTTATAACTTTTGAAACACCTGCAGCAAGTTCATCACTATTTTCTTTAGTATAGATTTTAACATCATGAACGATACCATCTGCACCATGTGCTACACGTAATGATGTATCTCTTACTTCACGAGTTTTTTCACCAAATATAGCATGTAATAATTTTTCTTCACTAGTAAGTTCTTGTACTCCTTTTGGAGTTACTTTACCAACTAAGATATCACCTTCATGAACTTCTGTACCAATACGAATAATACCATTAGCA
>CAKOID010000018.1 GCA_934086355.1 uncultured Bacilli bacterium
TTAGTAGGAAATAGTATAGATGTAGGAATAGTACAAACATATGAATTAAAATTATGGTATATAGATACAGGAATAGATCAAACAAAAGATATGAATAAAAGATTAGAAGCAAGAGTAAATATAACAGATATAACACAAATGAAAAATCCATATTCAAGTAACACAAGTAGTTTGGCTTATAATATAATAGAGAATGCTAAAAACAAAATAAATGGAACTGAATTAGTTAGTAGTCCTAAAACAAAACCTGCAGAGGCAACAAGTTCATTTATATATTTAAAAGGTGAAGATCCTACATCATTTACTTCATCAAGAAGTAGTGCAACAAATTATTATATATCATATGCAGATGATTATACTGTTGATGAAACAACAGGTAAATTCACTTTATTAAATCCAACAGTTGCAACTACTAAATATACAACATCAATGGCAAGTAGTTTAGCAGGAAAATATGCAGTATGGGGTACAAGCACACCAACAATATCAAATACACAAAATCAAAATAGCATATATAAAATATCAACTAATGTATCTGATATAACATCAACCATAAAATATGCATCCATAAAAGCAGGTCAAAGTTCTACAGAAAAAGAAGTGAGTATAGCACTAGATGATTATGGCACATCTTATTACTATAGAGGTGGGGTAGAAGATAATTATGTAAATTTTGCAGAAATGTGTTGGAGAATAGTTCGTATAGAAGGTGATGGATCTACAAAATTAATATTAGAAGATAGAAGTGCAGAATGTAATAATTCATCATACACTGGAAATTGGAACGATGGAAACTCTGTAGTTTTTGGTTATGGTTCAAATAATGAAGCAGACTTTTTAAATTATTCTGGTGGTCTTGCTGACTCATTAAAAAGTTTTCAAACGACATTAGAAACAAAAGTTGGAACAGGAAAAACTTTAAATGATTATCTAAAAGTAGATGATTGGTGTTTTGATCATAATGTTGCTTCTACTGTTAATTATGTAGATCAATATTATGGTGCATATAAGAGAATATATACAGATAAAAGTCCATCATTAAAATGTACTGGAACAAAATTAAACAAATATAAAGATAATGCAGACATGTATGTAGGAACATTAACAGCAGATGAAATGTCATTTGCAGGTGCTGAATCAACTAATTATACCTATTATTTAATGAATAGTTATGCAAATAGTAATAATTTAAATTGGTGGGGGCTTTCTCCATATAGCAATATTGCTGGGAATGATAGTGATTACGTTTTTCAACTTTACTACAATGGATCGCTTATCAGCAACATAGTCGACTATGGCTACTCTCGTCCCGCAGTTGCTCTGAAATCTTCAACCATTATAAAAACAGGAAATGGAACAATTTCAAATCCTTACGAAATTGCAAGTTAAGTACTATCAATTTAGTACTTTTTTTTGTATAATACTTTTAGAAGGTGATTACATGAAAGATTTAAAAGTAGTATTTATGGGAACTCCAGAATTTGCTGTTCCAGTACTTAAGACATTAATAGAAAATACTAACGTAGTACTTGTAGTAACACAACCTGATGCTTATGTTGGAAGAAAGAAAATATTAACACCAAGTCCAATAAAAAGGATAGCATTAGAAAATAACATAGAAGTATTTACACCACATAAAATTAAAGAAGACTATCAAAAAATAATAAATGTAAATCCAGATATAATAATAACATGTGCATATGGACAAATCATTCCTAAAATTTTATTAGATTTACCAAAACATAAATGTGTTAACGTACATGCATCTCTTTTACCAAAATATAGAGGAGGAGCTCCAATACATGCTTCAATAATAAATGGAGATAAAGAAACTGGAATAACTATAATGTATATGGCAGAAGGAATGGACGATGGAAATATAATAAAACAAGAAACCGTTCCTATCTTAGAAAGTGATAACATAAACACATTAAGTGAGAAATTAAGTGATTTAGGAGCAAAATTATTAATTGAAACTTTACCTAGTATACTTAATAATACTTGTGAAAATATAAAACAAGACAGTGATAAAGTAACTTTTGCATATATAATAAAAAGAAAAGATGAAATAATAGATTTCAATACAACATATAAAAATATATATAATAAAGTAAGAGCATTATATGATAGAAGTTATTTTATAATGAATAATATAGAATACAAAGTTGTTAAAGTAAGATATGAGTCTAATAAAGGTGAAGTAGGAAAAATAAATCATATTTATAAAGATGGTTTTGGAATAGGATGTATTGATGGAGAAGTAGTAATAACTGAATTTATACCATCAGGTAAAAAACAAATGTTAGTATCATCTTATCTAAATGGAATAAAAAAAGATGAATTAATTGGAGTAAAAATAAATGAAAAAAAATAAAGATAATAAAATAAAAGTGTTTTTTAATAAATTAAAAGAAGCGTGGAAAGATCCTAGAAAAAAAGCTGGAATTAAATTATTAAGCTACTTTATATTCTTTTTCATTTTACTATTACTAACTGCTATAACAAATTATATATCATATACAAATAAAGATAATAATAAAAATGATAATACAAAAGCTGAAGAAAAAATAGACAATACTAATTTTATAAATAAACAAAATAAATTATTAGATAATAAACATAGTATAAATTATATAGTAACAATTAATAATATTGTTTATAAAATAAATGGTTTATTAGAAAATAATATAATTGAAGGTTATTTAGAAAATGATAATAATATTAAAAAAATAACAATAAAAGATAATAAAATATATGAATTAATAGATGGTATAGAAACTGAATTAGATAATGTAATAAATTGTAATTATATAAACATAGAATATTTATTAGATATAATAATAGATAAAAATGCAATAATAGAAAATAAAGATGAAGTTAAAAATTATAAATATAATTTTATAGATAATGGAAATAACTTAAATATTATTTTTAGTACTGATAAAGATAAGATTAATAAAATAGATATTAATTTAGATAATGAAGAATATATGTTGAATTTTTATAATTAATGATATATAATATGCTTAATTATTTGGGGGAAATATGAAAAAGAAAAATAAAAAAATAATTGTTAATAGTCTAACTTTATCTAGAATAGCTGGTATGTTAGCTCTACCTATATTATTTAATACTTTAACTGCGCCAGTATTTTTAATTGTGTTAGCAGCTTTACTATTTACGGATTGCTTAGATGGTTTATTAGCAAGAAAATTTAAAGTTAGTACTATAGGAGGTAGCATACTTGATATGTCTGCCGATAAATTATTAGGCATAAGTGTATTGATAATTTTAGCAAATATGTATCCAGTTATGTACATACCACTTGTAATGGAATGTGCAATAATATCTGTAAATGTAATAGGCGGTTTAAAAGGAAGTAATAATAAGTCTAGTGAAATTGGAAGAATAAAAACTTGGATAATGGGACTCTCAATTTGTTCATTATTTATAGTAGGATTATCTCCTGAAATTATTAAAAGTATTGATAACATAACAATCAAATCTTTTATAGATAAAATTATAAGTAATAAAGATATTATAAAAGATGTTAGTACAACTGCTACAATAGTTTCTGAAGGAATAGTACTAACGGATTATAGTTTAAAAGCATTTAAAAATAATAACAAAGTAACTATTGAAGAATTAAAAGAATTAAAAAATAATATTATTAATAAGTTAAAAGAAAAAGAATTTTATAATGAAGTTTTATTTAATGAAGAATATAATAAAATAACAAAAGATATGTCTTTAAAAGATAAACTCTTACCAGATGAACAAAAATTAGAACAAATTAAAAAATTAACATTAAAATATAAAAATAACATAAAATTATAAAAAAAACATAAATTCTATTGACAAGTAATTTATAAATGATATAATAATAACGAATTAAAAAGGAAAGCGATGTATCCACATCCACCTGATTGCAAAAGAGCAATAGGTAAAAAGCCATAAATAATAAAAAAAGGTTTTTAAGTGGATACGTATGTATTCACTTTTTAAATTTATGGAGGTGCGTTTTTATAGCAAACGTTAAAAAAGATGATCTACCGATCAATGAACAAATAAAAGTAAGTGAATTAATGGTAATAGGACCTAAAGGAGAACAAATGGGTACTAAAAAATTATCAGATGCATTAACAATAGCAAATTATGCTGGATTAGATTTAGTTTTAATGAATTCTACTCCTGGACATGCTGTTGGTAAAATAATGGATTATAATAGATACCGTTATGAACGTCAAAAAAAGCAAAAAGAAGCTTTAAAGAAACAAAGAGAAAATAATAAAGAAATGAAAGAATATCAATTATCAGTTACTATTGATGTTCATGATTTTGAAACAAGAAGAAAAAATGCAGCAAATTATTTATCTAAAGGACACAAAATTAAAGTATCTTTAAGATTTAAAGGACGTCAAATGGCACACACTGAACTTGGACGTGATGTACTTTTGAAATTTGCAAACGAATTAAATGAATTTGCTGATATTGAAAGTCAACCAGAGTTAGTTGGTAGAAACATGACTATGATTTTAGCACCAAAAAAATAAGGAGGAAATAATTATGCCAAAACAAAAAACACACAAATCAAGTAGTAAAGTTTTAAACAAACATAAAAGTGGATTAATAACTTATAAAAAATCAGGAGGTAATCACCAAACTGGTAAAGATACAGCAAAAGCAGTTAGACAAAGAAGAAAATCAGGAAATTTAGCGAAAGGAACAGTTGACAAATTAAAAAATGTCATCTAATGGTGAAGTATAATGACTAGAGTTAAAGGCGGAACTGTTGCAAAAAACAGAAGAAGAAAAGTATTAAAAGCTGCTAAAGGTTACTTTGGTAGTAAACATAGATTATTTAAAACAGCTCAAGAACAAGTATTCCATAGTGGAGCATATGCTTATAGAGATAGAAAACAAAATAAAAGAAATTTCAGAAAATTATGGATTACAAGAATTAATGCTGCATGTAGACAAAATGATATAAGTTATTCAAAATTTATCAATGGATTAACAAAAGCTGGTGTATTAGTTAATAGAAAAATGTTAAGTGAACTTGCTATAGATAATCCAAAAGCTTTTACAGAATTAGTTACAGTATCTAAAAATGCTTTAGAAGGAAAAGTAACTAAAACTGAAACAAAAAAAGAAGTAACAAAAGAAACTAAAACTACTAAAAAAGAAGAAGTAAAAACAGACTTATCAAAAATGACAGTTGCTGAATTAAAAAGTTTAGCAAAAGAAAAAGGTATATCTGGATATACAACTATGAAAAAAGATGAATTATTAAATGCTTTAAAATAATTCTTTTTTTTTGACATCATAATTAATATTTTATATAATAACATTCAAAAAAGAGGAATTATATGAAAATAATAAGATTAGAAGATAGTGATATAGAAAAACTAAAAGAATTTGAAATAGATTTACATTTAAATGAATCTAAAATATATTTTTATGATAATAAACAATTATTAAAAATATTTAAAAGTAGTATTGAAGAATATATAACAAATAAAATGTTTATAATAAATAGATTATTTTATTTAAAAAAATATGTTGATACAGATAACTTTATAATGCCAAATAATATAGTAAGATTTCATGGGTTTAATTCAGGTTACACTATGGATTTTATTGATGATAGTGAAAATTTAAAAATAATAATGGATTCAAGTAAAATATCAATAGAAGATAAAGTATGTTTATTAAAACAAATGGCATACATTCTATTAGAAACAGAAAATAATAAAGTTTTAAAAAATATAAATTTTCATTTAAGTGATATTCATGAAGGTAATTTTATATATGATAATAAATACAAAAAAGTAAAATGTGTTGATATGGATAGTTCATACTTAAAAGGAAGTTTAACAAGTAATTCTAAATATTTAACATATAATTATAAATTATGGGATTACGAAAAAAAATATTCGTTAATTGAAACTGGTATAGAAAAAGGCAATATTACACCAAATATTAATACTACTATATTATCATTTTATTATATGTTTTTAAATCTTCTAACAAATAAAGATTCTTACAATTTTTCTAAAATAAAAACATATAATTTAATAAATGATATGAAAAATATTGGATTTAGTAAATATTTAACTGATGCTTTAGAATTAATCTATACCAATAAAGATAATTACATTGATGAAGATATAATAAATTCTATAACACCAGAATTAATATTAAAATATAAAAGTCAAAGCCAAAACCGGACAATTGTTTGACTTTTTTGTTAAAAAGTGCTATAATTAGGCTACTAATGAGGGGAGACTAAATAAACTTTACAAGTTTAATGTCAAACATAATTAATTTATTTATACATACAATCTTATTAGTGGTATTATATAGTCTTTGTTAGGGGGAAAAAGATATTATGATAGAAACTATAAAAGATAAAATTATATTACTTAGAAAGAAATTAGAATTATGTAAAATTAATTATTTAAATCACAAATTTAAAAAATACATAGTAAAATATGAAGAAGATGAAGATAATTTAAAAATATATAATTCATGTGGAGACTGTAAAGTAGTAAAAAATACAATTCCAAATAAAGTAAAAGTAATGGAAATTATTAAAGACCATGAAAAAGAAATAGAAGAAAAAATAGATTTATATGAGAATAACAAAGAAGATTATAAATTCATAATATTATCAAGTGGAGTAACATTATTTGCATTAGGATGCACCTATATATTTAGTTTCTTTGTAGGAAGTTATATATTATTTGCAGTAGCTCTATTAGCATTTATAACTATGTTATCATTATTTACAATTAATTTATATAATACATTTATTAATAGAGAAGAAGTAAAAAGATTAATAAATATAAAAGAAAATAAAATAGTTTTAGATGATAAAGAATTAAGTGCTATAGCAAAAGATAGTTTTGTATATATAAAAAAATATTTCTATAATATAATTTTAAAAATAATGAATTTAATAGACGAAATAAAGGTAAAATTTAATTAATTTTATCTTTTTATATGTTATAATACTTATTAGGAAGTGACATTTATGAAGAAAAGAATTTTAACTGGATTACAACCAACTGGAGTAATAACATTAGGAAATTATATTGGTGCAATAAAACAAATGACAGAAGTAGACGAAAATAGTGAAAATTTTATATTCATTGCTGATATGCATGCAATAACAGTTAATCAAGATCCAATAACTTTAAGAAATAACATAAAAAGTTTAGTTGCATTATATTTAGCTTGTGGAATAGATCCTAAAAAGAATACAATATATATTCAATCAGATAATCCTTATATTGCTAACATAAGTTGGATGTTAGAATGCAATACTTACTATGGAGAATTATCTAGAATGACACAATTTAAAGATAAATCTAAAAAGAATGCTAATTTTACATCAGGACTACTTACTTATCCAGTATTAATGGCAGCAGATATTATTGCAATGGATACTGATTTAGTTCCAGTAGGAATAGATCAAAAACAACACGTTGAATTAGCACGTGATATTGCGATTAGATTTAATAATAAATATGGAGAAACTTTTAAAATACCAGAACCACTAATAAGAGAAGCTGGTACAAAAATAATGGATTTACAAACTCCTGATAAAAAGATGAGCAAAAGTAGTGAAAGCGAAAAAGGTGTAATAAGACTATTAGATGATGTTAATAAAGCTAGAAAAAAAATTATGTCTGCAACAACTGATAGTGAAATGATAATAAAATACGATCCAGTTAATAAACCAGGAATATCTAATTTAATAAATATATACCGTTCTTTAACAAACAAAAGCATAAAAGAAGTAGAAGAAGAATTCAAAGATTCAAATTACGGTACATTTAAAACCAAAGTTGCAGATGAAGTTGTTTCTTTATTAACTAATATACAAACTAAGTATAATGAAATATTAAATAGTGATTATTTAGATGAAATATTAGATGAAGGAGCAAAAATAAATATAGAAATTACTAAAAAATACTACGAAAAGATGAAAAAGTTAATTGGTTTAGGAAGAAATTAATAATTTTATCTTGATAATTGTATTATAATTTGATACAATTATCTTGTTCTTGGCGGGATTGGTGAAGTGGTTAACACGCCGGATTGTGGCTCCGGTATGCGTGGGTTCGATCCCCACATCTCGCCCCACTTAGAAATAATGCTCGTATTTACGGGCTTTTTTAATGCTTTTAATTTTCTAAACACATTTAAAAACACAAAATACTTATTCAAAGAAATCACACCAAGAATTATCTTTAATTAAGTATTTTTTTACATTACGTATAGTAACTGTATCTGGTTTTATATGATTTATATCATCCCAACTAATAGGAAAAGATATACTAGCATTTTCCTTTAATCTTAAAGAATAAGGACACACACTTGTAGCACCTAACTTATTTCTATAATAATCAATTAATATTTTATTTTTTCTCTTATCTTTTCTAATATTCGTAGTATATTTATCGGGATATTTATTAATTAATATACTAACTATATTCTTAGATATCTTTTCCAATAATTTATAAGAACTAACATTTATTGGTACAAATATATGATATCCTTTGCCACCACTAGTTTTTAAATAACTCCTTAAATCTAATTCATCTAATATTTTTTTTAATTCCAATGCACATTTTCGTACCTCTTTAATTTCTAAATTAGTATCAGGATCTAAATCAAAAACCATTATATCAGGACTTTTAATTTTATTTTTCTTTGAACCCCATATATGAAATTCATAACTGTTCATTTGTACTTCTTCTATAAGACCACTAATATTCTTAATATAATAATAATCATTCTTCTTAAATTTCTTCTTACCAATATTTTTTGAATTAGTATTTAAATGTTTCATAAAAAATTTTTCTTCATTAATTCCATTTGGACTTCTAACAGTACTAATCAATCTATTATTTAAAAAAGGCATCATTCTATCACTAACTAATTTATAATATTCTATTATATCTTCTTTAGTAATTTTATATTTAGGGTATATAATTTTATCTCCACTAGTAATATTTATATTATCTAAACCTAATTTTATTTCATTCATAGTTCTATTTGTTTTGATACTTGTACTATACTCATTAATATCAACATCACTAACAAACTCATCTTTTTCTTTTATTAACAACCAATTATTATCTTTAAACCTAACTAATGTCCAATTACCAATTAATCTTTTCCCATATAGAGTAAACTTAATATATTTATTAATATCTATCTCATTTATTTTATAATAACCTTCATCCCATAACATTACAGTACCAGCACCGTATTCTCCATAAGGAATAGTTCCTTCAAAATTTCCATAACTAATAGGATGATCTTCAACTTTAACAGCAAGCCTTTTATCTTTTGGATTAAATGATGGACCTTTAGGAACTGCAAAACTTACATAAACACCTTTATATTCTAGACGTAAATCATAATGATCCTTAGTTGCTATATGATGCTGTACAACAAATTTTAATCTTTTAGAACTGCTTTTTTTCTTACCAATAGGTTCCTTAGTTTTACTAAAATTACGTTTTTTATTATATTCTTTTAAACTAGGCATAGTATCACCATAATTATTTTGAATTAAATAATAGAATTTATTCATTAAGATAATTAACAAAGTTTATGTTATAATTAAATTAGATTTAGAAATGGAGTAATATTATGAATATAGAAAAAGAAATAAAAAATATACAAAATAGAAATAAAAGGGTGGAGTTAGATAAAAATGGGAAACATCATTAACTAGAAGATTATGTATAATGGTACTAACTTACATAATTATTGTGATTTATTCATATTTAATTAGAAACAATAATAATATATTTTTAAGTTCTATTGTACCAGTGATAGGTTATTTATTATCAACATTATCTTTAAAACTAATCAGAAAAGTATGGGAAAATAAAAAAAGTTAATGTTACTTTAACTTTTCAAATACTTTATCTATACTTATTAATTCTTGTTTTTCTTTGTATGCAGGAATTATATGTAAATGATAATGTTTTACAAATTGATACATATCATAATTAACACATAAACGTACTCCATCAGCATTTAATTTTTCATAAATCAAATCTTTCATTTTCTTAGCAACTAAATTAATATGACATAATATTTCATCATCTAGTTCCGTAAAATCAGTATAATGCTTTTTTGGAACAATAAGCATATGTCCATTTTGATGAGGATCAGTATCTAAAAATACTAAAACATACTCATCTTCATAAACTTTTCTAGTAGGTATTTCACCATTTATTATTTTACAAAATATACAATCTTTCATAATTCACCTAAATCTTTCTAATTAAAATTTTACCTTCCTTAAACTTACAATCACTATTACAATCAAAATCAGGAAATGTACATCTAGCTCCATGAGAATAGTTTACAATATCATCTTTCAAAGGATTATTTTCTTTTTCTAACTCATCTTTATATTTATTTAATATTTCCTTTGTTTTTAACATAATTTCTAATTGAGCACAAGTACAAAGTCTTTCCTTACATTTTAGTATAAAATCTTCATATTTACCACATTCATTAATTAATATTAATTCACCTTGAGGTATAACATTTAAAGAACTAACTTTTTTTATATCTTTTAACCATTCATCTTTAATAGATTCATTATTTTCAATAATTGGTGGAACAAAATATTCTTTATTTTTCATTAATTCCATTTGATAATCAATTGTTCTATGCCTATGAGCTTGTGCCAAATATGCAAAACTTGCCTTGTAGGTAGTATCATAAACATTTCCAAAATAATCTTTACTAGCTGATAAATCATCACCAAATAAAGATAATTTTCTATATTTATCATTTTTCATCAATCTATGTTCAAGTATATTTAATCTTTCTAATTCATCAACAAAATTTTTCATATAGTTACATAAACTTACTTCAAATTCAGTTTTATTATTATATTTCATAAAATTTAACATCCAAGATGCAATATAGTTTATTTGTCTTAATGAAGTAGTGTAAACCATTTCAGTAGGCATAAAAATTGTAACCAAATATCTAGCATTTTCTTGTGCCAATTTTCTTATTTTGCTACCATTAAAAACATAACCATAATCTATTTCTATTGCTTTTTCAAATATATTACACCATTTATTATACAAATCTTCTTCTAATTTAGATATATTACTATCTTCATTTCTAACAATTTTAGTATATCTAGCAGATTTTTCACTAGTAGTATATTCTTTCTCATTATTTAATACCATAGCAAGAATTTTAGGTATGTTATGTATATTTAAACTAATAAATATATGATCATAAACACTATGATGCCCATTATTCAATGTCATATCTATTCTTCTATTAGTTTTCAAAACATCTTCGTTTTTTAAGTGATTAAATCCTTCCTTATCATAACAAACACCTGCTATTTTACCACATAAATCTAGTGCTTTGTCTTTATTAAAAGAACCATTATCATTTAAAAATAAATTTGGTAAAATTTCAATTTCAATACTTTCTTTCATATAACCTCCTAATTTTTTTCATGTTATATTCTAACATATTTTGATTAATTAATAAATAGAAATAATTTTATTTTAATGTTAAAATCAATATGGTGATATAGATACAAAGATTGAAAGTAATAGCAGTGTTTAATAAAAATTTAACAAAAACATTAATGTGTAAAAGAACAAAAGAACCTTATAAAAATTTATATAATTTTGTAGGTGAAAAAATAGAAAAAGATAATAGTATAGAAGAAGCATACAGAGAATTATAAGAAGAAACTAAGATATCAGAATTAGAAATATATTATGGTATTTTAAAAAATAAAATATAATTAATAGAAGAAGTAAACAAATTAGAGTGGATAGATATGAAAGAAAATTTCTTTGACTATAATAAATTTGCAGGAGAAGGTAATATTGGACATATAATGTTACAAATAAAAAAATATAAATAACAACAAATAATATTTATTCTTTTTTTTAATTATGATAAAATTATTATAATAAAGGTGATAATATGAATAGTAAAAAAGGGTTTACATTGGTTGAATTATTAGCCGTAATAGTTATTCTAGGTATAATTATTACAATAACCGCAACTAAAGGTTTTGGAGCTTTTGATAATACAAAAAAAGCTATCATAAAAGAAAATCTAAATGCCATCAAAAAAAGTGCAAATGAACTTGCTGCCCAAATAGAGAGTTGTGATGACGACGTTGACAGTGAATTTTGGGAAGAAGGTTCTAAAAGTGATTTAACTAGACAAGAAGGAGATGAAATAGCAAATAAAGATTGTGCAGGCCTAAAAGCTAAAATGTCATCTTCCAACTGTATAAGTGTAAAAGTACAATATCTAATAACAAATAATTTTTTAAGTGATCATAAGGATTTTGATGAAATAAAAGGTGAAAAAGTTAAAATATGTAAAATAAATAAAAAAATAGAAATAAATACTGATAAAATAAAAGAAAAATTAGAAGAAGTAATAGGTAAAGATAACAAAACTCCAACAGATGAAACACCAGAAAAAAAGAATGATCAAGAAGATAAGGCAGATACTAGAAAAATCACATTAAATAGAGATATTGATAATAATTATACATATGAACAACATTTTGCTAAATATCACAATATTATAAAATATCGTTATGCAGATAATTTCTATAAAAAATATTTTGAAAATTTTAATATGGGAACTATGTATACTGATTTGTATGATAATAATAAAAAAAATAACATGAATTTTTTAGAATTAATAAATTGCCCTAAAGACTCATTTTGTAGTTGGAAAATGCTTACAGAAAAAAATACAATAGAAGATATAGTATCAAAAAACGGCATATATTCCAATTTCTATATAAAATATAAAATTAGGTATTATGCTTTTGATAAAGAAAAATCATACGAAAGTGTATATAGTGAATTGAAAGAAAAAGATTGGAATGAATTAAGCACTAAAATTCATATGGATTCATTTTACTCAGAAATCTTATTAGGAACAAAGGATTGTTACAAATCGTTTGAAGAATTAAAAAAGACAATTACTAAAAACAGTAATAAATGTGTAGAAAAGTATTATAAAAATGAATATTTATATAAAGATAACGAGATAGATGAAATGATTAATGATATAAATGATTTCAATAGTGAAATAATACAGTTTATAGAAGATTACACAGAAAGTCAAATTATTACAAATAAAATTTCAGAAGAAGTAGCATCTGATACATTAGATGTAGATTTTTATCAGAATCAAGTTGAAGATATGCAAATTGAAAAAAGTAATGTTACAAATTTAAATGGAGATAAAGTAGAATTATGTACAAACTTTTATATGTATAAAGATAACTTTGTATTAGCTTTTAATAATTCTATGGGATTTACCTCTTGTGATTTCAAAATAAATATTGTTAAAGATTATAACACCATAGCAGGAATAAGACATTTTAACAGTAATTATATATTAGACAAAGGATATTATGAAACATCTATTATTCAAAATGATGAATATAAAGATAATAAAGATGAAAGATATGAATATTATTATACAATAGGAGTTGGAAGTGATTATTCCAAAAATGGTGTCACAGAAAATAATTTTGGATGTGAAGCAAGTGCAAGCAATACAGCATATTGTGCCTCAAATGCATCATATATTTTTAATACTGAAGGGCAAGAAGCTGCAAATGAATGGGCAAAAAAATATATGTCATCTGATACAACAGTAGACTCCAATGGCAATGTTAATTATAAACACTCTAGTGGATATAGCCAAACTTATCCAAATCAATATCAACAGGATAATTATGGACCTCTACATTAAAAGAAAGGATATTTTATGAATAATATAATACAAGGAAAAAAATATAGAATAACTATACTAAGTGAAATATTATTAAGATTAGAATATAGTGAAACAGGAGAATTTTTAGACGAAACAACAGAATTCGCTAGAAATAGAGTATTTCCAACTTGTAAATTTAATATACAACAAGATGAAAGATTCTTAGTTATAGAAACTTCATATTACAGATTAGAATATATTAAAGAAAAACCATTTTATGGTACTAAATTTGTACCAGAAGCAAATCTAAAAGTGTTATTAAAAGATACAGATAGGTATTGGTATTTTAATCATGTTGAAGCAAGAAACTTTAAAACAATAGGTATATGTTTAGATAACGTTGAAAACATAAAATTATATAATAAAGGATTATATTCAACAGATGGTTTTGTAAGTATAGATGATAGTAACTCTTTAATAATAAAAAATAATATGTTCTATAAAAGAAATGTAAATGAAATAGATACATACTTATTTATGTATAAAAGAGATTTTGGTAAAGTATTAAGAGATTATTTTATACTAACAAATAAACCAAGTATGATACCAAGATATATGTTAGGTAATATATGGAATAAATCTACTAATTATACTGATTTAAATATAGAAGAATTAATAAATAAATTTAATAAAAATAACATCCCATTAAACTTAATAATATTAGGAAATAAATGGCATAATAAAAACGGATTAGAATATGGATTAAATTGGAATAAAGATTTATTTATAGATTATAATAAATTTATAAATAATTTAAAAACAAAAAATGTGTATCTAGGCGTTACAATTAATCCAATGGAAATAAGTAAAAATGAATCTAACTTTAATGAGTTTAAAACATTATGTAATATAGATAAAGATGAAAATATAATGTTAAACGTATATGATAAAAATATGATGGATAATTATTTTAAAGTATTTATAAATAATTTAATTAATAGTGGAATAAATACATTCTTAATAGATAATACAAATATAAAAGATTTATATAGTTTAAGAGTATTAAATTATTATCATAGTAAGTATTTTAAAGATAATAATTTAAGATTAAATATATTAAGTAGGAATGGTTTAATTAATAGTCATAATACTAATATATTATATACAGGAAAAACATTAGTTAGTTGGGATTTCTTAAAAAAATTACCAGAATATATAATAAGTGGTAGTAATATAGGTATAAATTTTATAAGCAATGATATTGGTGGTTACTATGGTGGTATAGAAGATGATGAATTATATAGAAGATATATTGAATTAGGTACATTTAGTCCTATGCTAAGATTATCTAGTGATAGTAGTGAATATTATAAAAGAGAGCCATGGAAATGGGATATAAATACTCTTACTATAGCAAAATATTATTTAAGATTAAGATGTGAATTAATTCCATATACATATACTGAAAGTTATAACTATGTTAATACTGGTATACCATTTATAAGACCAATATATTATAATTATCCAGAAATATATGATGAAATAGAGTATAGAAATGAATATTATTTTGGTAATAATTTATTAGTTTGTCCTATAACAAAACCAAAAGATATAGTTATGAATAGAACTATACAACAATTATTTATACCAGAAGGTATATGGTATGATTTTAAAACTGGTATTAAATATGTAGGTAACAGAAGATATATATCCTTCTACAAAGATGAAGATTATCCAGTATTTGCAACTCAAGGTAGTATAATACCGTTAGCAATACTAGATGAAGATAATTTAAATAATTCAAACAATCCAAATGGTTTTGTAATACATATATTCCCAGGTAAATCAAATACTTATACTTTATACGAAGATGATGGTATAACTTTAAGTAAAGATAAATATGTTAAAACAATAATAGATTATAATTATATGTTAAATAATTACACTGTAATTATTAGACATGATGTAACAGATAGTACATTAGTACCAAATATAAGAAATTATATAATCAAATTTAGAAATACAAGAAAACCTAATGACATAACTATATATATAGGCGAAGATAAATTAGAAAACTATAAAACATATATTGATGATAATGATTTTGTTATAGAGTTAAATAACGTAAATTCATTTAAACAAATAACAATTAATTCTAAAGGTCAAGATATAGAAATAGAAACAAGTAGATTAATTAATAAAGATATAGATGATATTATAAGTAGTTTAAAAATAAAAACTACACTAAAAAGTAAAGTAAATGAAATAATGTTTAGTGATAAAGAAATTAAACAAAAAAGAATATTAATTAGAAAATTAAAAAGAGATGGTTTACAACCAAAATATATTAATATGTTCTTAAAACTATTAGAATATATTGAAGAAAATGTATAAAATATATTGCATTGACAAAAGAATTATTATAAAATGTATTTAGGATAGCAAAAGAGTTTGATATCTAAATATTTTAATTTACGATTCATAAAAAAGATGAAAACAAGACTGTATAACTTC
>CAKOID010000019.1 GCA_934086355.1 uncultured Bacilli bacterium
TTTATCTCCTACACTATATATTATTATGGAAAAATTTGTTTTTCCTTTTTTTTTCGTGCATTTTTTTAAACTTTTTTTACATTTTAAACAGATATGAAAATTTTGTAGTCATTTTTTTACAAAAATAAAATATCTGAATGTTCAGATATTTGTATGTTTCATTTAAATATTTTTTCACTTTCTATTATTGTGTTTTTATGTTTAGCAATAAAACTATTGTAAATATTTGTAATATCATTTATACGTTTTTCTTTATTTTTTAAAGCTTCCGTATAATATTCTTTAGTTTTATTTATAAATTTTTCGATATTCTGATTTTCATCATAAATATAATCATTAATTAATTTATTTAATTTTGCATCACTATCTTTATATTTAATTAAACTTTCACCTTTTTCATCAATTGCATTTGAATTAATGAAATATCCTAAAGTAAATTCATCTTTTGTTTCTTTACTTGTATTAGTTATCCTATCATAACTAACTACTTTAGGATCTTTATATTCAAAGTTATCTAAATACTGCCATAATATAAATGCTTTTTGAAAATCAGGTTGTCTTAAAATTAAGTTTGTTTTTCTAATTGGATTTGATACTGGAGTACAACCTACTAATTCTTTTATCATTTCAGTAGTTCTAAAACCACTTATTATCTCATAACAAGCAAGTATTCTATTTTTATAATCTGCTCCATATTCATCAAAATCTATTTTATCCTCTTCACGCATACTTAATTCTATGGAAATATTTTTATTTTTTAATCTAGTATTTCCTTTATAACTAACCACTTTTTTTACTTCTTTGTTACTCATTAAATCTAGATTTTCAAGTTGTCTATTTATGAATGATTCCAATCTAGTAACTAAAGTATATATGAATCTATTTTCATATAAGTCAGAAGTGTCTTCTTTGTAAACATTTAGAAGTTTTTTTGGAACTACGTCTCCATTTTTATCCAAATCTTGTATATTTTCACTATGTTGAGCTAAATGCTTTATTGTTTCTTGAGAAACTCTTTTTGTTTTCTCTACTATAACAACATCTTCTTCTTGTACTATAAATCTTCTTGGATTTCTAACAATTTTATCTATATTAGGTAAAGTGTCCTCTAATACATCTAGCCAAGTATAATCTATTTTTGTTTCTTTTATATCAGAAGTAAATATAAAATTAGCATCTGTATTCGAAAGAAATGTTTCTAGTTTATTTGTATCAATATTATTCATTACATCAGTTATATTCTTTAACATAACTCACCTACATAGATTTCTTTAATCTTATTATGAAATCTTTACATTTATTCATATTTTCTTTACCAAAATTAACATTTAAATAATTTATAAATTCATCTAATTCATTTTTTATAAATGCTAAGTTTAATTGTTCGAATTTTCTTAATATTTTTGATGCTATTAAATAGTCTATCGCATCTATTTCTTTTCCACCACATGCTACATAGGATGGTACAAAATCTTCAATTTGTCTCATGATACGATTACCAAAAGATATTCTAAAATGTTCGATTACGTATTGGTCTAATTCATCTAGTTTCTTTAACATTTCTTTACTTACTGGATATTTATTTTTTGCTTCATCAAATAATTTTTCAAAATATTCATCACTTAAACTAGCACATTCAGTTTTAGGTGCATCGAATTTTGCACATTTATCATTTATGTCGATTGGCATTGCTCTGTCGTAGACTTTATCTGTTACCATAAATGTTGAATCGTCGTTATTGATTGTACCGATGTACCACATATTACCTGGTAAATTGAAGTTACCATTTACGATTTTTTTAGGATCACTTTCCCAAGGAGATGATACTAAATTTACTACCCATTCTTTTTTAGATGGCATTTCCATAATTGATAACATTTCTGCAAAGTAATATTCTACACGTGCAATGTTCATTTCATCTAGAATTGTTACGTAAATTTTATCATTATAAGTTGCTTCATACATTTTACTTAATAATTCAGTTTCATTAAATCTCTTTGTAAATTCATTGAAATATCCAAATAATTCTGTTCTATCTCTCCAAGAAGGTTGAACTGGAGCAATGACTGAATCATTTCCTAAGAAATGTCCGAAAGCGTATGCTAATGATGTTTTACCAGTACCACTTATACCTTGTAATATCAATATTCTACTAGCACCGAATGCTGAAATAAATAATCTTATTAAATCAGGTGTATAATAAAGTCCTAATTCACTTGCTGCATAATTTCTGAAGTTATCACAAATTTGTTCCAAATTTAAATCGTTTCTAAATACTTCAGGTTTAGCATTTTCCCATTCTTTATCAATTTGTGTTAATTTGAAGAATCTACTTTCACCCTTACCTAGTTTAGTTACTGGGTTACCGTTTTCATCAAATTCACCGTCTCCACCTTGTGCCATCATAGTTAACTTGTCATTTTCTTGTTTTAATTTAATCATGTCATAATTTAATTTTTCTACTTCTTCTAATAAAGCATCTTGTTCATGACTTTTTCTTATTACTTTAATTATTTTTTTAACTAAGTAATATACAATATAACTAAATAAACCTAATAAAAGAATTAAACATATAATTGCAATTATAATAAATACAATACTAACTGTTTCTTTATACTCTTTTATTATTTCACTATATTTAACTATATTTAACATTTCTAATATTCCGCCAAAGAATGACTTTAATATAGAAACCAATCCATTAAAGAATGGTGTTAAAAAATCTACAAAAAACTTTCCATAATTATTCATACTATCAAACTCACTTTCCACCTAATAAATGTTTTTCATCTATCTTATTTCTATAATTTTTTATAATAAATTCCATATTCATGTCTTTCCAAATCTCTATATATTTTTCATTAGTACTTAGAAATTCCTCTGGAACTATTATCTTTTTAATATCCATAAACATATTATAATTATTAGTATCTACAACTTTATTAACTTCTATATATAAATCAATATTGTAATCTTTAATTGTATTAATAAAATCATAATCATCTTTTATATCTTCATAATCTACTAAGAATTTAATGTTATCATTTATTATTTTATTTCTTTTAATCATATAATCTCTTATATTTTTATCAATTATATCATCTTTTTTTACTTTAAATAATAATTGCTTTTTTATACCTTCTTTTAGTAGTTTAAATGATGTTACATATGCTAAATCATAAGATATTCCAGATAATATGCTAGTTATATTCATTTTATTATTTACGATATTAATATCAAGTTCATTATAATTATTTAATTCTTTTATATCGTATTCGTAAAGTATTTTATAAAGCTCATTATCTTCATTTATTTTTATAAACATATTATGACTATCTTTGTTATTCATACTATTTATTAAATTATTATATTTGTTATTATTAATTATAATATCTTTTATATCTTCTATAAGTTTAACTAAATCTTTTTCTCTTTTAAATCTAATACTTTGAAAGTTATCAATTATGTTATTTACTACCTTTTCTATTTGTTTAGGAGTACTAATCAAATTAAAATCTTTATTATAAAGTATTAAACTAGTATAAATTAGTATAGTTAAATAAAGTATAGAACTTTCTTTTGTATTTAAAGTTACTACGTCATCTGTATTTTCATAATAATCTATTATAGCTAGTAAAATATTTTTTATTTTTCTATTTATTTTATTATTAAATTTAATATATTTATCTATTTTACTATAATCGTTTAATACATATAAATAATATTTATCATAATATATATTTACAATGTTAGTTATTATGTTATTAAACTCATTAGTGTCGTTCCATAATTCATTATCTAGAAATTCTATATTATTTTCTAAACTTAGAAGAATAGTATTAAGATTTTTTTTAGATATATTTAAATAATTATCAATACTATTATTCATATTTAACCTCTTTTCTATTCTATAAGTATTATAACAAAAGTAAATATATATATCAATTATTAATTTAATATTTTATTAAATTTTTATTTACTTTATTTTAATAGTAATAATTTATAAAATATCATAAAAAAATACCATATTATAATATGATATATTTTTTATTCACTCACTTCAAAATTATTTAAATTACCATTTTCGTCAAGTATTTTATTTACTGATTCAGTAGCTTTATTTAATTTATCGCTACATACTTTAATAATTTTCATTGCTTCACCATATTTATCTATGCTAGTTTCTAAATCTATGTTTCCACTTTCTAAATCTTTTACTATTTTTTCTACTTCTAATAATAATTCATCAAACTTCTTTTCTTCCATTATTCTTCTTTCCCTTCTACAATAACATTTAGTTTACCTTTACATAATCTAATATCTAATTTATCTTTTATTTTTATATCTTTAGTATCTTTAACTGCTTTCATGTCTTTTGTTACTACACTATAACCTTTACTTAATACAGATAGTGGATTTAACAAATTTAATTTATTTAATAATAATTCATAAGTATTATTATAGGTATTTAGAAAACTATCTGGATTATTTAAGGTATAGTTTTTCTTTATATTATCTAATTTTTTTCCTTCTAAATTTATAATATATTTAATTTTAGTATTTAAATTATCTATTAATGTATCTAATTTTTGTTCTCTTATTTCAAAAGTTGCAAGTGGGTTTGATAACACGTAACTTGTTTTTAAATTATCTACTCTTTTTTTATTAAATTCAATTATATTTTCTATATCTTTATTTAATCTAATATTTAATTGATTTATAAAATTTTTAACATCTATAATATTTGGTACTGCCATTTCGGCTGCACCTGTTGGTGTTGGGGCTCTTAAATCACTTACAAAATCACTTATTGTAAAATCAATTTCATGACCAACGGCAGATATTATTGGTGTTTTAGCATCGTATATTGCTCTTGCAACAATTTCTTCATTGAATGCCCATAAATCTTCAATAGAACCTCCCCCTCTACCAACAATTAATACATCTAAATCATATTCGTCTGCTCTTTTTATTTGTTTTACAATATCTGGGGCAGCAAGTTCTCCTTGTACTAAAGCTGGAAATAATATTGTTTCTGTAGATGGAAATCTTCTTTTTATTGTACTTAATATATCTCTAATAGCAGCACCTGTTGGAGCAGTTACAATACCAATCTTTTTAGGAAATTTAGGTATTTTCTTTTTGTGTCGTTCATCAAATAATCCTTCACTAGATAATTTTTTCTTTAATTCTTCAAATTGTAAATATAAATTACCTACGCCATCGCTCATCATTTCATTAACGTATATCTGATATCCGCCAGTTGGTTCATATACGCTTACTCTACCTACTACTAAAACTTTCATTCCATCTTTTGGTACAAAATTTAATTTACTAGCATGAGTACTGAACATAACAGCATTAATTCTACTACCTTCATCTTTTAATGTAAAATATAAATGTCCTCTTGTATGCCCTTTAAAATTCGATATTTCCCCTTTTAAACCTAATGTTTGGATATTAGGATCAGTATCAAATTTATTTTTTAAATATTTATTTAATGTGGTAACAGTAATATATCTTCTTTCCATAAAATCATCCCTTAAAAAGAAATAGTTAATCACCATTAACTATTTTGTCTAATACAGCATTTATCATATTTTTCACTTTATCATCACTATATTTTTTTGCTAGCTCTATTGCTTCATTTATAACAACAATATCTGGTGTATCCATATATTTTATTTCATAAATTGACATTCTTAAAATACATGCACCTATGCTTTCAATTCTATCTATAGTCCAATTATTTAAATATTTATTTGCTAATTCATCTAATTCATTTTGTTTATCCAATACACCGTATACCATATCATCTACAAATGTATTTTTTATTTCTGAATTTTCTTTTATAACATCTTCTATTTTATATTCGTATTTACTTTTTTTATACATTTCTACTTGATATAAAATAGTCATAATTTTTTCTCTTAATTCACTTCTACTAACTGTCATAATTTTTTCACCTACAATCAATTATATCATGAATGTTTAATTATTCATAATAAATATTTATATTTTTTTATTTATTTTTTTGTAATATTTACAATATTCTTTTAATAGACATTTTTCACATTCTGGTTTTATACTTTTGCAAGTATATCTTCCAAATAATACTAACTGATGATGTACTCTACTCCATTTGTTCTTTTGTATTTTTTTCATTAATTTTTTTTCTACTTCTAATACAGTATCTTTTTCGTTTGCAAGATTTAATCTTTTTGAAACTCTTTCTACGTGTGTGTCCACTGCTATTGCTGGTACATCAAATATATTTGATAAAACTACGTTAGTTGTCTTTCTACCAACGCCGGGTAAACTTTCTAAATAGTCTCTGTTATTTGGTACTACGCCATTATAATCTTCTATTAAACTTTTTGAAATACTAATAATGTATTGTGCTTTTTTTCTATAGTTTCCACAACTATATATAATTTTCTCTATTTCTTTTTTATTAGCAGTACTTAAAGTTTCTAGATTGTATTTTTGAAATAATACTTTAGTTACTTCATTAACTCTTTTATCCGTACATTGTGCAGATAAAACGGTTGCAATTAATAATTCATAATCTTTATTATAATTTAATTCACATTTAGGATTAGGTATCATTTTATCTAATAATTCTAATATATTATTAATTTTCATCTAGCCAATTATATTCAAAGAAATCAGAATTCTCTTTTTTTGTTTCTTTTTGATACCTATTTTTATTAACATCCTCAACTGTTTTATATCCTTTTTTAGTCCATTCATAAATTATTTTATCAATATATCTTAAATTACTAACGCCATTGTATGTTGCTTCTTTTAAAGCTTCTTTAATTAACTCTTCACTCATTCCACTATTTATCCATTCATTAATAAATTCATATTCCATTGGAGTTAATTTTCTATTAAATTCACTTTCAAATAATGAAAAAATATTTTCTTCACTATCTTTATTTATTTTTTTATTAATGTTAGTAGCGGCTAATTTATATATACCTTCTAATGATATTTCTTCACTAACTCTATCTCCGTCTTTACTAATACAAGTACTTATTAAATTTTTACTAGTTAATGTACTAAATGCCTCTAATATTTCATTATTATTTAATGAAGTTATTTTGTTTATCAATTTTAAATCTAATACTGGATGTTCTTGATTAGATAAGTATATTATGAGTAATGTTTCATTAATACTTAAATTATATTCTTTTATAATTTTAAATAAAAATGGTCTAATTATATAATCTTTATTTTTTATAATATTATATATTACTTCATTACTCATAATTAACACCTACTTTCTTAAAAATTTTATTATGTCTTTATTTTTATTTTTTATTTTTCCATTTAATATATTAGTTTCTAATTCTTTATATATATCATTGATTCCAATATAACTATCATTGTTTAATTTATATAATGTTTCTTTTTTTATTTTTATATCGTCTTTTGATTTTATTGGAAGTGATTTATATAATTTATTAATTTTTATAAAATCAACATTTAATATTTCTCCTGCAATAATATTTATATAAAGTCCATATTTATACAAAGTATTATTATTAATTTCTTTGATATCTAATATACTTCTAATATCATTTATTATAGTACGTTCTGATTTAGTTAATGGATATTTATCACTAAATTCTAATTGTGCATACATTCCTAATACATCTTTACTAATCTTTATATTATCATATTTTATATCTAATGTACTACATAAATTTAACTCTTTTATTAAATTTAATCCTTTTATTTTATTATTAGAAGATAGTATTTTATCTAATTCTTCTTTTTTTCTATAATAACTTATATTTTTTATTAAATTTTTATTATTATTTATAAAGTCTATTATTTCTTCATCAATACTAAAATCATATATTGTTGCAAAACGAATAGCACGTAATATTCTTACTGGATCTTCTTTTAATTTATTTTTGGTACTACCAACACATCTTATTATTTTATTATTTATATCTTTTATACCATCATAATAATCTATTATATTTAGATTGCTATCCATTATAAGTGAATTACAAGTAAAATCTCTTCTTTTTAAATCTGTTTTTAAGTCTGTTATGTATTCTGTTTTTGGATGATGATTTTCATAATCTCTTTCTTTTCTATATGTTGTTATATCAATGTTATATTTTTTTGTCTTTATATTAACACAACCATAGTGTACTTTAGTATTTTTATCTAGTTTAAATATATTTATTATATCTTTGGGTAAAGCATTTGTACATATATCTATATCAGAACTAAATACACCTATTACTTTATTTCTAACATATCCACCTACTATGTAAGCATCAAATCCATTTTTTTCTATTTTTTTTAATATATTTATAATTATTTTATCCATATTAATATCTTGTGGTAAATGTAATTATCATATCAATAGAAAATATTATTGCTACTGATAAGGTAATTATTGTTGACATTCTCTCCTTTTTTGTAATAAATTTTTTTAATAGTGGTTCAACTATATACATAAAAAGTAGTGTTAATACAGCAAAGTTTAATACACTTCTTAAGCAAACATATCCATTTAAGTTCATGAATAAGCCTGTATAATCCCACCAAGTTCTATGATATATGCGAAATAATACGTCTCCTGTAACATATTCTACAATGCCAGTAATAATTATTGACAAGAGAAATATTAGTATTGGATATTTTTTTAAATTTCTTAACAATAATAATAGAATGACTGAACCACTGCCGTAAACTGGTAAATAACAACCATAAAAAAATCCTCTATTTACTAGTTGATGTTCTATTATAATTGAGAAACATTCTTCATATATCCATCCTAAAAAACATCCAACAAAAAATACTAACCCCCAATAAATAATCTTACTTCTTTTTTCCATAAATACTCCTAGATATATTTTACTAAAGTTATAAATAAAAGTAAATCTATATAAAGTTTGTTTACATGAATTTTATATAGAAAAAAAGAATAATTATATATCCTTTTTAACATGTTTTTTTATAAATTGCATAATGTATAGCACTACCAATATTTCTTCCTAATTCTAAGAAAGAATTTATTAGTCTTACTAAACTATTAAGAAAACTACCGCTTGTATAACTAGCACCTGCTACTATAGTTTTTAGTTCATTTTTTTCCATTAGTTACATCTCAATGGTCTTAAAAATCCATCAACTATACCAACAATGAAACTTCCTAGAGCAGCAATAATAATTCCTATTCCAACTTTCTTACCACTACCACCACCGATAGTCATTTTTAGTTCTTGATTTTCTAATACCATAATTACTCCTTTCTAAAAGTTAAAACTTTATCAAATAAATTACTAACATTTTTATGACTTACATAAATAATCGTTCTATCTTTAAAATATTCTAAAATATCTTTTAAAATAGTTACTTCTAGATTATAATCAACTTCTTTTAATACTTCATCTAGTATAATTATTTTTTTTGAATAAATTAATCCTCTAGCTAAAATAATTCTATTTTTTTCTCCTCCACTTAAAGAATTATTATTAATAATAAAACTATCTAATCCAACACTTTTTATGATATTTATAGTATCTAATTTACAAATTCTTATAACATTATTTATAAGTTCTTTGTCTATTTCTTTTCCTAGTGTTAAATTATTTAATATTGTATCATTAAACAACTCTTCATCTTGAGATACATAACTTACTACATTATTTAAATTATAGTTAGAAATTAATTTATTATCTATTAAAATATTGCCTTCATAATTTATAATCTCATTACTTAATATTTTAAGTAATGTACTCTTACCTATACCAGATGGTCCACTTATAAATATTTTATCATTCTCTTTAATTATATAATTTAAATTTTTAATAATATATTTTCCATTAATATCATAATTTAAGTTATTAATTTTAATGTCATAATTATTAATAGATATATCTTTTTTCTTATCTAAATTAATAGATAGAAAATCATTATTTTTATTGATTATAGATTTATATAATATGAAAGATGGATAGTTATCTATTATTTGTTTTAAAAGATTAATATAATAACATATAAGCATATATATTAATAAACCATTAGTTATATTAATATTATTTTTGATTATATAATAAAGTACTAATAGTTGTGTTATGTCGATTATTACTTTATTTATAAAATCTACTTTATATACTTTTTTATTAATGCTTTTAAATACTGTATTTTTTTCTTCTAATATATTTTTTGTATTATCAATAAAATATTTATACTGATTTAAGTGTTTAATAGTAGTAAATTTTGTAATATAATCTATTATGTTTGAATTATAAGATTCATCAATACTAACTAAATATCTAATTTTATTTATTAGTTTTTTATAAATTATTATGTTATATATTAAATAAACTAATGAAATAATAAATAATATTATAGATAATTCTTGGGTATAAATAATTATTACTAGAAGGAGGTTCAATAATAAAATAATATTAAATATTAGTTCGATTATATAATCTAATATATTTTTTGATAAATCATTTAATTCATTAAATCTAGTAATTATTTCTCCTTTCTGTTTTAACTTTAAATAATTTAAAGGAAGATTAAATATGTGTTTTATAAATTTAATTAATATATTATTATTAAAGTTTATATTAATTTTTAATAATATACTTCTTTTTAAATATATTAATAAATTTAATATAAATATTATTAAGAATAAAATATATACATTTTTTAAATTGTTACTTAATAATTTTATTGAAATATTATTTATTAAAGAAAACAATAGTATAATAAAACTTATTATGAATATTATTGAAAATATTGTTTTATTTTTTTTAATAAATTCTATTATTTTTTTAGATATGAATTTATTCTTTTTATATTTTACAATTGTTGATATAGGTTCAAAATATAATACTACACCCGTAAATAATTCATTAAATTTATTAAGCTTTATTTTTTTTAAACCTATAGAAGGATCCATTACTAACACATAATTATTTTTGAATTCATAAACTACTACAAAGTGGAATAGATTGTTATCTAGTTTTAGATGTGCAATTAGAGGAAATCTTTCATTTTTAATATACTTTATTTTTTTTGATATAACATTAAATCCAATCTTCTTTGCATAATTTACTAAACCATAGGCATTGCAACCTTCACTACTTGTATTAGTATTAATTCTTAATGTTTCTAGTGGTATATCACCTTTATAATATTTTATTATTGAAGATAAACAACATATTCCACAGTCACAATTTTCTTCTTGTAAAACTTCATAATATTTTTTCATATTTTTTCTCCCCTCACTATATATTATTATGTATTTTTTTGTTTTTCCTTTTTTTTTCTTGCATTTTTTTAAACTTTTTTTCATTTTTAAACAGATATAAAATTTCTGTAGTACTTTTTTTACAAATACTTATTTTTTGTGTGAAATAAATTACAATTAAAAAACTAACAGATTGTTTTTTTCTGTTAGTTCTATTTTTAATGACTTATGTTGGAATATTGTAATCACATCTTGCAACTGGATCATCACAACCAGTAGGTCCTAAATTAGGATTTGTGATTTTTTTATTTAAATCCATTTTACAAGTATAAGTGAATCCTTTTTTTGTTTCATAATCTATTCTGTTTATGCTAAATAATACTTGACCTTCTGTTGACTCGATTCTAGATTTAACAAATGAATTTTCCTTATCAGAAAAGCCATACCAATTATTATAAATATCAATTGGATAATCATAATTATAGTCTGTATCAGAATTTTTTAAACATTCATTATAATATTTATAAAGCCAACGAAATACATATTTTTCTTCATTACTATATATTTTAAATTTATCTTTTATGTTATGTGTAGCATTTTTGATAAAATTTTCATACTCTGTTTTATTATATATTATATCTGCCGTATCCTCTGAATAACAAGTTTCTGCAGTACAATTTTTACCTAATTCTTTCATTTCCAACATATCATTTAACAAATTATAATATTCACTCATTCCCCAATATTCTTGAAAATTATCTTTATCATTAATATATCCTTCATAAATTAGAATATAATTAGTACCTGTTATATCATAGCAATATGGTATTTCTCCATCGCTATTCATATTCGTTACATTTTCTCCTGTCAATCCTTTTTCTTTTAAGCAAGAATTGTACTCATCAGAATCGTTTCTTTCACTATCATCATCTTTATTTGGGTTATTTGGTTTATTATCAGGATTTTCTAATTCATTTGTATTTATACTTATTTTTTTTTCTTCTTTACAAAGTTTTACTTTTTTATCTTTTAAAGTTTCAAAATCTTTATTTTCACTTAAATATTGGTTGGTTATTAAATAATCTACAGTAACGGATATGCAACCTGTTCCATCATCTTTTTTTATCATTTTTTCTTTTAAAGCATCGCAATTTTTGGGTGACTCTTCTTCATTAAATAAATTACCATCATCAGTCCACAATTCTTTATCAATATTGTCATCACAATTATCTATTTGTTCTGCTAATACGTTTGCTGCCTCTTTAATTGCTTTTAAATTTTGTTTTGTTATAGCCTTTTTAGTGTTATCAAAAGCACCAAAACCTTTAGTAGCAGTTATAGTAATTACTAAACCTAAAACTACTATAACAGCAAGTAATTCAACTAATGTAAATCCTTTCTTATTCATTAATATCATCCTTCCTAGAATAAATACATCCACAATAATTTTGTCTATATAAACCATATTTATTTGATAACTCAATTGATTTTTTATAACCTTCTTGTTTCTTAAAATCACTTGGTAAATATTTAACATTGTACATATTTTCTAGCTCATAACCTATCTCATTAATCACTTTGCTTAGCTTGTATGGACTAACAGTTAATGTTGTTCCAAAGTAATCAAATCCTTTTTCTTTTGCAACTTTACAAACATATTCTAATCTTAATCTATAACATTTATAACATCGTATTCCACGTTCTTTTTCATTTTCTAGTCCATTAGACATTTCATGAAATAAATCATTATCATAATCACAATCTAAATAATTTAAATTATACATTTTTATTATTCTTATTTGTTCTTTTTTTCTTTTTTCATATTCTTCAAATGGTTCTATATTTGGATTATAATATATTATAGTAATGTCAAAATAATCTTTTAATCTTTCTATGCATGTTGTAGAACAAGGAGCACAACATGAATGTAATAATAATTTTGGTCTATCTTCTAATTTATCTATTATTTTCATCATTTCTACATCATAATTCATAATTAATCCTCATATGGTATAAATACTAAATTCTCTAATTTATTTGAATCTAAATTTATAGTACCAAACTTTCCATTTAGTGAAGCATATATATCATTATATTTATTTAAAGTACTTACTGATTTAGAATTAACTATAATAGTATTACTATCATTCATTATTATTTTAAATCTATCATTAGATAATACTTCACCATTATTATCAACTTGTGGATAGTATTCTATATTATTCATTTCATATAATACATTATCATTTAATTCACTAAAATTATTTACAAATTTTTTAAATATATCTTTATCTATATCATTAATTAATATTGGTATACCAACTATATCATTATATTTATTATCAATAATATTTCCATTACTTAATACTATTTTATTTTTATCTTTATAATAAAATAATATTTTATTTTCTTTTACTTCTATAATTATTTTTAATCCAAACCATTTTTTTACTTTTACATCATTTATTAATTCTATATTTTTTATTTTCTTTTCTAAAATGTAATTTGGATATTTAAAAAATGATGGGTAATCTTTTAAATTAGATACTCTTAATATTTCACTATCTTTAACTATATTATTACCTTTTATTTCTATATGTTTTATTGGTTTACTTATAAAATAGTATATACCAAAACCTATAATATAAATTAATAATAAGAATACTAGAGTTCTTTTTTTATTTAATCTTTTTTTTACCTTTTTTTTCATTTATATCCCTACTTTATTATTTCTTTTATTATATCATATGGCAAACAACATCCACAACATAGTAACATAAAAGATTAAGTAAAAATGTTGTAGTGTTTTTTAATTTTCTAATTAGTAGTTATTGTGTATGCATTATTTACTGTTCCATTTCCGGAGGAAATTTTAGTATTAGCCTTAAGGGTAATTGTTGGTCGAATAGCAGCGTAAGTTAGATAAACTTGGTCCCCAGCTAATGCTCCATTTTCATTTATATTAATTGCAGTATCATATCCATTTCTCGAATCTCTAAGAGATAATGTCCACCAATAAGTCATGGCATTTTTGTTTAAATAATATGTAGAATTTGGCGCACCTTTTGCACCAGCAAATATCACTTCATCAGCATTTAGCATTCCTACAATATTTCCGTCTATCTCGCCAAAGTTTTCTTTATTACCATCACATTTTAATGATGGCTCAAAATCTATTTGTGTCCTTTTATACCCACTATAATAAAAATAATATTTTCTAACTGATAAATCATTTGCGTCTCCTTTTTTTAATGGATTGTCGTAGTAAGCGGATACTCTCTCTCCTATACACCAATCATCTGTTTTAAGTAATGATTTAGTATATTCTGTGATTTCTTTATTATTTGCAATTTTTTCTTCATACCAATTATTTAATTTTGTTCTAGCACTAATTTCGTTATCTATAGGACTAGAAACATAATCATTATGTTTTTTAGCAAAATTACTGTATCCATAAATTGCACTTTCTCTTGCAATCCCGCTTGATGTTGTAACATTTGTATCATTACAAATATTTTCTGATGCTAGTATCATTTTTGTGCTTTTATCACCTTCAATTCTTACTACTCTCCAGCACATTCCAGCATAATTTACAAAATTATCTATTATATTTCCTCTAAAATAATAACTATCTCCATAATCATCCTGTGTTATTGAAAGTGTTTTTTCTATTTCTGTTGATATTTCTTTTCCTGGAGTTGTAGTTGGTTTTTCTTGATAAACAGTTCTTACTGTATCATTTGTATCTTTTGCCTTTTTTGCACTGTTAATTATTACATCAACTAATATTTCTGTTTGTGTATCTTGTTCTTCATTATCATCAGTATTGTTACCTGTATTAGAGTTATCATTATAACAATCTTTTTCATCTTCACCAGCAAAATAAGAGTAAACTCTATTATTCTTTTTATAAACATAAACACATTGATTTTTCATATTACTATTATCTAGTGGACTAATATATTCTCACGAATTTTTATCACTATCCAAATAATTATTTTCTATTAAACCACCTACAGTTATTTTATAACAAGAAACTTTTTCTCCGCCCTTTAGTTCACAATCACTACTACTTTGTAATAAGGTTTTATTATCTGAACCCCATAACTCTGCAGCACTTAGAACCAAACTTACCTTTTTGCTATAAGATCTTTTTTTCATATTGCTACTTATCTTATTTATGCCAGGTATTGCTAAACCTAGTAACAAACCTATAAGTACCAAAACTGATAATATTTCTACTAACGTAAATCCTTTTTTATTCATTTAAATCATCCTTACTTGATACACTATTATTTTTTTATTATTTCTTTTATTATATCATATATTTTAGTACTACTGTTCTTAATATATAAATTATCCATATTATTTTTTAAATTATTACTAAATTTTGTATCTAAACATTTGTCTATACTATTACTTAATATATCTTTATTTAAATCTTTTTCTTCTATCATTATACAAGCGTTATTATCTTTTAATGATAATGCATTATAGTATTGATGATTATTTGCTACATATGGACTAGGGATTATTACACTTGGTAATTTAAGAGCTAGTATTTCACTTAAACTACTTGCTCCTGCTCTACTTACTATAACATCAACATTTTTAAGTAAACCTACCATATTATCTATATATGGATATATATGTACATTTTTTGGAAAAGTATTAGTTTTAAATTCTTCATAATAATCTTTACCTGTTATATATATACATTCGTAATTTTTATCATTTATACTTTTTAAATAATCTATCATTTTGTTATTTATTGTCTTAGAACCTAAACTTCCACTTACGATAAGTACTAGTTTTTTGTATGATTTAATACCATATTCAGTTTTACTAATAACTTTAGCATCTATAGCATTTTCACTACATGGATTACCAG
>CAKOID010000020.1 GCA_934086355.1 uncultured Bacilli bacterium
CATATTTAAAAAACTCTCAAAGCCCTATAAATAAAGGGATTGGGAGCTTTTTTCTTCTAAAACTGTCAAATTCAGGAATATATCAAAAAAAGTCATTTAATTCAATACTTTTTTCTTTTATTTTTATATTTTTTATATATGAAAAGAACCTTAAGGTTCTTAACAACAAAAACTTAACTAAATATATTTACACTTTTTTACCATTAAATTCTTTATTTTTTATTTCTTCTAAATATTCTTTTCTTGATTCTTCATCATTAGTCCATAATATATCAAAACTTTCTAAAAAGTCACCGCCTAATTTTTTTACGAATTCTCTTACTTTTGGCATGTTAGCTTCATCGACTTTTGAAAGATTTTGTATAATTGCTAATCCTGTGATTCTATCTAAAGTAACCTCTACATCATCTAATTTACCATTTAATATATTATCTATAGTAATCTCATTTTCATGTTCGAATATCATTGGCTTGTTTTTTATACTTCTAATTGCCTCTCTTAAATTTTCTAAATGTTGTAATTTATAATCAACAATTTTCCTTGGGTCTTTTGTTTGAAGAATTTCTTTAGAAAAATAGTTATCCATATATTTTTTTATAGTTGTTGTAGAAAAATCTCCCTTATATTCTTCATATTTATTTTCTTCTGTTGAAAGATGATATGGTATATTAGAAAATAATAGTTTATCACTTACTAACGTTTTTGTTTCTTCATCTAGTAGCCATTTAATTGGTTGAACTTCTATCCAAACATAAGAATTAGTTTTATATTTTTCACCATTTGATAATAAAATTGTATCCTTGAAGTTGTAATATTCTGTACTTCTTGTTTTCATTTTTATATATCTTTTTCCATTATATACACATTCTTCAAAAGTTTCAGTTTTCATATTCACATCATAGACACGGCGATCATAATATTGCATATTATATTTATTTCCATCTAATGGACATTGAAAATTATTTGTTGCATAACTTGGTAATATTGATTGTAACTTTTCTTGAATTTCTTTGCTTGCTGCTTGTTGTGGGTAGTAGCCAAATTCGACCTCCAAAATTCCGTCACTTGCTCTATGAGTAACTTTGTCTGATAAAAATTTCTCAACATCATCTAAATGTAAAATTGGTCGTGTTGAAATATTTACTTTTTCAAAGGGACATACAGCGGTATAATCACAAACTGTTTTGGTTGGAGCACTCACATTATTCAAGATCCCACCATAACTTTTATGTAACCAGTAATCAGCTGCACGATTTTCTAAAGTGGCTTCACCATTTTTTATAAAAACATCATCTTTCACATTAGCACCTAAAATTATTGAAAAATCAGTTGGTGCCGCTGCAAAACCTCGTTTTCTAAAAACATAAAACCCGTGCATAAGTTCTTCATTTTCACGGTAACTATTGTGTGGAATACTAAAATCTAGTTTATTTTCTATATTTTTTCCTCCTTATTTTACATCTCAATTATAACATACTAAATTTATCATTTCAAAAAAAACATAAAGATTTGACAAAATACGTAAACTAGTAATAGTTTAATAATATTTAGAATAAAAATTTAAATTTATTTGTATTATAATTCATTATTTAATCATAATAATATTGGTGAAATATATGAAGATATATAAATTAATTGTATTGCTACTTTTTCCTATTTTATTAACTGGGTGTAATACTAATTATCAAAGTTTAAATGATATGGCTATAGTATCTAGTATTCTTATAGATAAAGATGAAAATGATAATTATGTTACGTATATAGAATTATATAAAGAAGAAAAAAGTGAAAACAAAAGTAAAAAAAGTTCATACTTTGTTAAAGGTCTTGGTAAAACTATTAAATCTAGTATGAATGATGCATCAAGTAGTATATCTAGAAATTTATATTATGTTCATATAAATGCAGTAATATTTTCTAAAAAAGTTAGTGAAACTAATATGGAAGATTTATTTAATTATTTAGTAAGTAGAGTTCAAATAAATTCTAATTATTATATTTTAATTAGTGATAATATAAAAGAATTATTAGATACTAAAGATGGAGATAATGGTATTTTAGGAGAAAAAATAGAAAAATTAATAACTAATAGTACTAATAGTGGTACTATGGCTAATTATGATTTTATGGAAAAATTAAGAAACTTTACTAATCCTAATAAAGATATATATTTAAATAAAATTGAAGTTAGAAATGACTTAACTACTATTAAAGATGGATATTATTTTAATGGAAAGAAACTAGCTGGTGAATTAAATAATGATGAATTAAAATTAATTAATTTATTTAAGAATACTAGAAATATATATTTTACGTTTTTTTATAAAGATAATTATTATAATTTAAAAATAGATAGTTCTGATATTAAATATAGTATTAAAGATAAAATTTATATAAATCTTAATATTAAAGCTAATATAGATACTGCTGGAGAAAATCTTAAAACTGCTAATATAGATGTTATTAATGAACTTAATAAACATACTGAGGCTAGTTTAAATGAAAGATTAAATAATTTTTTAAATAAGATAAAAAATGATAAGAGTGATTTGTTGGGTATAAATAATTATATTTATAGAATATATGGTAAGAAAAAATTAGATTTTTTTAAAGATGAATTTGATGTTAAAACTAATGTTGTTATAAATAAAAAGGGATTAGTTCACGATACTTTAGGAGGATATTATGAAGAAAAAGAATAAAGAGTATTTAACTTTAACTAATTTTTTTTCTAAAGCATTATTTCTAGGTATTGGGATATCTAAGATATTAATAGATGTTAGAGAAAGTACTATATTTAGTTTACTTATAGGCACTGTTATTGGTACTTTAATACTATTACTTCTAAATAAATTATCTTATTATAAATCTCATGGTATTAGAAAATTAATAATGTTTACAATTATTTATATTTTGTTAGTTATAGGTTTAGTTGAGTTTACTACTTTAATATCCAGTATTTATTTAATTGATATTAAAAAGTACATGTTAATGATTCCAACTTTAATTGTTATGATCTATATGAATTCTAAAGATATTAGTATACATTATAAGATATCTGCAATGTTATATAGTGTTTCACTAGTTATCTTCTTAATAGCACTATTCTCGTTAACACCACAAGTAGATTATTTAAACTTATTACCATTATTTAATGTAAAGTTTAAAAAAATATTATTTGGCGGATTGGAATTTGGCTTATTTAGTGTGGTACCTAACATACTTTATGGTGGATTAAATGTAAAAAAAGATAATACTATTATTAAAAATTATGTAATTTCAAATTTATTATTATTTTTGGTATTTATTGTTACTCAAGGTATATTAGGTATTGAATTAGTAAAGATGTTTAAATATCCAGAATATATTGTACTTAAAAAGATAAGTTTATTAGATTTTATTAATAATGTTGAAAATATTATATCTTTCTTATGGTTATTTACTATATTTATGTATTTAAGTATATGTAGTAAACAATTATATGATATGGCTTATGAAACATTTAATAATAAATACGTTTATCCTATATTCTTATTTGTAAGTATGTTCTTTATCGCAAATTATTTTTTAGATAATGTTAATTGTTTATTATTTGTATTTCATTATTTATGGTTAATATTACTTATTATTTTAGTTGTTTATATATTAAATAATTTAGTTAGTTTAAAAGAAAAAAATAATTATAGTGATGAATAATTATTTTTTTTGTATGGTTATTTTATCTTTTTTTATTTTTATAATTGTATTAGAATCTAATTCTTCTTTACTTATTGGGTCATATTGTATTTCTAAATATTTGTTATCATATAATTCTTTTAGTGTTATTTCATTTTTACATTTTTCTTCTAAGTAACATTTATTAGATGCGTATTTTATTTTAGAATATAAAACATTGTATAATTTTTCTTCGTGATTTTTATTTATTTTATATATTGTAAATATTATTATTATAATTAACAATGACAATACTGTAATTGTAATTAATTTATTTGATTTCTTTTTCTCCATAATAATTTTTTATAAACTCCTCTTTATATTCTAATATGTTATCATTTTTTATTGATTCTCGTAATTCTTCTGTAAGTCTAATTAGGTATCTTATGTTGTGTATTGATAGTAATCTTGCTCCAAATGTTTCGTTTGCATTTATTAAATGTTTTATGTATGATTTTGTATAATTTTTACATGCATAGCAGTCGCAAGTATCTTCTATTGGTGTAAAATCTCTTTTATATTTTGCATTTTTTAAATTTATCTTTCCATATTTTGTTAATGCATGACCATGTCTTGCAAGTCTTGTTGGACTAACGCAATCAAATATATCTATTCCTCTTATTACATTTTCTATTATATCTATTGGGTCTCCTACTCCCATTAAGTACCTAACTTTATTTTCTGGTAAATGTTTTGTTGACATAGCAACCATTTTGTACATAGTTGGTTTATCTTCTCCTACGCTTGTACCACCAATGCTATATCCATCAAAGTCCATTTTTACTAATTCTTCTGCACAGTGTTGTCTTAATTCAGGATATTCTCCACCTTGTACTATTCCAAATAGACTTTGACGTTCATTATTAAAAACGTCTTTACCACGTTTTGCCCAACGTATTGTTCTTTCTACACTTTGTTTGCAATAGTCATATGTTGCAGGCCAACCTATACATTCGTCGAAACTCATGGCAATATCACTATCAAGCTTATTTTGTATTTCTATACTTTTTTCAGGAGTTAAGAATAAGTTATCACCATTTAAATGATTTTTAAATTTTACTCCCTCTTCAGTTATATCTTTAGGTTTAGCTAAACTAAAAACTTGGAATCCTCCACTGTCAGTTAGTATTGGACCATTCCAATTCATAAATTTGTGAAGTCCACCGGCTTCATTAATAATATCTTCTCCAGGTCTTAACCATAAATGATATGTGTTTGATAAAATAATACCGGCATGCATATCTTTTAATTCTTCAGGGCTTAATGTTTTTACAGTTGCTTGTGTTCCAACTGGCATGAACATTGGTGTATCATATTCACCATAATTAGTTTTTATTTTACCTAATCTAGCACCTGTATTTTTTTCTTTTTTTAATAATGTATATTCTATTTTCATGTTGCACTTCCTTAAAACTTTTTATAAGTTTATTATATAATATTTAATATGCTATTTACAACATCATAATTTGATTTTCTGATAATTTTGTAATTTCTATAATATCTTTGATGTTAAAATTTTTCTTTTTCATTTCTCGTGCAATTTCAAATTTTGTGTTTTCTCTACCTTCTTCCATTCCCTTTTCCATGCCTTCTTCTAAACCTTTCTCCATTCCCTCTTTATATTTGGTGTTAGCACAAATTTCATAATCTTCTTCTCTTGTAAATAAACTTGGCCATTTTTCATCACTATTTAGTTCTAGTACTTTCTTGCTAAATTCTTTCATAAATAAATCATCTCCTTTAATTAATTTTTTTAATTCGTCTTCTTGCATATCTAACATCATTAAAAATTTGTATTTTTGTATAAGTTCTTCATCTTTTAAATTATTGATTACATCCATATTATAAACTATTGCTTTAATGTTGTCTACATATTTATTTCCGTTTTCATCTTGTAAATAAAATACATTTTTTATTTGGTTATTATTTTTTAAACCGTAACTTAAATCTATATGTACAAAGTTAGTTTTATTATCATATGTTTTACCTCTTTTAACATTATTTATTATTATGGAAAAGAAATATAACAAGTTTCTAAATGGAATAAAACTGTCATGATTCGTATTTATTTCTATGTGGTAATATTCTTTATTTATTAGAAGAAGTAAATCTACTGTTTTGACTTTTTCATTTACATTATTAACATTTATTTCATTTCTTAAATACTCAATTGTATCTATTTTTATATCTAATAATCGTTCCATAAATTCTTTTAATAATTTTTCATTAGAACAAAAAATGGTTTTAAATACTCTGTCATATTTTGCAGTATAAAATTTCTTTTCCATATATAATTTTCTCCTTTCTAAAACGTAAAAGAAGCTTAACATATATGATATTTTTATGCAAATGATTGAATTTAAAATTCTGCAGAAAAAAACGTGCAAATTTTCTAAATCTCCCTAGAGAAATCTTAAAATCTGCACGATTTTTTTAACCAATTTTAAAAATCATATAAATTTAAATTTTTTAAAAAAAAACTGCAATTTTTAGCAGTTTTTTATGTATTAATTTAAATATCCACGTTGATGTAAGAAATTTGTAATAAATTCCATTTTTGCTTCAAATGATGCAGTTGGGTTAGTAGTACAATAATCTTCGTAAGCTGCAGCCATAGCTTTAATAGTAGCATTATTTACAGTTTTTAAATTAGTATTATCTAATACTGTATTTAAAGTAGTTGTAATATTGTCTAATTTTACACTATTTTTATATACCATGTTTCCTAAATTTTCTAATTTTCCAAATACTGTATTTCCATCACTACTTGTTCCTAATTTTGTTGATAAGGCTTCTATTTTATCATTTGTAGTAGTTGTTTTAGTATTTAAATCTTCTATATTTTTGTTAATTCCGAATAATTTACCAAATATAGTATTGTTAGTTTCATTATCTGTTGAATCACCTAATTTTGAAACAACTTCGTTTCTAATTACTCCAGCAATATTTCCTTCAACATTTCCAAGGCTTGCTGCTAAAGCAACATGAACGCTTGCTAAGTTAGTTCCAACACTATTAATTGAAATATTTAAATTATCTAATTTGCTATCAACTGTATTAAATCTTGATGTTAGGTTTTCAGCAGTACTAGTTCCCATTATTTTGTTTATAATATCTTCTTTTGCACTATCTACTTTGTTATCTGTATTTGTTTTAATAGTGGTAACTGCTTCATCTACTTTGCTATTAGTGTTATTATTGATAGTTTGTACAGCTTTATCAGTAATATATTTATTATATTTATTAATTTTTTCTCTTGCTGTAGAAATTGAATTGTTTAATAATGTTTCTGCAGCATCAATATTTTCATTAGTGTCCTTTATTTTTTCTCTTAATTCTACTCTTGTTTTATCTATATTTTCATTAACTTTTGTTCTAGTATTATTTAAGTTTTCTCTTAATTCTACTCTTGTTTTATCTACATTTTCATTAACTTTTGTTCTAGTGTTGTCTATGTTTTCTCTTAACTCTACTCTTGTTTTATCTATATTTTCGTTAATTTTTGTTCTAGTATTATTTAAGTTTTCTCTTAATTCTACTCTTGTGTCATCTACATTTTTATTTATACTTGTTCTTGAACTATTAATATTATTTCTCAATTCAACTCTAGTAATATCAATATTGTTGTTTATTAATCTTAATGCAGTACTAATTGCATTATTTAATAAAGTTTCAGCAGCATCAATATTATCATTTATTGATTTAGTATTAGCTTTTGCATCAGCTAAAATTATTTCTTTATTATTATCACTATTTTCTTTTATTTCTTTAGTGTTTTTATCATCATTTTTAATTATTTCTTCTTTACTAGAAGTAATGTTTTCTTTTATATCTTTTGTATTATTTTCATTTTGTTCTTTTATTTCTTTAGTACTATTAGTAATATTTTCATTAATATTATCTTTATTAGTATTATCATTTTCTTTAACTTCTTCTAATTTAGAATTTGTTTTAGAATAATTTGAATTAACATTCTTTTTAACATTTTCTATTTTTTCTTGAGTTAATGAATCATTTTCATTCATCTTTTCATTAGTTTCATTATTTAATTTTTTTGCTTCATTTCTAGTATCATCTATAGAACTAACTACTTCTGGAATACTTTCATTATCTACTTTATATACTTTTACAATGTTAAATATACCTAGAATTAAAAGTACACCAACTATAGAAGTTATAACAATACTAAATATTTTTGTTGTATCTTTTTTCATACTTCTTTTAAACTCCATCCTTCTATTTTATTTTTATTTTTTCGTAAGCACCATGATAAATTATTTTTAAATCATTAATTGATTCTTTAATGTCATTAGCACATTTTTCTTCTCTTAAATCATCATAATAATCATTTAATTTCTTATCATCTAATTCCAATCTTAAAACTATATGATAAGCATATTTTGTTTTAATTGGTTTACTTACTTCACCAGGAGATAATTTTAAAACTTCACTTTCAAGTTCACTTAATAACTCACCTTTTTTGTAATATAATTCAAAATCAGTTTGATTTTCATCATATGCTTCACTATATTTTTTTATTAAATCATCAAAGTTTGTACCATTTTTTGCTTCTTCAACTATACTATTTGCTAATTTTTCTTTTTGATTTATTGTTGTATCATTTAAACTTTTACCAGTATTTAAATCTACAGTAGTAAGTATAATTTGTTTCAACTTAATATAGTTATCTTTATATGTTTCATTAGCATTATTCTTTTCATCTTCTGTTAAATCATTTCTTTTATTTTCACTATAAAGTTTTTTTATAATTCTTTTATAAAGTTTATCAGTTTCACTCATCTTATCATAAGATTTATCAGTAGTACCATTTTCTCTCAAGAATTTTTTGTACTCTTTCTTGCCACCTAAACTTTTTATAAATGATTCTTTTTCTTTATCAAGTTCTTTTTTATCTTCATCAGTTAACTCAATATTGTTTTGATTTGCTATATTTTTTATTGCAGATGCAGTTTTTATATCACTTATGGCAACTTCTTTTAAATAATCACGAACTGTCATTTTAGATTCATCATCATACATTACAGACAAATCATCACTAGTTATTTCATTAACTTTATCCTTATAATAATTATATTTTGCTGAATATATATATATCATATAATCACTTTTTGTATAAGTATAATCATCAATACTTATTACTTTAGTATTGTATTTAGATTTATTTATACCAAATATAATAGAAATAATAAGAATAATTAATACTAATAATAATATAAAGTATACTTTATATTTGTTTAACTTTGTTAAACAAATATTACTTTTTTGAGTTAATTTAGATTTCTTAATAAGTGGTTTTTTTTCTCCTTTCAAATTATTACTTATTACTTTATCATCTTTTATTCTTTTAGACATATATCAACACTCCCTACTATAGCCATATTACCCTCTTAAAGTAATAATTACTCTTTATTCTATACAAATTTAAGATTTCTGTCAATTGATTTATTTAACTTTTTTTAAATTTTCATCCTGATGATATTAAATTTATGAATTTAATTCATTTTTTATACTATATTAAAATAATATTTGCATTTTTTGAGAATATGTTGTATTATAGAAAAACATTTTTGAAAGGGGAATAAATATGCAAATTTCAATAAAGGCAGTAGAATTAGTTGATAATGCTAGAAAAAAAGTTCTTATAGAAAGAGCTAAAGAAGTTAAGTCTATGATTTATAATTCTAATTTATCTTTGGATGGAATAATATCAAAAGGCTATTATCTTTATGAAAAAAAATATAAAGAGAGCTTAAGTATTCGTGAATTGACTATATTATCATTATATATGATATTTCCAGATGATGATAAATTTATGAACATGTTATATAATTACAATTATGATTTTAATAAAGTGGCAAAACTATATAGTGTAAATGGTACTGTTGTAAGATTAAGATATGATTGTTATATGTCTTTAAAAAATACAAAAATTTTGGAATTAAAATAAAACTTATTCATTTGTGAATAAGCTTTTTATTTTGTATTATTTTTTTCGATATACATTGCATCTCCAAATGAGAAAAATCTATATTTATTATCAACTGCTATTTTATAAGCGTTTAAAATATATTCTTTTTTTGAGAAAGCACTAACTAACATTACTAATGTACTTTTTGGTAAATGGAAATTTGTTATTAAACCATCTATTGCTTTGAATTTGTATCCTGGATATATAAATATATCTGTATCTCCACTGCATGGAATGAATTTTTCATTATCTCTTAGAACAGTTTCTAAGGTTCTTGTACTTGTGGTGCCTACTGCAATAATTTTTTTACCTAATTCTTTTGTTTTATTTAATATATTAGCGGCTTCTTTAGTAACAATAAAATGTTCAGTATGCATTTTATGTTTTGTTACGTCTGTAACGTTTACTGGTCTAAATGTACCTAAACCTACATGTAATGTTATATGAACAATATTAATTCCTTTTTCTTTAATTTTATCTAGTAATTCTTTTGTAAAATGTAATCCTGCTGTTGGTGCTGCTGCAGAACCGTAATTTTTAGCATATACAGTTTGGTACCTATCTTTATCTTTTAATTTTTCATGAATATATGGTGGCAAAGGCATACTTCCTAATTTATCTAGTATTTCCATTAATATGCCATCATATAATAATTCTACTCTGGTTATTCCTTCTTCTAATATTTCATACACTTGTGCTTTTAAAATACCATCACCAAAAGAGATTATAGTATTTATTTTTAATCTTTTTTGTGGTTTTGCAAGACACTCCCATTTATTTGATGATAAATCTTTTAATAATAAAAGTTCAATAACTGCTCCTGTATCTTCTTTTATACCTATAATTCTTGCCGGTATAACTTTTGTATCATTTATTACTAGACTATCTCCTTCATTTAAATAATCAATTATATTATAAAAATGTTTATGTTCTATATTACCATCTTTATCTAATACCATAAGTCTACTTTCACTTCTATTTTTAAGTGGAGTTTGTGCTATTAATTCTTCTGGTAGATAATAATTAAAATCTTCTGTTTTCATTGTTTAATCACTTCCAATATGAAATATTATAGCAAGAAAAAAGTACTATGTTAAGTACTTTATCTAAAATATAATAATACAAATATTCCTATAATGAATAAGTATATTGAAAATTTCCATAACTTACCTTTTCTAACTATTTCTGTTAATACTTTATAGGTTAAATAAGTAAATATAAATGAAAATACAGTTCCTATTAAATAATAAATTAATAAGTTTGTACTTATGCCGGTTTCAATAACATCTGTTACACCTAATAACATTGTTGCAACACTTACTGGGAAATATAACATAAATGTATACTTTAATGCAGAAGATTTATTTAACTTACATAATAAACACCCTACTAATACCATTCCACTTCTTGATAAACCTGGAAAAAGAGCTACTCCTTCTATTAAACCAATTATTATAGCGTCTTTATAGGTTATATCATAATCACCTTTGTTACCATTTATATTTTTTACAATTAATAAACATATTCCTGTTATTATAAACATTAAACCTACTATCCAAGTTTTAGATAATGTTGTTTCTATTTCATCTTTAAATAATATTCCTAATAATCCAACTGGTATAGTTCCTATTATAATCATTAAGCAGTATTTAAATTCTTTTTTATATTTTTCTCTACTATTTTTATCAAATATATATTTAAAAAATCCATTTAATAAATTAATAACATCTTTCCAAAAAATTATTAATATTGCTATGAAAGAACCAAAATTAACAAATATTTCAAAATTTAAATCATTAAACATATTAGTATTAAATAATTGTTTAAAAATGAATATATGTCCACTACTACTAATTGGTAATGGTTCTGTTATACCTTGTATTATTCCTAATATAATATATTTTATTAAATTCATAATTTATACCTCCATAAATTATATGTTATTACAAATAAAAATACGCAATGAAAATATGTATATTTCTTTGTTATTAATCGGACGATTTCTTTCAAAGTGCGAGTAAAGTTTTTTTATCGGTTACACATATTTATTTAATTATCTTCATTGCGTAATATAATTATATCAATAAAAAGTTAAAAAAGTAAATATTTTTTTTGATTTATTTAAATTTTTTTAATAATATTCCAAATTTTATTCTTATTTTCGTATTTTTTTCCTTTAATTACTGTTTTTTTATACTTTACATATACTAGACTTAATTTAGATATTTTGATACAATATGCTTGTATTGAGTGGTGAAATTATGAATTCTAATAAAAAAGATGTTAATGATTATTTTAAATATTTAAAGTTGTATTATATAGCTCTTGCTAAGAAAAAGAAAAAAGAATTGGAAGAAAAGAAAAAAAAGGAAGAAGAATTAAATTTAAGAAGAAAAAAATTAGATGACGTAGTTAATAATAGAAGAAAAAAAGTTGTAAGTTCTAAACCTATTGCTGTTAAAACTAAGGAAACTAAAGTTGATAAGAGTGTAGATAAGAGTAATGTTAAAAATCCTAAAGCTGTTAGAAGTGCTGTTATAAATAATGGGCAAAAGAATTTAGAGGAAATAAAAAGGAAGCAACAAGAAAAATTAATGGCTGAACTAAAAAAGAAGAAAGAAGAAGAGCAGAAGAAAAAAGATGAAGAAAAACAAAAACAAGAAAAGGAATTAAAACAAAAATTAGAAGCTGAAAAAAAGAAAAAAGAATTAGAGGAAAAGAAAAAACAAGAAGAAGAAAAAAAGAAAAAAGAAGAAATTGAAAAGCAAAAAAAATTAGATGAAGCAAAGAAGAAGCAACAAGAAAAATTAAAAAAAGAAATTGAAGAAAAAAAGAAAAAAGATGAAGAAAATAAAAAGCTTGAGGAAATTAAGAAAAAAGAACAAAATAAGAATGAAAAAGATGCTAAAAACGTAAAAAATAATAATAAAGTTGTAAATCGTAAAGAAAAAATCGAAAATAAATCGAATGATAAAAAAGAAAATAAAACAAATGACAAAAATAATAAAAGTGAAACAAAATATAATGTAAAAAAAGATACTAAATCAGATAATAATAAAACTAGTGATGATAATAATAAAAATATTTCGGAAAAAGATGACAAACAATCTAAGGATAAATTAAATAATAAAGATAAAAAGAATGTAAAAGTTTCTTCAGTTCAGGAAAAAGATAAAGATAAAAAAGAAGAAATTAAAAAAGATAAAAAAAAGAAAAATGAAAAAGATATAGAAAAAGAAAATAAAGAGAAATATTTAGAAGAAGGAAAAAAAGAATTTATTTCATCTATTAATAAAAAAATTAAAAAAGATTATGAATCTCTTAATGAACTTAAAATGGAAATTTATAGAATAAATCAAGAATTGGAAAATGAAAAAGACTTGAATGAAATAAATAAATTAATTGAAAGAGCTAATAAAAATAGCAAAGAAACAAAAGAAGTTATTAACAGAATTAATATGATTAAAGATGGTAGTATAATAACAATTGCCTACTCTTTATCTAAAACTCAACCTAAATCTTTAAAAGATTATATTGATTTATTAAAGAAAGAAAATAACAATACTAAATATTTAAATGAATTATATCCAGAATTTAAATATAAATTAGATTATACAGAAGAAGTTAATTATATTAATAAAGAAAATGGATTACTTATATCAAATTTAAATAATAAAAAAGGTAATTTAGATAAATTAGAAACTAAAAAAGATAATACTGAAAAAAATATGGATGGTTATAATGATAAGCTATTAAAATTTAGAGATAAATTGTTAAAATTTCAAATGACTATTATGAATTATAATACTAAAATAAAAAATATTGTTCCTAAAGAGGAGTTGGTAACTAAATATTTCTTAGGAGATAGAGAAATAAAAAATAGTTCAGAACTTAAAAAGGTTTCTATAAAAATTGCTAGTGAAAGTAATAAAAATCCTGAAGAAGTATTTAATAATTTAAGAAGTAAATTAAGGGTAGTACAAGAAAAAAATATTGTACCAAGCGCTAATTATAAAACTGATTTATTAAAAGAAAAAACTTCTTTAAATATGACTAAGAAAGAGATTTTGGAAACTTTAAATGAAGTTCGTGAATTTAAAGATGAAATTAGTAATGAATATAATGATGTTCTTAGTACTAGTGAATTTTATAATTATTATTCTGAAATAGAATCTTTAGAAAATAAGTTATCTAGGGAAAATGATAAGACAAATATTTTAAGTAATGAAATTGATAAAAATATATTAGATAATGATAAAAAAGTTATGGAAATAGAAAAAATAAATTTAGAAAAGAAAAAGAAAGAAGAAATGGAAAAAAATAAAAAACAACAACAAAAGAATCAACAGCAACAAAATCAACAAAATAGTTTAAATCAAAATATGAACCCATATATGAATAATATTATGTATAATAATATGTATCAAAATCCGTATGACAATTATGAATACGAAGAAGAAAAAACAAGAGGCGGTCGTTCTAGATGAGTCTCTTGTTTTTTTATTCCACAACATATGGATTAATCATTGTTCCATTTCCTTTAGAAATTGTAACATTATTTTTCAATAATATTGAAGGTCTATAATCTTTGCTTTCATCTGGCGAGGAAGAATAATTATTACTTAAATAATTGATTGTATATATACTATCATTTCCGAGTGCGTAATGATTTTTTAAACTAATTGTATAGAAATAAATTCCATTAAATCTTTTTATATAATCTAAATTCATGTATGAATATGAAATATTTGATAGTGATAATCCTGAAAAAACAGCTTCGTCAGCATTAATTGGTCCAACATACATATTAGTATTATTTGTGTCATTAAATTTTGTTAATTTTGTTCCATTGCATTTTAATGTTGGATTTTTTGTTGTTCCATCTAATCTATAACCAGCTCCATATGTTATATTTTTATTACCAACTATACTATCAATTCTATTTGAAAGAACATTATTAACGTATGATGTTTCATCGTAACACCAGTCTCCTATTTCAAGTTTAGAAAGAAAATTATTTAATTTATTTGTTTGAAAATCTAACATTGAATTTGCCATTGATTGATCCGTACCTCCAATATAATTAGCAACCGTGGAAGCATAAGTGTTTGTATTACCACTTGAATCAGTCAAAGTACCTTTAGCATATTTTGTACTACCGTAAGTTCCTTTACCTATACTCCAATCATTTTCAATCATATTTTCGCATGTATTGGTTTTATCTTCTAGCAATAGTTTTGTATTTCCGTTTCCATCTATTCTTATTATTCTCCAACACATTCCTGCAAAGTTTATATAATTATCTGTTACGTTTCCTCTATAATAATAACTTATTCCATAATCATCTACGGTCTTACTTAGTGTTAGTTCATAGGTAGTATTTACCTTGTTATCAAATATAGCTACTCCAGTTTTGGTGTTATAATCAACCATTTTTTTAGTCCAACTAAATCTTTTACTATAAACATATTTTCCTATTGCTTCTTCATACGAATTAATTTTTGTACCATTTTTTGCACTTTCCTCAGTATCTCCTATTTTCCATGTACTTAATTCTGAATAAATTGATGTATCAGATATTACCATTTTTTCGTTATATAATTCTGTAGTTTCATATGATGTTTCATTTCCTGGTGTTGTTTTTGGAGTATCACTGTATTGAGTAGTTCCTATACCTAACATGGCATTATCAATTATTGTTTTCTTTAATGTTCCTGTATCATTTTTATATGGATTATTTACTGTTAATGCATTTATATCTACTATATTTACTTTCGCACTAAATGTTTTATTCATATCTGTACTTTGATCAACATTCATTTCTTTATATGTTATTGTTAATTTGTATGCTTGTGTATGTGTTGTATCTATTGTATTTGTTACCATTACGGATAATGTACTTGTACTTGGAAATTGTTTTTCTGTACTTACTCCATTACATGTTCCATCTACTGTTCCTGTTATAGTTCCATCACTTGACAAACTAAAACCACTCTTTAGATAGGAAGTACATGTTAATGTATATACTAAGTCTTCTTGTCTTGATAATCCATTAACAATATTTTCTAATGCTGCTCCATATGTAACGTCACTATTTCCTTCGTTAGTTGCACTAAATACTTTTACTGCTGCTGTTTCTCCTGGCATTAATGCTTCTTTTGTTATTATATCTTGTGTTTC
>CAKOID010000021.1 GCA_934086355.1 uncultured Bacilli bacterium
CCTAATATACCAACTAATAAAACATATATTGGTGTTAAATTTAATTTTGTTGACATATTTATTGCTGGATTAATTAGAGAAAAAAATGTAGCTGCTATCATTACTCCTGCACTAAAACTTAGGAATGAATCTAATAAAGTCTTATTTACTTTCTTAAATAGAAATACACTTGCTGAACCAAATGTTGTAATAAGAAATGTAAAAATACATGCTAATAAAGATTGTAATACAGGATTTAATTCATAAAAAATATTCATTTATTTCACCTATAGTATTAAATGAAAATATTCTTAAATTTGTTAATAAAAAAGTTTATTCTAAATAGAATATTTTTGAATATTATATAATGAGTAAATGATTTTTTGACAAAAACAAAAATATTTGCTATAATTATACATGTGTGGTGCATTATGCTAGTCATAAACACTATTTGAAGATGGGGCTAAAAATCCATCAATTGTACAAATGACACTTTGTATATTTGCTTCTTCTGCCCAAGTTGGGGTGAATATATAATTTAAAATTTAAGGACGGTTGTAATGGCATACAATTTAACTCCTTATATTGCGTCACGAAATACAAAAAAGTGCATGTCGTGCGTGGCTATATGGGATTAATGATATTAGTTATGAAAATATAGTTGCAAAAGCGAATAAGAATAGGTTAGTTGTGTCAAGGAAAACTTCTAGCGTGTCAAGTTATAAGTTTTGAAGTGCGGACTAAGTGGTAATCGAGTAATTAAATAGGTGACTTTTAATTATTTCCCGTAAAGAGAAATCGCCCTAGGGTAACCGAAGGAGTGGAACTAGAGAAATTCAACTCGACCAAAGCCGTAAAATTAATTTATAACATACCATACAAAATTTTCCAAACTTTATATAAGGGGTGTATTGAATGAAGAAAAATAACTGGATATATAAAGTTTTTTTAATGACTTTTTTTCTATCATTAGCATTTAGTTTTGTATCGAATGTAATTTCAAGTAGAGCAAATATATTTGTAATGATTTTAATAACACTATTAGTTATAGCAATAGGTATAATATTTGATATGATAGGTACTGCTAGTTTAACTAGTAATGAAGCAACATTTCATGCTAAGTCATCTAAAAAAATAAAAGGTTCAAAAGAAGCATTAAGTATAATAAAAAATTCAGTTAAAGTTGCAAGTTTATGTAACGATGTTATTGGAGATATATGTGGTATAGTTAGTGGTGGAATGGGTGCTATGGTTGCTATTTCATTATCTAATATTATAGGAAATACTGTTTTATCTAGTATTTTAGTTTCAAGTATTATTTCATCTTTAACTGTAGGTGGTAAAGCAATATTTAAAACAGTTGCTATAAAAAAATGTGATGATATAGTATTTTTAGTTGGTAAAATTAAAAGTATTTTTAAGAAAAAATAAACAGATAATCGCTTATCTGTTTTTAATTTCCATAATTACTGGTAATATTATTGGTCTTCTACCAGTTAAATTTATTATAAATGGATTTAAGTCTAATATAATTTGATTTTTTAAATTAATATAATTATAACCATTTTTTAGAGAGTTAGTTACTATATCACTAACTTTTTTTTCTATTTCATGAATTAATTCTACATTTTCATTAACTAAGATAAATCCTCTAGTAGTTATATTTGGTTTAATAAGTAATTCATGTTTTACTGGATCAATATTAATTATTGTAACTAATATTCCATCTTTACTCATAAGTTGTCTATCTTTTATTACTACACTTCCTATATCTCCAATACGAGAACCATCTACATAAACATCACCAGCTTGTACTTTTTTACCTAAAGTAGCACTGTTTTTAGTTAACTCTAAAACATCTCCATTTTTCATAATAAATATATTATCTTTTTTTACATCACAACTTATTGCCAAGTCTCTATGACGTTTTAACATTCTATATTCACCATGTACTGGCATAAAATATTCTGGTTTTATAATTCTTAGCATCCATTTTAATTCTTCGCCCTTAGCATGTCCAGATGTATGAATATCAGCTAATTCAGTATTTGTATAAACTTTAACACCTTTTAAATATAATTTATTTATAATTTTATTAATGCTAGCTCTGTTTCCTGGAATAGGACTAGATGAAAATACTACAACATCATCTGGCAATAATTGAATTTGTTTATGTGTACCATTTGCTATACGAGATAATGCCGCTAAAGGTTCACCTTGTGATCCAGTACACAATATACATATTTCGTTCTTTTTTAAATTTTTAGCTTCGTTTGCATCAATAAATATATTGCTATCCTTAATTAAATTATTTTTTAATGCTATTTCTTTAGCATTTTCCATACTTCTACCAAATGTTATTATTTTCCTATTATTCTTTCTACATGTTTCTACTATATGTTTAATTCTATATATATTAGAAGCAAATGTTGCAATAATAATTCTTGATTTTATTTTACTAAATATATCTCCTAATGCTATGTCAACAGAACTTTCACTTTTTGAAAATCCATCACTTAATGCATTAGTACTATCAGACAATAACAATTTAACTCCTTTTGAACCAAGCTCTGCCATTTTATGAATGTTTGCCATTGGGCCAATTGGTGTTAAGTCAAATTTGAAGTCTCCTGTAGTCATAATTATACCAGCAGGTGAGTGTACTACAATAGCAAAAGAATCTGGTATAGAGTGTGTAGTATTAATAAACTCTACACTTAAAGTTTTAAATTTAATAAATGATTTTTCATCTATAATTTCTAAATTATCATATCTCATGTTTTTATCATCTAATTTTTTTTGTATTAAATCAGCTGCAATACGAGGAGCATATATGTGTGGTACTTCTATGCTTTGTAATAAAAATGTTATACCACCAATATGGTCTTCATGTCCATGAGTTATAAATAAACCTCTAATTTTCTTTTCTTTTTGCTTTAAATAAGTAATATCTTGAATAACATAATCAATTCCTAATAATTCATCTTCTGGAAACATAACACCAGCATCTATAATTACTAAATCATGATTAGTTTCAACAACATACATGTTTTTTCCTATTTCACCTAAACCACCCAAAGCAAATACAAGCGTACTTGTATCATTATTTTTCATTTTGATTTCCTCCTCTAATAAAAAAATTAATTACAAAGCTATAAGAATAAACTAATTATAATACTTTTTTTAATATTTGTCTAGTAGTCAAAAAATATTGTAAATATATTATATTTGATTTATAATAACATTTAATAAAAAAGAGATGAGAAAATGGAACCTTTGATAAATAAATTATATGAACAAAAAATATTATTAGAAAACTATAATAAAAAAATACTCTCTTCTAATTTCTATGATGTACCTGTATTACCTGATGTTGATTTAATGTATATTAAAGAAAGCATTAAAATGATAGAAGACAATATTGATCTTTTGGAAAAAAGTGATAATATTTATGATGGTAATTTTAATATAAATAAATTTAGTAAATTAAGTAAAATAGATTTAAAAGAATTATTTTTATTTTTAGAAAATTATTATATTAAATATAGATATAGACTTGGTATTAATAAAAAGATTACTTTTGGAGTTGAAATAGAATTTGATGATTATGAAAATTATTTAGATACATTTAATTTCTTTGAAGATAATAATATTTCTTATAGTAGCGTTGAGGAAGCCACAACAAACGGATTTGAAATAAATAGTTGTATTATGAATGATAGTTTTAAAGATTGGGCGGATTTAAGAAAAGTATGTCGATTTCTAAGAAAAAATAAGGCAACAACTAATAAAGGTAATGCAGGTGGACATATACATATAGGATTACAAATATTTAAAAATGAAGAAAATTATGATAAGTTTTTAAAATGTTATATGTTGTATGAAGATATACTAAATAGGTTTCTTTGTGGAGAATATGTTAATATAAGAAAAAACGCTAGGTATTATGCTATTTTATGTAAAAATAACGTTTATAATAATGAAACTTACTTTGAAAGAAAAAAAGCATTATATGTAGGTAAAATGAATTTTAAAAGAATTAAAAAAAGAAATACTATTGAATTTAGAAGACCTAATGGAACATTAGAAGAAATTATATGGCAAAATAATATTAATGCAATAATAAAAATGATACTAACTATAAATAAAGATGACTTTGATGTAGAATTTATTGATTATAATATTAAAAAAGATATAGATAGGATAAAATATAGACATGATTCTGCATATGATAGCGAAATAAATATAAAAAAAGTCTTAGAATTTGTAGATATGTTTTATGATAAAAATATAGATAAGTTAAATTTTTTAAAACAATATTTTAAAAATTATGAACAAGCTTTGCAAAGTAAAGAATTAATTAAAACAAAAAAATTTTGGCATTAAAAAATATAAGTTTGTTTATTTACTTATATTTTTTTCGTTTTTGTAACCTAATATATTTATTAATATTATTGGTATAAATATTAATAGATTGCTTAAGTTATAATTAATAGATTTAGTAAAGTCTAATGCTAATATAAATAGCATAATCCATAATATTATAGAAATAAAATGATATTCTTGTTTTTTAAATATAATACTTGTTAGAGCTAACGTACTAATTAATATAACAAAACTTATTATAAGCGCCCACCATGTAGAAGTATACATATTTTGTATTAAAAGTGCTAAGTCACTTATTGTTTTAGTATTACTTTCTATATAATTTAATCTATCCATATATCCAAAATATATTAGGAAATATAGACTTAATATAATTTCTAAAAATGTTATTATTAGTAATAATTTACTATGTTCTTTAAATATTTTTTTCATATCATCACCATAATTAGTATAACACTTATATTGATAAATAAAAAGAAATATTATAAAATGATTATAGGTGAAGTAGAATGTATATAGGAAGTCATGTTTCTTTCGATAGTAAAGAACAATTATTAAAAAGTGTTAAAGAAAGTATTAGTTATGGTGGAAATACATTTATGTTTTATACTGGGGCTCCACAAAATACTAAAAGATGTGTTATAAATGATGAGTTAACTTTTTTAGCTTTGAATTTAATGAAAGAAAATAATATAGATTTAGATAAGGTTATTTGTCATGCACCATATATTGTTAATCTTGCTAATGATTTGGATCCTGAAAAATATGATTTTAGTATTAAATTTTTAAGGCAAGAAATAGAAAGATTAGAAACATTAAATATTAAATATTTGGTATTACACCCTGGTAGTAGTGTTGGTATAGAAAGAAATAAAGCATTAAATAACATTAGCTATGCATTGAATAAAATATTAAGTGTTGATACTAATGTTATGATTCTTTTGGAAACTATGGCAGGTAAAGGAACTGAATGTGGTATAAATATAGATGAAATTAAAACAATAATTAATGGAGTAGATAAAAATGATAATATTGGTGTTTGTTTAGATACTTGTCATTTAAATGATAGTGGTATTGATATATCAAAATTTGATGATTATTTAAATGAATTTGATAGTATTATAGGAATAAATAAAATAAAATGTGTTCATGTAAATGATAGTAAAAACATCATTGGTAGTCATAAAGATAGACATGAAAATATAGGTTATGGAACAATAGGCTTTGATAATCTAATTAATGTTATTTATAATAAAAGGTTAAAGGATATTCCTAAAATTCTTGAAACCCCATATGTTGGAGAAAATAAAGAATATCCTCCATATAAATTTGAAATAGAAATGATAAGAAATAAAAAATTTAATAATAATCTTATTAATGATATAATTAATTTTTATAAAAATTGATAAAAAATATTGCAACGATAGAAAAAATATTGTAGAATGTAATTAAGATAGAAAAGAAATTTGATATCTTAAATATTTTAAATTTACGATTCATAAAAAAGATGAAAATAAGACTGTATAACTTCTCTCCCGACCTCGAAGATTTGTTCGGGGGGGGGGTTATAAGAAGCGAAATATATAGTCTTTTTTGTGTATTAAAAATGACAAATTATTTGATTTAAATATGCTTTAACATAAGTACCACAAGCACGTTGAAAAAATATTTTTATTACAAATAATATTGTCAAAATAAAGAAGGAGTGTGATTAAAATGAATCGTAAACAAAAAATAATAGTTAGTATAACAGGAATATTTTTAGTACTAATGATATTAGTAGGATTAACATATGCTTACTTTCTAACTAAAATAACTGGAAATACTAATTCAAAATCTATAAGTGTAACGACTGCAAATCTAGTACTAGAGTACGGTGAAAATACTAACGTAGTACAAGGGATAAACAATGCAGAACCAGGTTATTCTGTAGAAAAAATATTTACTGCAACTAATAAAGGTAATAGTGATGTTACCTATGGCGCAGCATTAGAAAGTATTGTTAATGAATTATCAAGACAAGAAGACTTAATTTATACATTAACATGTACATCTTATTTAAAAGAAGGTTTTAGTTTAGCAAGTGATGGAACTATAACAGGTACAGTTGATGGAACATGTAATGGGGTAAGCACAGAAAAACAATTTCCAAGTACAAGCACATTGTCAGTAATGGTAACAAATACAATAGACACAAATCATACACATTCATATAAATTGACAATAGATTATAAATATTTAACTGATATAGATCAAAGTACAGATATGGACAAAACATTTAGTGCAAAAGTAAATATAGTAGATATAAATGCATTAACAGTAAATAATCCATATAAAAATGATATGGGAACATTAAAGAAAGCAATAATAGATAATGCTATGCTTGGTAAAGGTACATTAATTGGAAGTAAACTTACTGAAGTTACATCAATATCTGGAGAAAATGAAAGAGTGTTGAATATCGCACCAGATGTATATGGAACAAGTTATTACTTTAGAGGAAATGTGCTTGATAACTTTATAAATTATGCAGGAATGTGTTTTAGGATAGTTCGGATTGAAGGTGATGGAAGCATTAAAATGTTACTAGCTTCTGAAAAATCTTGTAATAAAACAAATGTTAATACATCAAGCGGATATGCAACAGACTCAAGTGGGAATGTGATCTCCACAAATTATGGCTATAAAATGATCAGTTCAAAAGCGGTAAATGATTATGTTAATAGCACAGCAAATACTACAAATAATGCAAGATTTAAATTAAATGAGTGGATTGACAGAAAAATAACAAATAATAACGACATATCATCTAGTGAAAAACAATTATTAAAGACGGATAATTGGTGTATTGGAGATAGAACATCAACGTATAATTCCACAACGTATGAAAAAAATGATAAAACAGTTACAGAATTAATAACTGCAGGAACATTCTTTTCTTATAGTAGTTACAAAAGAATAAATGATACAAAAGTCCCAACATTTATATGTGATGGAAATAAAGAAAATGCTGGAGAAGTTGATCAAAATAATGTTGGATTATTAACGGTTGACGAAATTCGTTTTGCAGGTGCATATAATGTAGCAAATAAAAATTGTTATTTAACAAAAAATGCAACATCAAATATGTGGATGAGTTTATCAATTTCAGATTATTCGATGAGTATTATGGAAAATATATTTTTTGTTTATACAAATGGTCAAAATGCCTCAAATTTTATACAAAATAGTTTTGCGCTTAGACCTGTAATTACTTTAACGTCCAAAACTGAAATTTTATCAGGAGATGGTACTATAGAAAATCCATATACAGTAAAAATTAGTAGTTAAATATGAAAAATAAAGGATTTACGTTAATTGAGATAATAGTGTGCATAGCACTATTATCTACAATTACAATTAGTTCAATTGTAATTGTTAATAAAAAGAATAGTGATAATTTAAAAGATATAAATAAAAAAGTATCTAACGCTGTAGATATATATTTAAATACAAAAAAAGATGAAGATGGAGATACTTATATTGAAGGAATAAATAAAGGTGGACAAGGGTTATATATTAATTTAAAAACTTTAAATGATGAAGGTTTAATAGATAAAGAAATAGTAAATACATTATAGAAAAAAGAAAATAAAAAAAGTGAAGATTTAAAAATACTTGCAACTAAATCAATATCAAGTACTAATACAAAAGAATGTCTAGGACAGATAGAATATACATTTAGTTGGGATAAAGTATTAATTCCAATATATTTATGTCCTAAAAATACAAATGAAGTAAAATGTGATGAAAGTAATACTAATGATTTTTCTGAACTCCTATTATCAAAAAATAAATTATATGAGTTAAATAAAATTACTGATGATAATTACATATATAAACGTAGTTATAGTGAATCTGGAGGTTCAGGTATAGCTCAATCTAAAGAAAACGGAATTTTAAAAGTTAGCAGTGACGATAATTATTATTATAGAGGAAATGTAAATAATAATTATATTGTATTTAATAATACGTATGATAGAAATTCGAATGAAAATATAGATAGTGATTATTCATTTAGAATTGTTTATTTTAACAAGACAAGTAATAGTATGAAAATAATTGGAGAAAAAGCAATAAAAAATTACTATGGTATAAAGTGTGAAAATAGTGGATTATTTTCAGTAATTAATGGTCCTTTATTAAGTGTGGGAACATATTCACGATTATTATTAGATGATAATAATAGCGAAGCTTTTACATCTCTATTAGATACAAACAATGAAAAATATTTTAAAAATCAAGAATTTTGTGGAAATAATATATATATGGCAGGAGATAGTAGTCTTAGATATACAGGTAATTGTGGAAGTGAAAGTGAATGCAATAATAAAAAAGAATATATTAACTATCAAAAATATTCTTGTGAAAAAGATAAAATTGAAAAACGCAAAGTAGGAATACTTACAATATATGAGTTATTAATGACTGGTACAGTTCAATATTACTTGAGTGATAATTGTAACAATATGTTTAGTAGTGGATGCTATGGCTCTGCATATACAAATATGAATTTTATAAGTGAAGGTGATGGAACAATAATATATCCTATTTTAACATCTTCATATATTAGTCCTGACATGTATAATTTTTTATATTTATCTGGAATGACTAATAGAATTGAATATAGTTTAAATTATGGTTTTTTAAATAGAGTTCCGTTAAATTATAGTGAAGCATGTAACAACATAAGACCAACATTACTTCTTGATATGAACGATTTATATATAAAAAGCGGTAGCGGATTAAAAAATGATCCTTATGTTATTGATATTAAAAATGGTTCTTAAAAATTCTCAAATTATTATTGAGAATTTTTTGTATATATTTTAGTAAATTTATGATAAAATTAAATATAGAATAGAGGTTAATGTGATATGAATATAATTGATGTTATTGATAAAAAAAGATTAGGTAAAGAATTAACTTATAAAGAATTAGATTATGCATTTACTGGTTTTTTAAATAAAAAAATAGAAGACTATCAAATGTCTAGTTTATTAATGGCTATAGTTATTAATGGAATGAGTTTAGAAGAAACAATAAACTTGACTGATATATTTATAAAAAGTGGAGAAATATATGATTTAAGTAGTGTTGATGACGTTATAATTGATAAACATTCAACAGGTGGTGTTGGAGATACAACCACATTAGTGGTAGGACCAATAGTTGCTGCTTGTGGATGTCATATGGCTAAAATAAGTGGGAAAGGTCTTGGAATAACTGGTGGTACAATTGATAAATTAGAAAGTATACCTGGATTTAATGTTAACTTAACAGAAAAACAATTTATAAATAATCTACAAAATGTTGGTTTCGTCGATTCGAGTCAGACTAAAAAGTTGGTTCCATTAGATAAAGTAATATATAATTTAAGAAATAATAGTGGAACTACAGAATCTTTATCACTTATAGCATCTAGTATAATGTCAAAGAAAATTGCTAGTGGTGCAGATATAATATTAATTGATATAAAAGTTGGTAAAGGTGCATTAATAAAAACTAAAAAAGATGCTACTAAACTTAGTACTTGGATGAAAAAAATAGGAAATGTTTATAACAAAAAAGTAGTTACTATAATAACTGATATGAACACACCATTATCTAATAGTATTGGAAATAGATTAGAAGTTGAAGAAGCAATAAAAGTTTTAAAAGGAGAAAAATGTAGATTATATGATGTATCAAAAGAAATAGCTAGTATACTTATTTCACTTGCTAAAAAAATTACCATTGATGAGGCAGAAAGTTTAGTTAATGAAGTAATTAATAATAAAAAAGCGTATAAGAAATTTATAGAATTTTGTGAAGCGCAAGGTGGAGATATAAAAAAATTAAAAATTGTAGCTAATCAACTTGTCATTAAAAGTGAAAAAAACGGTGTATTAAAATCAATAGATGCTATGAAAATTGGTGAACTATCATTAAGACTTGGTGCAGGTAAAATAAATGACAAAGAAAAAATAGATTATAACGCTGGTATAAAAATATTTAAAGATATAGGTGATAAAGTAAAAGTTGGAGATATACTTGCAACTTTGTATACTAATCGTAAAATAAAATTGTCAAACGATGATATTAATTGTTTTATAATAGAGTGAATATGTTATAATTATTTATAGTAAGGAGTCAAAGTTATGTTTGGAAAAATATTAAATATTACAGATTCAACTGTAGAAATAGAAATAAATAAAAATGCAGAAGTTATACCTAATTTAATGAACTTACATGTTGTATTTATAGATGGCGATACAAAATTATTAGGAGAAGTAAGAACTGTATTAGAAAATACTATACATGTTGATTTAAAAGGACAATTTATAGGAGAAAAATTTATAGCAGGTACTATAAAAAAACCTTCATTGACTAGTACATTAAGATTAATTAATGATGAAGAATTAAATATAATATTAGGTAGTGATAATGTTAATAATATATATATTGGTAAAAGTCCTATATATCCTAATAAAAATATATATGCTAATATAAATGATTTATTTTCAAATCATTTATCTATATTTGGAAATTCAGGTAGTGGTAAAAGTTGTAGTGTATCTAGAATAATACAAAATGTATTTTTAAATAAGAATTTTTTAAGTTATAATGCTAATTTATTTTTCTTTGATGCTTATGGAGAATATAAAAACGCTTTTAAAGATTTATCTAATATAAATCCTAACTATCAATATAAATTTTTAACTACAAATCCAGTAGATGCTACTGATGGTAGACTAGTTATTCCTGTTTACTTATTAAGTGTAGATGATATTGCATTACTTTTAGAAGCAGATAATCATGCACAAATAACTATAATAGAAAGAATGTATAAACTAGTTAGAATATTTGCTAGAAATGATGATAATTCTAAAAAGTTAAAAAATCATTTAATTGCAAAAGCAATAATGAATGTATTATTTTCAAATAAATCATCTACTGCTAAAAAATCTGATATATTTGGTATAGTAACTAGTTGTAGTACTGAAGAATTTAATTTAAAAGCTGAATTACAAGGTATAGGATATACTAGAGTATTTAGTGAATGTTTCGGAATTGATAGAAATGGTGAATTTGGAGAATCAGTATTATTAAATGAATACTTAAATAAATATATTGATGATAATTTAGAAAGTACTATAACAATACCTAAAGAATCATTCTTTACATTAAATGATTTAGTTAATGCATTAAACTTTACTTTAATTGGAGAAGGGTTCCAAGAAAATAAAACAATACAAGATGGAGCAATTATATTAAAAGTTAGATTAAATTCATTAACTAATAGTAGTAATAGTGCATTCTTTAATGCTACAGAATATACTAACTTAGAAACATACATATCTAATTTAATAATGAATAATAATAAACGTAGTCAAATAATAAATGTTAACTTAGAAGGTGTAGATGATAACTTAGCAAAAGTAATAGTTAAAATATTATCTAAAATGTTATTTGATTTTGCTAAATCAAGAACTGATAGAGCAAGTATACCATTTCACTTATTTATAGAAGAAGCACATAGATATGTTGTAAAAGATAATGATGTATTCTTACTTGGGTATAATATATTTGAACGTATTGCAAAAGAAGGAAGAAAATATGGTGTTATGTTAGACTTAGTTAGTCAAAGACCAGTTGAAATAAGTGATACAGTTGTATCTCAGATGTCTAATTTCTTAATACTTAAAATGACACATCCAAAAGATTTAGAATATATAGAAAAAATGTTACCAAATATAAGTGGTGATGTAATAGATAAATTAAATTCATTACAAGCTGGTACATTAGTAGCATTTGGTAATGCATTTAAAATACCATTACTAATAAAAATGGATATGCCAGATCCAACACCATATTCATCGAATTGCGATATAGTTAATCGTTGGAGAGGATAAAAGAGTTATCATATTTTAACTCTTTTTCTATTATAATCTTAATGGTATAATATTTTTTAGGAGTTGATTTTAATGAATAAAAAAAGTGATATAAATAAAATTATAATATTAATATGTATATTAATTTTATCATATCTTTTAATATCTAATTTTAAATTTGTTAGTATAGTATTTAGTAAATTAATTAATGCTTTATTACCTTTTATACTAGGTATAGTACTTGCTTTTGTATTAAATATATTTATGGTTAAAATAGAAAAACTTATTAATAAAATATTTAAAAATAAAATTAATAAAAAGAATTGTAGGTTTATATCTATTACTATTACTATATTATTATTTATATTAACTATAACTTTTATATTATTAGAATTAGTACCAGAGTTAGTAAATAATATAGAAAGTTTAATAAAAAATATACCTATTATGTTTAAAAGTATAGAGAATTATTTATTAGATATGTTAAAGAATTATCCTGATATACAAAAGAAAATAATTGATGTATTTAATGATAATACTAATATAAATGATATATTAGTTAAAATACTTAATTATTTAGTTAATGGTAGTATAAGTTTTATTACTAGTTTTATAAGTAGTTTAGTTACTTTATTTACAGCATTAGTTTTTGCTTGTTATATGTTAAGTCAAAAAGAATATTTAATATATGGTTTAAAAAAAGTATTAAATGCTTATTTTAGTAAAAGTAAATCAGATAAAATATTAAGTATATGTACTTTAAGTAATAGTACTTTTTCTAAATTCGTATCAGGACAATGTTTAGAGGCTTTGATATTAGGTGTTATATTTTTTGTTGTATTAAGTATATTTAGATTTCCATATGCTTTATTAATATCTTTACTTACATCTATAACTGCTTTAATACCTATTTTTGGTGCTTTAATAGCAATGGTTATTGGTGCAATATTGATTGCTACTGTTAGTCCAAGTGAATCATTATTATTTATACTAATATTTATTATTATACAACAAATAGAGGGTAATTTAATATATCCTAAAGTTGTTGGTAAAAGCGTTGGTTTAAGCCCTATATGGACACTACTTGCTGTAACGGTTGGAGGAAGTTTGTTTGGCATACCTGGAATGTTAGTTGGATTACCATTAGCAAGTATATTTTACGCCATATTTGTTAAAGATGTAAATAATAGAATAAAGACAAAATAGTATTATGATAAGCATAATATTATTTTTATTTTATATACTTTTACTAGAGGTGAATTATGAAGAAATTTGTAGTATTTATGTTATGTTTTTTTACAATGACAATAAATGTTTTTGCAACTAATGCTAAAGGAAGTATATTAATGGAATATTCTACAGGAGAAATTTTAATGGAAGAAAATTCATTTGAACATATGTATCCTGCTAGTATGACAAAAATGATGACACTTTTATTGATAATGGAAAGTATTGATAATGGAAAAATAAAATTAACTGATAAAGTTACTGTTAGTGAGAATGCTTCTAATATGGGTGGGAGTCAAGTATATTTGAATGTTGGAGAAGTCATGAGTGTGGATGACTTGATTAAAAGTATATGTATTGCTAGTGCAAACGATTCAGCAGTAGCTCTAGCTGAATTTATTGCTGGTAGTGAAGAAAAATTTGTTAAATTGATGAATAATAAAGTAAAAGAATTGGGTTTAAAAAATACTAACTTTGAAAATGTGCATGGACTTCATAGTGAAAATCATTATAGTTGTCCTAATGATATGGCTGTTATTGCTAGAGAACTTTTAAAACATCAAAAAATATTAGATTATTCTAGTATATATGAAGAATATTTAAAAAAGAATGATGGAACTAGTGTTTGGATGGTTAATACTAATAAGCTTATAAGATATTATAAAGGGCTAGATGGTTTAAAAACGGGATTTACTGATAATGCTGGTTATTGTTTAACTGCAACTGCTAAAAGAAATAATATGAGATTGATAAGTGTAGTTATGGGAGAAGAAACTAGCGAGATAAGAAGTAAAGATACTGTAGAACTTTTAGATTATGGATATAATAATTATAAATTAAAAACTATATTTAAAAATAATATAAAATTAGGTAAAGTAAAAGTAAATAATGGAAAAAAAGATTATGTAGATTTAAAGCTTTTAAATGATGTTGTTGATTTAGTAGACGTTAATGAAGAAGGTAAGTATGACCATAAATTAAAAATAAATGAGATTAAAGCACCTGTGTATGTTGGAGATAAAGTAGGAGTATTAGAATTGTATAAAGATGGTAAGAAAATAAATAGTTTTGATATAACTGTTAAAGAAAGTATAGAGAAAGCTAATATATGGGATTTATATAAAAAGAATTTTAAATATATTGTTAGTGGTAATGTATAGAATACTTAGATTATGTCTAAGTTTTTTTGTTTATCTAAAAAAAATAATAGAAGTTTAAATAATTGAAAGATGAAAAAAAGTTGTTTAAATATTTTATCAGACAGTAATTTGTTTATCAATATAAAAAGTTAGAAATATATAACATTTTATATTGAAATAGTATTTTTTTAGTGATATAATTTTAATGGTGTTAGAAATATATCACATCAAGGAGGGAAAATATGAAAAAAAAAGTAACTTTGAAAGAAATGCTTTCATCACAAATCATTATTACAATATTAATTGCAATTTATTATTGGTGTTGGGCAAGAAATGATTGGAAAGATTATTATGTTACAATACAAAATACAGTAGGAATATTAGCTTTCTTTATTTTTGTTGGAGAGTCTATTCGTATGTCAAAATACAAAAAAGAAGTTAAAGACGAAATGGCAATTGCAAATTTAAGAAAAAGTGATTCAATCTGTTTTAAAGTATTAGCTATTTTAATAATATTTACAGCATTCCTATCAGCAATTCTAAGATTTGAAATATCATCAGAAATAACTGGATATATTTTAGTAGGAATTATAGTATTTATTTCAATTGTTAGAGTTATATTATTTTACAATATAGATAAAAAAGGAATTTAAAATGGAACTTGTAACAAAAATAAAAGAATATCGTGAAAAAAGAGGAATGAAACAATCGGAGTTAGCAGAACTAGTAAATGTCAGAAGAGAGACAATAGTGTGTTTAGAAAACGGAAGATACAATCCTTCATTGAAACTTGCAATGGATATTGCAAAAGCTTTTGATGTTCAAGTTGAAGATTTATTTTCATTTATAGATGAAAAGCCTAAAAAGTAAAATACAGTGACATTTACAGTGACAAATCTTACTAAATAATATTAAATATTATAAACAAAGTACTTAGATGAAATTAGTCTAAGTTTTTTATTTTTTAATAGTATTGTATCAATATAGCAAAAATGATAAAATAAAAATAGAAAGAGAGTGAGTATTGATGGTGCGACGGTTCGGTCGTAATTGTATAGTTGGAGATTAACCAACCTAATAAACTTTGGTCAAGAGTTAGTACT
>CAKOID010000022.1 GCA_934086355.1 uncultured Bacilli bacterium
CTGGTTATGTTTTTGGTTTGTTAAGAGAGCATAGAGTTGGTAATAATTCAATGGATGATGACTTTGATTCAATATATGGAAGAATTAGTTCTGATGGTACTGAAATATTTAGAAAAGTATATAAAAGCCAGGGTATTGATGATTCAATTGCAATTGGTGCTCTTTCAAATGGTGGATATATAATTAAACAATATATATGTAGATCATTTTTTCATGGTGAGTTTACAGATTTTAATATTGATGAAGGTTTAAATGAAGATTATATGTATGTTGTTTATGACAATAATAATAAAGAGGTTGAATCTTTCTCTGATGAATCTAAATTAGATAATTATTCATTCATTAATATTTATGATAAATATCAATTAAAATATAGTATTCGTTGGGGAAAAGATGATAAGAAAAATATTATATATTTAGGTACAAATGCTTTAAAAGAATCATTCTTTATGGAAAAAAATGTTTTAAAAGTTTATGATGCAGATACACATACTTTAAAAAAAGAATTTGATGAACAAAAAGATTTATATCATAAACCAGCTTCTGATACTTTTTATAGTGGTACTAGTTTTTTATTATTAAATGATGGTGGTTTTATATTTGCTGGTACTATATTTGATAAAGATGGTAATAAGGTTGGAAAATATAAAGATAGTAAAGAATATCCTTTAAGTACTTATGGTTCATATTCAACAACTTTTATGTCAAATGATGGTAATATATTATTTATTAAGAAAGATGGTTCTATTGGAATTATGAATCATGGTACTGCAGGTTCTTCTAATTTTTCTAGCGAAGATTTTGCAAAATTAATAATTGAGGGTAAAGAAGTTAATAATAATATTGGTATATTTTTGGAGAATGATAGAACATATATAGATCTAAATAATCTTTGTACACTTATGGGATGTACTTATAAAAGAAGTGAAAATAATAATAATATGTTGATAATTGATTTTGATGCATTTTTTAATAATTCTAATAAGATGATAGATGGCTCTATGTTATCAGATAGTCAAAATTATACTAAGATTTCTTATACTATTACTCATGAAATTGGGAGTAAAAAATACACTTCATATTTATCTTTACAACCAAATAGAATATTTAGATTAATTAGTCCGACTTTTGATGAGAGTTCTGTTGATGTAACTAGTAAAGAAAAAAATGGACAAATTTATGTTCCTATAAGATTTGTTTCAGAGGCTTTAGGAAGAACTGTTAATTATAAACCATCATCTAATGGTGAAAAACCAGTAATTACTATATCTGCATATGGTGAAGATGAATTTTTTCAAAATAATGGAGTTGCATTATCTTTTAAATCTTATAATATAGGTGAAGAACTAATTGAACTTGTGAATTCTAATAATGTTAGTTTGCAAGGAAAGAAATTATATGGCTATGGAATAGATAAGAAAACTAATAGTATAATTAATAATAATAAGACTGTTTTTTATCCTTTAGAGATGTCAAGCGAGTCTGCTAATTTAGAATATAATGGTGAAGACTCATCTCGTGAATTAGGTAATAACTGGAATGGCTATACTTTTAATGGTAATACAATTAGTAAAGATGATACTTCAGATTCTGATTCTCATGCTTTTCTAGTCATATCAAACATAAAAGGATATCCGTTTATAAAAATTGTGAATTTAAATTAATTTATATTGATAAATTTCATAAATTATAAAAAAATTAAATAAATCTATTGCAAAGATATAAATAATTTGATACTCTTTATATGTAGGGTATATCCCTAAAAGACATGAGAGAAATGGGAGGAAATAAAAATGTCAAAAACAGAATTAATAGAATTTATTGCAGAAACTGCAGGATTAACAAAAGCTGATGCAACTCGTGCATTAGATGCTACATTAGCAGGAATTGAAAAAGGATTAAAAGAAAGTGGAAAAGTTTCATTCGTTGGATTTGGAACATTTAAAATCAGCGAAAGAGCTGCAAGAGATGGTGTTAACCCATTAACTGGTAAACCACTTCATATTGATGCTAAAAAAGTTGTATCATTCAAAGCTGGAAGCAAATTAAAAGATTCAGTTAATTAATTTTAAGAAGTGAAATTTTATTTCACTTTTTGTTTACATTTTTTTAAAATTATTATTGATAAGTAAAAAAAAATATACTATAATTGATATATACTAAAGAGGTGGCTAGAAAAATGAATATAATGTTAAATTTTATGGATAAAATTTATAGTGATAGTAAAATGTTGTCAATAGTATATATAGTTGGTGCTTGTTTATTATTTATTTTTATAATATTATTAATATTTAGTTTAAGAAAGACTGATAAAAAAGAACCTAAAATAATTGAAGAACCTAAAATTGATGACAAAGCAAATGAAATTAAGGAAGAACCAAAAAAAGAAGAAGTAATTTCAAATGAAATTAAAGAAGAAACTAATGATAAATTAGAAAATAAAGAAGAGATTAAAGATGATAAAAAGGAAACAAATTTAGAAGATCAAAATATTTTTGAGAAAACAACTATTATTCCTTTAGACCAAGTTAAAACTGAGGAATCTTTATCTAAAACCGAAAATATAGAAAGGGCTTTAGATAATGTAGAAAGTATTAAAGAAATTGTTCCAGAAGTAAAAGAAGAGAAAAAAGAAGTTAATATAAGTAGTGAAATTCCTAGTGTTGACGATTATGTAGATAACATAGTTAAAAAAACATACGAAAAGAATGAACAATTTAGTTCTGTTTATGTAGATAATGAAAATACTAAAACTATGGATTTAAATCAAGTTATGAATGAAGTAAATGTAGATAATGACGTTAAAAATACATTAACTGGTGGTACAAAAGAAGAAGTTAAGGAAGAACATAAAGAAGATGTTATTGATGTGGATGATATTCCTAGTTTAAAAGATGATGTAGAAGAAACTAAAGAAGAAGAAATTAATAAAACAACTAGTTTAGATGATTTAAAGAGTGCTTTGGAATCTAAACAAAAAGAGAATTTAAATAAACAAGATGATTTAAAAAGTAAATTAGATAATTTAAAAAAAGAAAATGAATCTAAAGAAACTATGAAGGCTGAAGATTTATTAAATAAACTTAATAAAATGAAAGAAGAATAATAAATTTTTTACATAGATAATTTAAGAATTTTCTTAAATTATTTTTTTACTTATTATTTAATATTGATTAATTTTGGAGTGATGGTTATGAAAAATAAAAAAATAATTTATTTATGTAAAATTATAAATTTGTTATTTATTAATATTGCTTTGATATACATTATTAAAAACTGTAAATATAATTTAATGCATCCTGATGGAATGGCAATTAATTCTTTTTTTTCATTAGTGTATACATTAATTTTTGGAGTATTTTGCATTGTTTATGATGTTAAAACGATTAATTGTATAGAAAAAAAGGATATTAAACTTATGATATTAGATTTTATTATAATTTCATTTTATATAATGGTAATTATTACTGCTGTTATTACTTTAGTTGAACGTATATTTTAGTAAAATATTATCTTATTTTACATGTATTATTAATTATGTTAAACGAAACTTAAAATGTACAAATTCATTTTATGTTTCTTATTAATTATTGTAAATTTGATGTATTCGTTTTATAATTAATATGGTGGAAATATGAAAAATATTTATAATTATACATTAGAAGATTTAGAAAATTATTTTTTAAATATTAATGAGAAAAAATTTAAAGCAAAACAAATATATGATTGGTTATATGTTAAAAAAGTTAATACGTTTGATGAAATGACTAATATAAAGAAAGAATTAATTAGTAAACTTAGTATTGATTTTAATATGGAATTTATTACTATTAAGAAAGTACAAAGAAGTGAAACTACTAATAAATATTTATTTGAATTATTAGATGGAAACTATATTGAAGCAGTTTTAATGAAACATGATTATGGGGATAGTATATGTGTTTCTAGTCAAGTTGGTTGTAATATGGGATGTAAGTTTTGTGAGAGTGGTAGACTTAAAAAAGTACGTAATTTAGAAACTCATGAAATAGTTGAACAAATATTGTTAGTTGAAAAAGATATAGGTAAAAGGATAGATTCTGTTGTAGTTATGGGAATAGGTGAACCATTTGATAACTATGATAATATTATGAAATTTGTATATATTATTAATAGTCCATTTGGTATAAATATAGGTGCTAGACATATTACTATTTCTACTAGTGGTTTAGTTAATAAGATTGAAGAATTTAGTAATTGTCCTTTACAAGTTAATTTAGCAGTTAGTTTACATGCTCCTAATGATGAGATTAGAAATAGTATTATGCCTGTAAACAAAGCGTATAGTATAGATACATTAATTAGTAGTTTAAAGAAATATATTGCAAAAACTAATAGACGAGTTACTATAGAATATGTTATGCTTAATAGTGTAAATGATAGTATAGAGTGTGCTAAAGAGTTAGCTAATCTATTACATGGTATGAATGTATATGTTAATTTAATACCTTATAATGAAACTAGTCATATAGAATTTAAGAAGAGTAGTAAAGATACTATTTTAAAATTCTATGATACGTTAAAAAAACATGGTATAAATGTAACTATTAGACGAGAGTTCGGTGCTGGAATAGATGCAGCATGTGGACAACTTCGTGCTAAAGAGGGTGATAAAAATTGAAATCATTTTACTTAACAGATTCTGGAAGAGTTAGAAGTCATAATGAAGATTCAGTAACAATTGTTAAAAATCTTAGTGGAGAACACTTGATGATAGTTGCTGATGGAATGGGTGGACATAGAGCAGGAGAGATTGCAAGCTCTATGGTTGTAACTCATTTAGGAAGCAGATTTTCTAATTTATCAACTATTGGAACTAAATTTGATGCAGTTAATTGGTTAAATGAAAATATTAATACAATTAATACTAATATATTAAAATATACTGAAGAAAATCCTGAATCTACTGGAATGGGTACAACAGTTGTACTAGCAGTTGTTACAAAAGACTTTTTGATTTTTGGTAATATAGGTGATTCTAGTGGATTTGTATTTAAAAATAAAAAATTACATAAAATAACAAAAGATCATACATTAGTTAATTTATTAGTTGAAACTGGAGAAATTGCTCCAGAAGAAGCATTAAATCATCCAAAGAAAAATGTATTAATGAAAGCATTAGGGACTGAAACTAAGCAAGTGTTAGATACATTTGATGTTGATACTAATGTAGATGCAATAATGCTATGTAGTGATGGATTAACTAATATGTTGACTGTTGAACAAATAGAAAAAGTACTTAATGATGATGAACTTAGAATAGAAGATAAATTAATAAAAATAATTAAGAAGTGTAATGCTAGAGGTGGTACTGATAATATATCAATAGCATATCTAGTGAAGGATGGTGAATAGTTTATGATTATGAAGGGGCAAAAGATTAATGATCGTTATCAGATTATAAAAACTATTGGTGAAGGTGGTATGGCAAATGTATATCTAGCATATGATACTATACTAGATAGAAATGTTGCAGTTAAAGTATTAAGAGGAGATTTAGCAACTGATGAAAAATTTGTTAGACGTTTTCAAAGAGAAGCTTTAAGTGCAAGTAGTTTAAGTCATCCTAATATTGTTGAAGTATATGATGTTGGTGAAGATAATGGTTTATATTATATAGTAATGGAATATATAGAAGGTAAACATTTAAAACAACTATTAAAAAAACGTGGTAGTTTAACTGTTAGAGAAGTAGTAGATATAATGATGCAAGTTACTGATGGTATGTCTGCTGCTCATGATTCTTATATAATACATAGAGATATAAAACCACAAAATATTATGATACTTGAAAATGGTTTAATTAAAATAACTGATTTTGGTATTGCAATGGCACTTAATGCAACACAACTTACTCAAACTAATTCAGTTATGGGTAGTGTACATTATTTACCTCCTGAACAGGCTTGTGGTAAGACGGCTACAATACAAAGTGATGTTTATTCAATGGGAATATTGATGTTTGAACTTTTAACTGGTAGTGTTCCATTTAAAGGAGATAATGCGGTTGAAATTGCTTTGAAACATATTAAAGAAAGTATTCCTTATGTTAAAGATATAAATGACAGTATACCGACCAGTGTTGCTAACATAGTTAAGCGAGCAACTGCTAAAAATTTAAAAAATAGATATCAAGATGCTAGAGAAATGCATGAAGATTTAAAAACTTGTTTAGATGAGGCTAGACTTGATGAAGAAGTATATGAATTTCCTTATCCAGAAATAGAAGAAGATAAAAAACAAAAGAAAGCAGTTAATGAACTTGAAAATACTAAAGTAGAAGAACCTAAAAAGGAAGAAGTTAAAGTAGAAAAAATCACTGTAGGTGATGATAAAACTGAAAAGAAGAAAGAAAATAAGCTGCTAATGATACTTGCGATAGTGTTTACTGGATTGATTGTAATTGTTACTGCATTAGTTTTCTTACTTCCAAAATTAACTGAAGCAAAAGATGTTAAAATTCCTGACGTTTCTAATTTATCTGTTGAAGAGGCAGAAAGTGAATTAGAGAATAAAGGATTTAAAGTTGCAGCAGAAACTAAAGATGCAACAAGTGACAGTGTTGAAGTTGGTAATGTAGTTAAGACAAGTCCTGCAAGTGGTAGAACTGTAAAAGAAGGTTCAACAATTACGTTATATATATCTGTTGGTGAAGGTGGATATACATTAGAAGACTTTAAAGGTAAAAATTATTTAGAAGTAAAAGGATATTTAGAAAATACTTATAAATTATATGTTGAAGTAAAAGAAGATGAACTAGAAGATATTAATCAATATGAAAAAGGTACTATTATAAAAACTGAACCAGAAGCTGGTACTCTTTTAAAAGAGGGAGATACAGTTAAATTACATATACCTGATTCTAGTGTTACATATCCTGATTTTACAAGTGGAGAATATAGTTTAAAAGATATAGAAGCTTTTGCTAGTAAATATAATATTAATTTATCAGTAGAATATACAGAAACTAATGAATATGAAGTTGGTAAAATATACAAACAAAGTAGAGATCCAGGAAGTATAGTTACTGAAAATTCTGAATTAAAAATATATATTGCTAGTGAAGTAACTAATGAAGAAATTACAGATTAGAGGGTTTATGGAAGGTAAAATAGTAAAAATAATTAGTAATTTATACACAGTAGAAGCAAATAATAAATTATATGAGTGTAGAGCAAGGGGTAAGATTAGATATGATAAACTTACTCCTTTAGTCGGTGATAAAGTAAATTTTGATGAAAAAGAAAACTATATATTAGAAATACTACCTAGAAAAAATAACTTAGATAGACCGAGTATTTCTAATATAGATAGTGCTTTAATAATAACTAGTGTTAAAAAACCAGATTTATCACTAAACTTATTAGATAAACAAATTACATTGTGTATGATAAATAATATAGAACCAATTATAGTATTTACTAAATTAGATTTATTAAAAAAGAGTGAATTAAAATATATAAAATTTATTATGAAATACTATTCTAGTATTGGTATTAAAGTTTGTACTAATAATAATTTATTTAAATTAAAAAGATATATAAAAAATAAAACATTGGTTCTAACTGGACAAACTGGTGCTGGTAAAAGTAGTTTACTTAATAAATTGGATAAAAAATTAAATCTTGCTACTAATGAAATAAGTGAAGCATTAGGACGTGGTAAACATACTACTAGACATGTAGAATTATTTAAATATAAAACGTCTTTTATAGCAGATACTCCTGGATTTAGTTCCTTGGATTTAAATGATGTTAGCTTAGATGATATAAAAAATTCATTTATAGAATTTAGTAAAGTAGAATGTCCATATAAAGATTGTACACATACAAAAGAAAAAGAGTGTAAGATAAAAGAATTAGTTAATAATAAAAAAATATTAAAAAGTAGATATGAGAATTATTTAGGGTTGGTGAATATGTATGGAAATAGCCGTGTCTTTTCTAAAAAGTAAATATAATTTAAAAGATACAATAGATAAAATAAATAATACAGATGCAGAATATATACATGTTGATGTAATGGATGGTAATTTTGTTCCTAATATATCTTGTATATATAATGATGTTAAAGATGTATTAAAGAATACTAATAAGATGTTAGATATACATTTGATGGTAGATAATCCTATAAAATATATATTAGAATATAAGAATTTATTACCTAAATTTATTACAATACATAGTGAAATAAATAATAATATAGATGATTTAATTGATTTGATTAAGAGTTATGGTATTGGAGTTGGTTTAAGTATAAAGCCTAAAACTACTGTAGAGTTTATAGAAAAATATTTAGATAAAGTTGATAATGTTTTGATAATGAGTGTAGAGCCTGGAAAAGGTGGACAAAAGTTTATGGACAGTGTAGTTTATAAAATTGATATTTTAGATAAGATAAGAAAGAATAAAAAATTAAATTATAAGATAAGTATTGATGGTGGAATAAATAAAGATACTATTGATAAAGTTAGAAATGTAGATTTTGTTATTAGTGGTTCATATATTTGTATGAATGATGATTATCAATCTATGATAGATAGTTTAAGGTAAAAAATATTCTTTTGGTTTAAAATTATTATAAAAAAACAGTTATAATATATAATTAATAATATATAATTAATAGTATTAATAGTAAATATATTAATGCTGTTTTTTAATTGGGAAAACTTGTTGACAAGTAAAAAAATATATGGTAAAATTCTTGTTCGGTATCAGGAGGAATAAAAATGATTAAATTGGATGTGCCAAAAGTTGATATAGAATTTTATTTTGAAGATAAACAATATAATTTGTATAAAAGAGCAGATATAATCGTACTAAAAGAAAGTAGTATAGATGGTGTGTATTATTTTTATTATCAAAATGATAAAACATATATTTATAAAAATTTTGTGAATAATAAAAACGCATTAAGTGATAATGAAAAGAAAAATTATTTAAAAAGACTATATAAAGCTATTAATGCTTGTGCATTAGTGCAAAATGTAATAGATAAAAAAGATATAAAAAAATTAATAAAGTAGAGATATTTTGTTAATTTTTTTTATATTATTTTTTCATTATGATATAATTTAGTTAGTATTATATATAATAAGTTTGAAAGGAAGATAATTTTATGAAAGCGTTAATTACGGGTGGAAGTAGTGGTATTGGTAGAGATATGGCATATTATTTATCTAATTTAGGATATGATTTAATATTAGTTGGTAGAAATAGAGAAGAATTAGAGAGAGTGAAAGATAAATGTAAAACGAATGTTAAGATTTATGATTATGATTTAAGTATATTAAAAAATGTGTATAAGGTATATGATAATTGTAAAAATGATGATATTGATATATTAATAAATAATGCTGGTTTTGGTTTATTTGGTAATTTTGTTGATACTGATTTAGAGATTGAATTAAATATGATAAATGTTAATGTTGTTACTGTACATGTTTTAACAAAATTATTTTTAAAAGACTTTGTAAAAAAAGATAGAGGTTATATTTTGAATGTTGCTTCAAGTGCTGGTTTTATGGCTGGTCCTAAATTATCTACATATTATGCGACTAAGAATTATGTTTTGAGAAGTAGCTTAGCAATATATGAGGAATTAAGACATATGAAATCTAATGTAAAAATTAGTGTACTTTGTCCAGGACCTGTAAATACTAATTTTAATAAAGTTGCAGGTGGAAGTTTTAATACGAAAAGTGCTACTAGCGAATATGTTGCTAAATATGCTATAGATAAAATGTTTAAAAATAAATTAATTATTATACCAACATTTAGAATGAAAGTAGCTATATTTATGACTAGATTATTACCGACTAAATTATTACTAAAAATAAATTATAATATTCAAAATATAAAAATAAAAAAATATAATAAAAAAAATAATATAAATTGAAGCTTGATACTTGAAATAGGTATATTTTTTTGATAATATTTTATTAGGGTAGTAATACCATAGTGATATTTAATTAAAATTTACGATTCATAAAAAATTAAAAATTATATCTCTTTCCCAACTCCCCAAAATTGTTGGGGGGGGGGGTATAAAGAAATATAATTTTTTGTGTAATAAGAAGGAGAGTGGGAGTATGAATCGTAAGCAAAAAATAACTATTAGTATAACGGGAATAGTTTTGATTTTATTAATATTGATAGGACTAACTTATGCATATTACTTAACAACAATAAAGGGCAATACTAATGAAAAATCAGTAACAGTAAGTTTAGCAAAGTTAGAATTAAAATATGATGATGGTAATGGTTTGATAAGTAAAGAAAATATGATGCCAGGAGATAAAATCGTAAAAACTTTCAGTGTAGAAAATAAAGGAAATAGAGAAGTAGAAAATTATACAGTATATTTAGAAAATATAATAAATGAATTTGAAGATAAAGATGATTTGTACTTGACGCTAAAATGTAATTCAACAGAAGGCGATTGTAACGGAAATAACATGATATTTCCAAGTAATGATGGAGTAATAGCCGTAAACAATATAAAAGTAGGAGAAATACAAAATTTTGAATTAACGGTAGAATTCTTGGAAACTAATGATTTACAAAATGATAATATGTATAAAAAATTTGAAGGAAATGTAAAGATACTAGATATAAGAAGTGCAAAAGGTGAAGTAGTAAAAAATGAAGAAACAGAAAGTATATTAGTAGATAATGCAAAAGCAATAAAAAATTTTAAAATATATGGGAATAGCTTACAAAATATTTCTACACAATCTAGTAACTTATGCTCATCATTTAAATATGGTAAATGGGAATTAACAAATGGTGCATATTTTGATGATGATGGTAATTTAACATTACCAGATTTAACATCGAAAGCAGATATAAAAATACCATGGAATAAAAGAAGTGATTCTGTAAATGTTAGTTATTTGTTAGTTAGTGGTGGTAATGCACATATAAATATTACATATAATGATGAAAATGGAAATAAATTAAGTGGAAATGGTTCTGCTCTTAAGGATAAGGAAGACAATTATCAGGTTAATGCTACTTTTGGTGGCAACAATGATTATGGAGTTGCAATACAGAATTCTTCATATTTAATTTTATCTTTTCAACGTTCAACTGCTTATGCTGCAAATGAATATAAAGTAAAAAATATTATGGTAAGTGCTGATAGTGTTAAATATGATGAATTTATACCTGACAGTCCATCTCTTGAATATCCAAGTGAAATTAACAGTGTAGGAGATTTAATAACTGACACAAATGATGTAAATGATGGAAAATATAAAATAGGAGTTAAGACTACTGGAAAAAATCTAATGGATATGGATAAAATGTTGTCATATTCAAATGATGTTATAAAAAACGATAATGAATATACTTTTACTTCAAATGCAAATATGTATACTAAAGGAATAAAAATGAATTTAAAAAAAGGAACAACAATAATATCAAGCGGTAAAGTAACCAATGTAACAGGAAAAAATTTTAGGGTTGATGCAGTTTTTAAAGATGGAAAAACTCAGATGATAACATGTTATAGCAAAACTGATCTTAACGCTGAAGTGGATATAGGAAAGATGACTACATTAAATGATGATGTAGAATATATAAGATTTAATTGGTCTACTGATGGTAAATATACTATAAAAGATTTTCAAATAGAAATTGGAGATACTGCAACTGATTATGAAACTTATCACGAAAAAATAACAAATATATATTTAGATGAACCGTTAAGAAAAATAGGAGATTATAGTGATTATATAAATTTAATAAATAAGAAAGTTGTTAGAAATGTTGGAAACGTGACATTTGATGGCAAGGAGAAAATTAGTGAATATGGTTATGGATTATATTATGAAAAAAAACATAGATTAACTGAAGCTATGAGTAATTATTTTAAATATACATCTAAGGTTGAAAAAGGTAGTGAAAAGTTTACAAGTACTGTTAATGTTAACGCATTTCATTTTTATACAAATAAAACAGTTGATGAATTTAAAACATTTATAAGTAATGCAAAATCAAAAAATAATCCTTTAAAAATAAATTATGTATTGGAAACACCAATAGAAGAAAATATTTCTTATGACGAATTAAACTTAATAAATAATATAAACAATATAACAATAAATACAAATACAAAATTAAGTAGGATTGATTTAGAATATTTAAAATAGTTGATTTGGAATTAAAAATATATTATAATTTATGTAGAGTAGAAAACTCTTAAGAAGAAAGGAATAATAAAATGACAAGAAAACAAAAAATAATAGTTAGTATAACTGGAATATTTTTAGTACTAATGATATTAGTAGGATTAACGTATGCTTACTTTTTAACTAAAATAACTGGAAATACTAATGAAAAATCTATAAGTGTAACGACAGCAAACCTTGTATTAAAGTATGGGTAAGAAACACAAGATATAATAACAAAAGAAGCATTAATGCCAGGAGAAACAGCAGCAGTAAAAGTATTTAGTGCAACCAATGAAGGAAATAG
>CAKOID010000023.1 GCA_934086355.1 uncultured Bacilli bacterium
CCCCCCCGAACAAATTTTCGAGGTCGGGAGAGAAGTTATACAGTCTTATTTTCATCTTTTTTATGAATCGTAAATTTAAAATATTTAAGATATAAAATTTCTTTTCTATCCTAATAAAAATATATCAAAAAAAGATATTTATTTCAAGTACCTGTTTTTCATTTTTTGTAATTTTTTTATTTTTTATTATGATACACTATATGGGTTAGTTATAGTTCCATCTCCATAAATACTTCTTATTCCTGATTTTAAAATCATAACAGGTCTTATTTTATTTGGATTTTTATAACCGTAGTTATATAAAGAGCCATCGCCTCCAACTATAAAACTAAATTCATTTCCGGCTGAACTTACTAATTCATAGTCATTATCGTGTTTCGAATGTGTTGCTAACCACCAATTTCCATTTGCATTTTCTGCTAAATAATAATTAGATGATGGTACTTTAGCTTTGGCTCCAGCAAAAACAACTTCATCTGCAGTTAATAATGTTACATATGCATAAGCAAAATTATCGCCGTAACCGAAGTCTTTAGAATATACATCGCAAACTAATGATGCTTCAACACCTTTTCCTAATTTATTATACAATTTTAAATATTTATCATAGTACCATTTTGATAAGCCAGTTGTATCACTAATAACATTTCCTGATGAATCGTATTTAATCGAATCATCAGATACACATTGTTTTGAAGATTTTAATGAAGAAATTTTATCTGTAAAACTTTGATTTGTTCTTATTGTTAAATAATTTCCTGTTGTTTGATAACCCCATCCGTAACTGTCGCCTCTTAAAAAGGCATTTAAGTTATCACTAATACCTGTAGCACGACTTTCATTATGATTACCTACTGCAAAAAGTAAAAAATATCCATTATAATCTGTGTTGTCACCATCAGTTACGTTTGACTTTATGAAAGCACTGCTTTCTCCTAAACTGTTTTCAGCATTACATTCACCTAAATCTGAAGCTAAAACTATTTTTACACTTCCATCTCCTTCTATTCTAACAATTCTCCAACACATACCATTAAAATTTAAATAATTATTTTTTACACTTCCTCTGTAATAATAACTATCTATACCTGTTTCATAAGAATAATTATCAGGAGTTTTAAATAACCCATCATTTGTAAAAAATGAACCATTGTATGAAGTTCCGTTAGCAACTTCATTTAAATTCGGATTATTTTTTATTTTCTTATCAGTAACTAATTTATTACTAGTGTTATCTTGAACCAAGGCTCCATTGTTTAGTATTTGATACGCTAAAGAATCTTCGTTTGCGCTATATGGATTATAATTATTATCGTCGTTAGCAATATTTATCTTTGCTTCTAATCTTTTATTCATGTCATTTGTTTGATTTTTACCAGTATCTATATACCATAATTTCAATACATAAGTTTGTACATCTCCAACATCTATGTTATTACTTACAATTATTCCTCCATTTATTGGAAATACACTTTGGGATGAAACTCCAACACATGCTGTACCGTCTTTTTTAGTACATGTTAATGTATATCTAAAATCATTAGATTCAAAAGTAGTTGTTGTTCCGTCTGTTGCATTTGTTATTTTTGTGTCTTCTATTAATACCACATAGCTTGTTGTTGCGTTACCTTTATTAGTAACTGTAAATGTTTTAGTACCAATTTCTTTTTCACTATCAGGTTCTAGTATTAAATCTTTACCTAATATTTCGGCACTATTATCTTCATATACTATTGCTAAGTTTGCTGTCGTTACACTTATTGATTTTGAATTAGTATTTCCAGTTATTTTAGTTAGAAAGTAAGCATAAGTTAAGCCTACTAATATCATTAGTACTAAAAATATTCCTGTTATACTAACTACTATTTTTTGTTTACGATTCATTTTAATCACACTCCTTTTTTATATAACAATATTATTATAATAAATATGTTTTTCAACGTGCTTGTGGTACTTATGTTAAAGCATATTTAAAACAAATAATTTATCATTTTTTAATACACAAAAAAGACTATATATTTTACTTCTTATAACCCCCCCCCCCGAACAAATCTTCGAGGTCGGGAGAGAAGTTATACAGTCTTGTTTTCATCTTTTTTATGAATCGTAAATATTATGGATATCTCTTTTCTATCCTAAATACATTTTAACAAATAGTGTTATCTTTTTCAAGTATAAAAATATATCTTTTACAAAAAATAATAATGGTGATATGTATGAATAAAATTGTTAAACAAGTAAAAGATGAATTTATAGAATGTAATGATTTAATATATAAAGAAATTAAATTTGGATTTAAAACATATCATATATTTTATTTAGAAACTATTACTAGTAGTGATAAAGTTAGTGAATATGTATTAAATGGTATTTCATTTAATAAAAATATTAATAATATTAAAAAGAATTTACCTAGTCCTAACTTTGTAGAAGTAAATAATAGTGATAAAATTAATTATTATTTATGTAATGGATATACTGTTGTTATAAATAAAAATAATATATATGCTATAGAAACTAAAGCTGATTTAGATAGAAGTATAAGTGAAGCAACAACTGAACCTAATTTATTTGGACCTAAAGATAGTTTAGTAGAAAATATACAAAAAAATTTAGGATTAGTTAAAAGAAGACTTAAAACTAATCATTTAAAAAACGTAGTTAAGATAATAGGAAGAGATACTAAAAGCATTATTAATATATTGTATATAGATAATATAACTAATATGAAGTTAGTTAATAAAATTAGTGATAAATTAGATAATATTGATATAGATGGAATACTTGATTCTGGTATGTTAAAAAATATATTGGATAATAATAAAAATCCTTTTCCTACAATAAAAATTACTGAAAGACCTGATGTTATATGTTCTAATTTATTATATGGTAAAGTTGTTATATTAGTTGATGGTAGTCCCTTTGCTCTTATTATGCCTACTTTTCTTTTAGATTTTTTTAATCCTGCTAGTGATGAATATAGTAAATCTGTTAATGTTATGTTTTTAAAAATACTTAGAATTATATGTTTTACTTTTTCAATATTCTTACCTGCTTACTATATAGCGATTACTACTTATAATCAGGAAACTATTCCACTCCCACTTCTTTTAAACTTTGCTACTCAAAGAAGTGGTGTTCCATTTCCACCTATTATAGAAGCGTTAACAATGCTTGTAATATGTGAGATATTAAAAGAAAGTGATTTAAGATTCCCTAATAATTATGGTTCTGCTATAAGTATACTTGGTGCATTAATACTTGGAGAAGCAGCCGTTAATGCAGGAATAGTTAGTCCAATTATGATAATAGTAGTTGCAGTAACATTTATTTGTAGTTTAATATTTTCTGATTCAGAAATATCAGGGGCTATAAGATTATGGAGAGTTATTGGGTTAACATTTAGTACATTCTTTGGATTATATGGTGTATGTTTAGCTTTTATTGCTTTTCTTATAAATATTACTAGTTATAAATCTATTTATTTAAATTATACATTTCCTATAGAACCTAATGATAAAAGTTATTTAAAAAAGATTGTTTTGGGAAAGAAAACTAATAAAAGAAGTAAATATTTAACTAAGAATATAATTAGAGAAAAAATTAAATAGTAAGTAATAAGTATATTTTTTATTAATAATATTAATTAGGTGAAAATAATATGTTTGTAGAAAATATACATGGTAGAATTAGATTTATTTTTGTTATAGTGCTTTTAATGTTTATTGCAGTAATTATTAAAGTTTTTTATATACAAGTAATTGAATATAATAAGTTAAATGATTTGGCTGATAATTTATGGAGTAGAAATTTACCTATTACTTCTGATAGAGGTTTAATTTTAGATAGAAATGGTAAAATTCTTGCAGATAATATAACTACCGTAAGTTTGGTCTTAATACCTAATCAAATTAAAAATAAGGAAATGGTTACTAAAGATTTAGCTAGTATTTTAAATGTTAGTTATGATGAAATGTATAAACATGTTAATAAGAGAACTAGTATTGAAAGAGTTCATCCTGAAGGTAGACAATTATCATATGATGTTGCAGAAAAAATAAATAATTTAAATTATGATGGTGTTTATTTAGTTAAGGAAAGTAAAAGATATTATCCTTATAAAAATATGTTGAGTCATGTTTTAGGATATGTTGGAATTGATAATCAAGGTTTGTCTGGTATTGAACTTGAATATGATAAATATTTAACTGGTAAAAGTGGTGCTATAAAGTATTATAGTGATGGTAAAGGAAATAGATTAAATAAATCAGAGGTTTATGTTGAACCTCAAAATGGTGTTAATGTTACTTTAACTATTGATTTGGATATTCAAAAATCTATTGAAAGAGAACTTGATAATGTTGTTAATAAATATAATCCTGAACAAGCTTTAATTGTTGTTGCTGATCCAAACACTGGTGAAATACTTGGTATGTCTAGTAGACCGAATTTTGATTCTAATAATTATAAAAATTATGATATTAATACTATCAATAGAAATCTTCCTATTTGGGCTACTTATGAACCTGGTTCAACTTTTAAAATAATTACTTTATCTGCATCTATTGAAGAAAAAACTATAAATATATTTGATGATCATTTTCATGATTCTGGTTCTATTCATGTTGAAAATGCTAGAATTAAATGTTGGAAAAAAGGTGGTCATGGTGAACAAACTTTTTTACAGGTTGTAGAAAATTCTTGTAACCCCGGTTTCGTTGTTATGGGACAAAAGTTGGGTACTGAAAAATTATACAATTATATTACTAATTTTGGTTTTGGAGAGAAAACTGGTATTGATTTAAATGGTGAAAGTTCTGGTATATTATTTAAGTATGATAATATTGGCTCTGTTGAACAAGCAACTATGTCATTTGGTCAAGGTATAAGTGTTACTCCTATTCAGCAAATACAAGGTGTTTCTGCTGCTATAAATGGTGGCTATTTAAATACTCCATTTATCGTTAAATATTTAAGCGAGCCTGAAACGAATACTATTATTTTAGAGAATAAAAAAAATACTAAAAAGCAAGTTATTAGTGAAGAAACTAGCAAATTAGTTAGATATGCTTTAGAGAGCGTCGTTGCAAATGGTACTGGTAAGAATGCATATATAGAAAATTATCGTGTTGGTGGTAAGACAGGTACTGCACAAAAAGTTAATAATGGTGCTTATATGGTTGGTAATTATATTTTATCTTTTATTGGATTTTTACCTGCAGATAAACCGGAATATATTGTTTATGTTGCAATAGATAATCCTAAAGGAATTACTCAATATGGTGGAACTGTTTCTGCCCCTATTGCTAAAAATGTTATGAAAAGTATTATAGATATTAAAGGTATTAAACAAGATAATACTGGTATGATTAGACAAGAATATACTTGGCTTGATACAAAATATGTTTTATTACCTGATGTTGTTGGAATGAGTGTTGATGAGGCTAAGAAAACTTTAAAAGGTTTTAAAATAGAATATTCTGGTAATGGAGATAATGTTATTTCTCAAGAACCTACTAGCAATCAATATATTAAGGAAACAAATACGGTAAAATTAATGTTGGGGTAAAAAAGTTATTGTGTGATAGAAAAAAGTATGATATAATTTTCTTGTCACAGGGGTGTGGTATAATGGTAGCATAGGAGTCTCCAAAACTTTTGATGGGAGTTCGATTCTCTCCACCCCTGCCATTTTTGATATATACTAACTAATAGTTAGTTTTTTTATTGTACAAAAAAAGAGAAATATTTCTCTAATTTAATTTTTTTATATAATTGTCATTTTCTTTGTCTAATATGTTATCATAAACGTCAGTTAAATTAGCTATATCTAAATTATCTTTTTGAAAGTATCTTGTATAATCTGAGATATCATTAAATACACCAAATTTACGTAATATTTCATCATTTTTAGTATCTTTAATAAACGCTACTAATTCTTCTGCAATATTTTTTTCTCCATCAACTTTAGTATTTAATAATTTATGAAATTTATAAATAAAATCTACAACGTCTTTGTTTGTTAAATTTAATGCATCTAATAAAGCATATAATTCTTTATCTTTTATTTCATTTCTTATAAAATATTGTTCTATTGTCTTTCTCATATTCTTTCCTCTTTCTTTAATATATTTATTATTATATCATATTATTTAATAAGGTGATAAAAATGTTAATAAGCTATACATCAAGAGAATTAGATTTAGTTGCTAGACTTATGCGAGCTGAAGCTGTGGGTGAAGGTAATTTAGGTATGCTTATGGTTGGTAATGTTATTGTTAACCGTGCAATTGCTAGCTGTGATGTTTTTAAAGATATTAGAACTTTGTATGACGTTGTGTATCAAAATCCTGGAGGTTTCGTTGGAGTAAACTCTTCTTTATTCTATTCTTCTAGTACAACTTTGGAAAAAAATTTGGCTAAAAGAGTTATTACGGGAGAATATTATCATCCTGCTACACATGCACTATGGTTTTATGCTCCAGGAACAGGAAACAACTGCAAAGATAATTTCTATGGTCAACCATTAGCTGGTAGATATAAAAATCATTGTTTTTATAAACCTGTTCAAGGCATGTGTAAAGAACTTTATTAGTTCTTTTAATTTAAAAATTCTTCATCTTTAAAATTTTGTGTTATTGTTTTAAAGTTTTTATCATATTCTATAAATTTTTTCTTAACTATCTCCGGCTTATCAAAATCTAGACATTTATTATATAAATCTTCTAATTCGTGTAATTCTTTTTTATTTTCAGCAATAGTATTTAATTTTTCATATTCTAAATAATCATAATCTATATATTTTTTTATGCATTCCATATCTGGTGTGTAACCATTAACAAAAAACTTTTTATATATACCTAAACCGTAAACTTTTTCATAAGTTGTTGGATATTCTTCATAACCGTTAGCTTCCATTCTTTCTATATAATATTTTGTTATTAGATTATAATCTTCTAATGAAACTTCTTTAGATAAAATTTCTTTGTTTGGATAATTTATTTTTACTACAATATCATCATCTTTTTTATAATAGCTTATTATTAATCTACCATTTAATTCGTTAGATCTATAATACATTTTTTTATTATGATATTCATCATCTGATACAAATACGTAAAAAGCTTTATCATCGTATAGCATTTATTATCACTCCTTATAATAATTTTATCATATATTTAAAAAAAAGAAATACATTTTAGATAGAAAAAAGAATATATTTAATTAATATATCCTATTTCAATATTACTTGGTGAAGTTTCAGTATTTATATTTATATGTTTTATATTATCCATTAATTCAATATCTATTAAATTGCTATCAACTATATTAGTTGAATCTAGAATAAAATATATTTCACCATCTTTTAATGCATTAGTTAAATCATTTACAGTTGTATATGAATTATCAACTATGTAAATGTTCCCTCCACTTGAATTACCAAATATTCCTTTATTAGTTTTAAAATTTTGAATATTTTGAAATACATTTGATATAAGATTTAATCCATTTTTTCTTTTTAATGTTGGTGTCCCTGTGAAAAATCCATAAGGATATGCCGTTGATGATTCATAGTATGTTAAATTTTTTAGATCACCAATTTTAGTTGTTGCAATATTTCTAATAATTTTTTTATTTATTAAATCGATGTAATCACTATAGTCTCCAACTTTTCTTAATGGCTCATCTAAATAGATATTTGCTGTATTTTCACTATATTCTTCATATTCAGTTGCTGTATCATTTTCTTCAATCATCATTCCAACTTCAACGTTATCAAAAGTTACATTTTCTTTTGCTATGTTTATTCCTAAAATTGCTGTAAAACTTTCAGTCGCTGTGAAAGTTGCAGTTGTTCCAATTGTACAACTTTTTCCTTTATATGCATTTGTATTTTTATCCGCTAGTAAAACGTTGAAAGTACCGGAAGTAGTAGTTCCATTTATTAATGAACATGATAATGTATAAGTTTTTCCTTTTTCAATTTTAAAACCACTATTATAATAGTTTAAAACATTTCTTCCTCCTGTTGAATTCGATGTTCCATTTAATGTAATAGTATTTTTATTACTATTACAAGTTTGAGTAACTCCAGCTTGTTCCGCTGAATGATTACTGTTGTAGTTAGGGTACAAATTTTTTCCTGTTGTTTTTATATTTATTTTATATTTTCCATAATTTGTATCACTTGAATCTGTTACTAAGTCTCCCACATTTTTTATTTCACTTGGATAATCTGGAGAAGGCATTTTTCCATATTCTTCGTATTCCGTTGCTGTATCTCCTTCTTCTAATTGAATATTTGAAATATCAACATTTACTGTGCCTTGGGATGGAACTCTAGCAAATCTTACAAATAAGTAATCACTCGAAGTATAACTTGATGGAGTATTAAATGTTACAGTTTGTCTACCTGTAGTTTGTGTGTTATAATTTTTTTGTCCTATTATGTCTTTCGAATATGTTGTTGTTCCATAACCTACTGCTACTGCAACTGTCTTTGTTGCTGAGATTATATTATAATCAAATGAAAGTGTATATGTTTTTCCAGTTTCTAATTTAAATTTTGTTGGAGTATTCAGATAATAATTATCAGTATATGAAACGTTAAAATCACTCATATTAAGTAGATTTTTACCACTTCTTGTTTTTTGTATACTATTACCATATATTTTAAAGTTTGTTAATAATTCTGGTTTTGATACTGTTACATTATCTTCTCCTTCTGAAGTTACTAATTTTTTATTAGCACTTTTTAAATCTAATATTTTTACATTTCCTTCAAACTTTTTGTTCATATTGTCATTTTGTAAATCATTAGTTTCCAAGAATTCTACCGTTAATTCAAAATTTTGTATTTCTCCTACTTTTATATTGTTTACGGCTATTACTCCATCATTACTTGGAAATATCATGTTATTTCCGTTACAATCGCCTTCTGTTGAATTACATTTTAGCGTCAAGTACAAATCATCTTTATCTTCAAAATCATTTATTATGTTTTCTAAATATACTGTATAGTTTTCTACTTCTCTATTTCCTTTGTTTTCTACACTAAAAGTTTTTACGATTTTATCTCCTGGCATCATATTTTCTTTACTTATTAAACCATTACCATCATCATATTTTAATTCTAATTTTGCTAGACTAGTTGTTATCGATTTTGTATTAGTATTTCCATTTATTGTTGTTAAATAATAACCGTATGTTAATCCTACTAATATTAAAGTAACTAATATTATTCCTATTATACTTAATGTTATTTTTTGTTTTCTTGTCATGACAAGTTCACACTCCTCAAATGTTTTATAGATAATTCAAAAAAGATAATATATTTGTTTTATGGATATAGTAGTTTTCAATATCTAATAAAATTATTATATAGTCTTTCTAGTTTCTACTTTTTTATTATTACTCTGATAAAATTATATACTAAAATAGACACTCTTTCAAGTATCTATTTTTATATTTTACTTCCATTTCCAATTATCTACTTCTTCTAAGTCTGTTCCATATTGTTCAATATGTATATTATGTTTTATAAGTTCTTTTACACAATAATTTGTTAATGCAAATTTATCATAAGTATCATCTATATGATTTAATATTTCTAAACAAATGTTAAATCTATCTATTTTATTTAGTACTCTCATATCAAATGGAGTTGTTATTCTACCTTCTTCTTGATAACCTAATACAGTTAAATTTTTGTTATTTCTATCTAGTGTAAGTTCTTTTATTAGATTAGGATATCCGTGAAATACAAATATAATTGGTTTATCTTTTGTGAATATGTAATCGTATTCTTCTTCTTTTAATCCTTCATTATATGTTTTATCTAATTTTAATAAATTAACTACATTAACTATTCTAACTTTTAAATTAGGTAAATACTCTTTTAATATAGTTTTTGCTGCTAATACTTCTAGTGTTGGAGTATCTCCTGCGCACGTAAGTACTATATCTGGATTTTCATCACTTGCCCAATTCCAAATACTGACTCCATTTTTGAAATGTTTAATTGCTTGTTTCATATTTAGCCATTCAGGTCTTTCGTGTTTACTAGCAACTATAGCATTAACCTTGTTCTTAGTATTTAACACATGATTCATAGTAACAATTAATGTATTTGCATCTGCTGGTAGATATAATCCTATTAAATCTTTTTTCTTTGTTGCTAAATGATTTAAGAACCCTGGTTCTTGATGTGTATATCCATTATGATCTTGTTGCCAAATATGACTTGTTAAAATAATATTTAATGAAGGTATTTCTTTTCTCCATTCTATTTCGTTAGATGCTTTTATCCATTTTATATGTTGACTTACCATAGAATCTATTATTCTAGAAAATGCTTCATATGTATGGAATATACCGTGTCTTCCTGTTAGAACGTATCCTTCTAATAATCCTTCACAAACGTTTTCTGATAGGAAACTATCAATTACTCTACCTTTATTATTTAAATAATCATCTGTTGGTATTATTGGTAAGTTCCATTCTCTATTTGTTGTATCAAATACATAGTTTAATCTATTTGATAAAGCTTCATCTGGACCAAATATTCTAAAATTATTAGGATTTTCATTTATAACGTCTCTTAAATATGCTCCTAACTCTTTCATATCCATACCTTTTACGCTACCTGGTTTATTTAATTTTATACCATAGTCTAATACATTTGGTAATTTTATTTCTTCTGTTAGCAATCCACCATTGGCATATTTAGATAATCCCATTCTTAGATTTGTTTCTGGTACAAACATTTTATATTTGTTACGTAATTTACCATTTTCATCAAATAATTCTTCTGGTTTATAGCTTTTTAACCAATCTTCTAAGACGTTAAGAAGTTCAGGATGTTCTTTATCAACTACAATTGGTACTTGATGACTTCTAAATGATCCTTCTATTTGTTTTCCATCTACTCTATTTGGGCCTGTCCAACCTTTAGGACTACGTAATATAATAAGTGGTAATCTAACTATTTCATTTTCTTTTGCAAGAATTTTTCTCATTTTTATTTTTGTTATTGCATAATCTAATACTTCAGCCATTCTTTCATGCATATATCTTGTATCAGTTCCAGATACGAATAATGGTTCATATCCCATTCCTACAAACATATTTTCTAAGTCTTCATCGCTCATACGTCCTAATATAGTTGGATTTGCTATTTTATATCCATTTAGATGAAGGATTGGTAAAACTGTTCCATCAGTTTCTGGATTTATAAATTTATTTAGATGCCAACTTGTTGCAAGGCTTCCTGTTTCTGCCTCTCCGTCACCAATTACACAAGCTGCTATTAAATTTGGATTATCTAAAATAGCTCCATATGCATGTGATAAACTATAACCTAGTTCCCCGCCTTCGTTAATTGAGCCAGGAGTTTCTGGTGCTACGTGACTAGACACGCCTTTTGGGAATGAAAACCTTCTACATAATTTTAATATACCTTCTTCATTCTCTTTTATGTCTGGATAAAACATACTGTATGTTCCTTCAAGATAATTATTGCTAATCATTGCTTGACCACCATGTCCTGGTCCAGATATGTATATCATTTCCAGTTTGTTTTTTGTTATAATTCTATTTAAATGAGCGTAAATAAAATTTTGTCCAGGTGCTGTTCCCCAGTGACCTACTAATCTAGGTTTTACATCATTTATTGTTAATTTATTTCTTAATAAAGGATTGTTTAACAAATATATTTGAATACATGACAAATAATTTGCTGCTCTAAAAAATCCATCGATACTTGTTAATTCTTCTTCATTTAATACTTTATTTATTATATTCTTATCCATAATACCCTTCCTTATTCTAAAGATATTATAGCATTAACACAAATTAAAAAAAAGGTTTTTTAACCTAGTTTTTTCATTAATTGTTTTATTTCAACATTAGTATATAAATCCAAATTATTTATATCTAAAGTATGACCATTATTTTTTTCAAAATCTACTATAATTTTTGAATTCTTATCCTTTACTTTTTCAACTATTGATAAAAAATCATGATATTTTTTTATTTCTTTTGCTTCGTATTTTATTTTTACTGTTGTACATAATGACAATAAAGACAATATTACTCCTATACATAACAATAAAGTTATATTTTTATATGCTACGTTGTTGGTTTGTATAAAAAACAGTACAGTTGTTACAAAACTAGCAATTTCGTATAATTTATTTTTTTTATAATTGTCATAATACTTTTTATCTCTTTCGTTTGCTTGATTAATCATTATTTTTTCTAATTCTTTGTAATGATTTTCATCA
>CAKOID010000024.1 GCA_934086355.1 uncultured Bacilli bacterium
TCTATATTATTAGTTTGTGGAGTTGGTGTTGGTAAAAGTATAACTGTTAAAGAAATGGCAAATGTACTTGGTATTAATTTTGTTTGTGTAGATATGGGAATGTATAATAATTATTATAGTATTAATAATATATATAATGGTGAGAATAGTTTATATAGTAAATTAAATAATAATAGTTTTATATTATTTGATAATATAGAGAAATGTGACAGTAGTGTAATGGATGTTATTGTTAAAATAATTGACGATAAATCTATTAAAGATAAGAAATTAGATAATAGTGTTATATTTTTAAGTGCTACTAATAATGTTAGATATGGAATTGGTTTTTCAAAGAGTAATTATAGAGAAGAATATAATAATAAAAAAGTGTTAGATAGTGTAGATTATGTTATTAATTTTAATGATATTAATGAAGATGCAATTAGCAAATATGTAGAATTTAATAATATTAGAAATTTTGATTATTCTTTGTGTGATTATGTTAATTATGGTTTTAGAGGAGTTAAGATAAGTATGAAGAATAAAGATTTGATTAAGTGAAATACACCTATATGGTGTATTTTTCATATTAAATTCATATAAAGTATGGTAGAATAGTTTTAAGGAGATGGGGATATGAAATTTTATAATAGTTTAACTAGAAGTGTAGAAGAATTTGTTCCTAGAGATAAGAATTTAGTTACTATGTATACATGTGGTCCGACTGTTTATCATTATGCTCATATTGGTAATTTAAGAACTTATATTATGGAAGATATTTTAGAGAAAAGTTTAGAATATCTTGGTTATAAAGTTAAAAGAGTTATGAATATAACTGATGTAGGTCATTTATCTAGTGATGCTGATACTGGTGAAGATAAAATGCTTAAGGGTGCTAAAAGAGAACATAAAAGTGTAATGGAAATTGCACATTATTATACAGAATGTTTTAAAAATGATTGTGATACATTAAATATTAAATGGCCTAGTATAGTTGTTCCTGCGACTAGTATGATAGATGAATACATTAAATTTATTAAAGTTTTAGAGGAAAAAGGATATACTTATTTTAGTGGTGGTAATGTTTATTTTGATACATCTAAGTTGGATAAATATTATGTTTTAACTAATAATAGTGAAAGTGATTTGAAAGATGCTGTTAGAGATGATGTAGAAGTAGATGAAAATAAAAAAAATAGTATAGATTTTGTATTATGGTTTACTAAATCTAAATTTGATAGTCAAGAATTAAAATGGGATAGTCCTTGGGGTGTTGGATATCCTGGTTGGCATATTGAATGTAGTGTTATTAGTTATAAAAATTTAGGAGAATATTTAGATATACATTGTGGTGGTGTTGATAATAAATTTCCACATCATACTAATGAGATTGCTCAAACAGAAAGTTATACAGGACATAAATGGTGTAATTATTGGTTTCATCCAGAACATTTAAATGATGAATCTGGTAAAATGAGTAAGAGTAAAGGTGAATTTTTAACTGTTTCTTTACTAAAAGAGAAGGAATATAATCCTTTAAGTTATAGATTTATGACATTAAATAGTCATTATAGAAAACAACTTGTATTTAGTTTTGAAAATTTAGATCAAAGTGAAAATGCTTATAAGAAATTAATAAATAAAATTAGCAATATAAAAGATGTTGGTGAAATAGATAAAGATAGTTTTAGTTTATATGATAATCGTTTTAAAGAATGTATAAGTGATGATTTGAATACTAGTAATGCTATAACTGTTTTATATGATTTGTTGAAAGACGATAATGTTAATGGTAAAACTAAGTTAGAACTTATAAAATCATTTGATAAAGTTTTAAGTTTAGATTTGATTAAAGAAAGTGTTGTTAGTGTTAAGCATGATTATATAATGTCTAAGATTGAACTTAGAAATGATGCTAAGAAAAATAAAGATTATGAGCTTGCTGATAAGATTAGAAATGAACTTTTAAGTGAAGGAATTGTTTTAGTAGATACTAGAGAAGGTACTACATATAAAATGGAGGATTAGTTATGGATAATTTTGGTTTATATTTACTTGCTTTAATAATACCTTTAATAGCGCAAATATATATTAATGTTTGTCATGATAAGTATAGAAGAATAGAAAATAAGAAGAAATTAACTGGTTTTGATGTGGCTAGAAAAATTCTTGATTCAAATGGACTTAAAGATATTTATGTAGTTGAAACAAGGGGTAACTTGACTGACCATTATGATCCTAGACGTAAAACTGTTAAGTTGAGCAGTGATGTATTTCATGGAGATAGTGTAGCAAGTATGGCAGTTGCTGCTCATGAATGCGGTCACGCTATTCAAGATAAAGAAGGCTATTTATTCATGAAAATAAGAAGTTTCATATTTCCAATTGTTAGTTTTGGTACTAAAATAGCTTATATTGTTTTATTTATTGGATTAATTGCAGATATAATGAATTTAGTATGGGCTGGTATATTATTAGTTGGACTTGGTCTTATTTTCCAATTAGTTACATTACCTGTTGAAATAAATGCTAGTAAGAGAGCAATAATTGAATTAGAAAATAAAATAGGAGCATTAGATAACGATTTAGATGGTACTAAATCAATGCTTACTGCGGCTGCATTAACGTATGTTGCTGGTGTTTTATCTAGTGCATTAGAAATATTAAGATTAATTCTTATCTTTAGGGATAGAGATTAGTCTTTTTTTTGTAAATATATTGTATAATTACTTAAATATTTTTAGATATAATTTGCTTTTAAATTAAGTATGTTCTAAAATTATTGTAGAGAGGTGAACATAGTGGATAAATATAATTTTGAAGGTTCTGAAGAAATGTTCAAAACTATTAGTGAAAATAATAGACGTTTGAGAGAAAAAAATTCAAAAGTTGATGTTAGAACTAATAGAGTTCGTAGAGATAGCAAAAATAGAAATAAACTTAGAATTAGAAATATGATTTGTGCAGCAACTTTATTAGCAACTGTTTCAGTTGGAGCAAGTTATGGTGTGCATGTTGGTTTTGAACACTTAAATAATGAAAATGCATTAAATAACGCTAATAACTATATGGCTAACGAAATAAATTATGTGTGTTCTGATATTGAAAGAGGAGTACTAAGTGATGGTACTGTAGTATTTTTAGATAACGATGATAAAAACTATTATGCTATTTGTGAGGAATTAAGAAATAAATATAATATGAGTAGAGATTGTGCAATTTATGCAATTGCCAAAAAATATGGTGATGAAGCATTCAATAAAGTTGTAACAAACTATGGTTATAAAGATAAAGACAATTTCTTATACGAATTATATGCAAAGTCAACATCTATTTCTAGTAGTGGAGAAACTACTTATAATAAAGAAGGTTCATTTAGAGTATTTGAAAACAACGTACAAGTTGAATATGTTAATAAAGTAAGTGAAATTCAAAGTATGGTTGAACAAAAGTCTTTGGAAAGTAAAGGTATGACAAAATGAATGAAGAAGTATTAGTTAAAACATATAATATAGATAATAAGGATTATGTTGTTGTTAATGAATTAGATATAAATAATGTGCATTATTATTATTTATCTTGTTATGATAATCCTAATGATGTTTTATTACAAAAACTTGTTAATGGTTATTTAGTACCATTAGATGATGAAAATGAAATTATGTTAGTTTTAAAAACTATTGGTAAATAAAATTACTATTAATTTAGTGATTTTTTTTCTTGAGTTATTGTAGTATAATAAGCTTAATTATTTTAATAATAAATTATATGTGGAGGAGTTAATATGTTTGAACTTGTTAGTAAATATAAACCTAATGGTGATCAACCAGAAGCTATAAAAGAATTGGTTGATGGTATTAATAGCGGTAAAAAAGATCAAGTTTTATTGGGTGCAACTGGTACTGGTAAAACATTTACTATAGCAAATGTTATAAAAGAAACGAATAAACCTACATTAGTTTTGGCTCATAATAAAACTTTAGCAGGGCAACTTTATAGTGAATTTAAAGAGTTGTTTCCAAATAATCATGTTGAATATTTTGTTTCATATTACGATTATTATCAACCTGAAGCTTATGTTCCTAGTAGTGATACTTATATTGAAAAAGATGCTAGTATTAATGATGAGATTGATGAATTAAGACATAGTGCAACTGCTTCTCTTTTAAATAATAGAGATACCATTGTGGTTGCTAGTGTTTCATGTATATATGGTATAGGTGATGTTGAAGATTATAAAGAAAAAATGTTAATTATTAATTTAGGAGATACTATTAAAAGAGATGATTTGTTAAAAAAATTAATTGATATGACTTATGAAAGAAATCAATTAGATTTTCATAGAGGAACATTTAGGGTAAATGGAGATATTATTGATATAGTTCCTATTGCTGAAAAGAAAAATGGAATAAGAATAGAATTATTTGGTGATGAAATAGATAAAATTAGTGAATTTGATGTTGTGACTGGTATGGTAAAACAAAATAAAAAAAGTATTACTATATTTCCTGCAAGCCATTTTGTTACTAGTGAAGATAAACTTAAAGAATCTATTAAAAGAATTGAAGAAGAGCTAGATGATAGACTAAAATATTTTAAAGAAAATAATAAGTATATTGAAGAACAAAGACTAAGAGAAAGAACATTATATGATATTGAAATGTTAAAAGAAACTGGTTTTTGTCATGGTGTTGAAAATTATTCTAGACATATTTCATTACGTGATGAAGGAGAAACTCCTAATTGTTTGATTGATTTCTTTCCTAAAGATTTTTTACTTGTTGTAGATGAATCTCATGTAACTATTCCTCAAGTAAGGGGAATGTATAATGGAGACAGAATGAGAAAACAAACATTAGTTGATTATGGTTTTCGTTTACCAAGCGCTTTAGATAATAGACCACTTAAATTTGATGAATTTAGAAATAAGATTAATCAGGCAATATATGTTTCTGCTACTCCAGGAGATTATGAATTAGAATTAGTTAACAATCATTATGTTGAACAAATTATTAGACCTACTGGACTTTTAGATCCAACTATTGAGTTAAGAAAAACCGAGGGTCAAATAGATGACTTAATTGGTGAAATTAATAAACGTAAAGAATTAAATGAAAGAGTTTTGATAACTACATTAACTATACGTATGGCTGAGGAATTAACTAATTATTTAAAAGGTGTTGGTATTAATGTTGCTTACTTACATAGTGAAGTAAAAACTTTAGAACGTTTAAAAATAATTAGAGAATTAAGACTTGGTACTTATGATGTTGTAGTTGGTATTAATTTGTTAAGAGAAGGAATTGATATTCCAGAAGTTAGTTTAATTGCTATTATGGATGCTGATAAACAAGGATTCTTAAGAAGCGATAGAAGTTTGATACAAACAATTGGAAGATGTGCTAGAAATGAACACGGCCATGTTATAATGTATGCTGATAAGATTAGTGAAGCAATGGATAAAAGTATACGTGAAACTGAACGTAGAAGAGAAATACAAAATAAATATAATCAAGAACATGGTATTATTCCTAAAACTATTATAAAATCTATTAAAGAAGTTGTAAGTAATGAAATTGAAGAAAAAGTTGACGATGTAAAACTTTCTAAGAAAGAAAAAGAAGATATGTTAATTAGAATTGAAAATGAAATGAAAGAAGCAGCTAAGAATATGGATTTTGAAAGGGCTATGGAATTAAGAGATATTTTATTTGAACTTAAATCTAATTAGTTCTTTTTTTTGTATAAAAAAATAGTAAACTATTTAAAATTGTTTACTATACTTTTAAATTCGTTTCCTCTATCTTCCATACATTTATATTGATCCCATGATGCGCATGCTGGAGATAATAATACAGTATCATTATTAGTAGCTAATTCGTAAGATTTTAATGTTGCTTCTTTTAATGTATCAAATACTAGACAATTTATATTTTGTTCTTTTGCCCAGTCTTTAATTCTATTTTTTGTTTCACCAAATGTTAATATATATTTTACATTTTTTAAATACGGATTAAGTGGGTCAAAAGAATGACCTCTATCTAATCCTCCTAATAGTAAAATTACATTATTATTAAAAGATTTTAATGCAACAATAGTAGATTCTGTATTTGTTGCTTTACTGTCATTATAGAATGATATATCATTAATATTTCTTACAAATTCTATTCTATGTTCTACACCTTTAAATTCTTTTAAATAATCTATGATAATATCATCTGATATATTAAATTCTTTTACTACTCCTAACATACACATTATATTTTCATAATTGTGTATTCCTTTTACTTTAATATCATTTGTATTTAATATAGGTTTATCTTTGTAATATATAATATTATTATCTAGATATATGTCTGTTTTAGTGTTATTTGAGAAATAAAGTTTTGTACTTTTAATATCTTTTGTTATTTCTAATACATCTTTGTTATTTAAATTTAGTATTGCTAGATCATTACTGGTATGATTGTTAAATATTTTTTTCTTTGTATTTTTATAGTTTTCGTAAGAACCATGAAAATCTATATGTACAGGAGATAGATTTGTTAAAACACTTATGTTTGTTTTAAATTTATAAGTATCTAGTAATTGATGATCTGAAATTTCTGCAACAATAATATCATTTTCTTTTATTTTGTTAACTATACTTGATAAAGGATAACCGATATTTCCTGCTAAATGTACATTTAAATTTGCTTTTTTTATTATTTCATAAATCATAGTAGTTGTAGTTGTTTTTCCATTTGAACCTGTTATGCCAATAATTGTTGCTTTATCTTTTATAAAATCATAGGCTACTTCTACTTCATTTATTATTTTTATACCTAATTCTTTAGCTTTTAATATACATGGATGAATGTTGATAATACCTGGATTTTTAACTACATAATCGTATGTATTGTCAAGTAAGTTTTCTGGAGTATCTGTTTTTATAAATTTAACATTTAAAGTATTTAGCTCTTTAATGTGTTCCATATCAGTATCTGTTTTATCAACTACTAGTATATCATTGTTATAGTTTGATAAAAGTTTTGCAACTTCATATCCACTTCTTGCTAATCCAAATATAAATATTTTTTTATTTTTAAACATAATAAATCACCTATAAATATTATATAGTTTGTGCGAAAAAATACAAGTAATAATTGAATAAAAATATATGTTGTAGTAAAATATTTATATATAAGGGAGTTGGAAATGTGAAAAAGATTTATATTTTTGGACATAAAAATCCTGATACTGATAGTGTATGTGGTGCAATTAGTTATAGTTATTTAAAGAATCAATTAGGTTTTAATACTGAGCCTAGAGTTTTAGGTGAAATAAATAATGAAACTAAATATGCATTAGATTATTTTAAAATTAAAGTACCAGAATATTTAGAAGATGTTAAAGTTAAAATAAAAGATATTACTTATCATAAAGATTATTTCGTTAAAGAAAACACTAGTATATTTGAAACTTATAATTTTATGAATGAAAATAATATTACAGGTATACCTATTATTAATGATAAAAAGAAATTTGTTGGTTATGTTTCATTAAAAGAAATTGCTAAAACAATGATTACAGATAATAATAATTATTTAGATACAACATTTGATAATATAACTCATACTTTGAAAAGTTTAAATTATATAAAAATTGATAATGTTATTAAAGGACATATTGTTGCAGCAACATTTGATGATAATACATTTATTAATAATGTAAAATTGGATAACGATAGTATTATTATTGTAGGAGATAGACAGGCAATTATAGATTATGCAATAGAAAGTAAAGTTAAATTAATTATTGTTATTGGTAATCAAGAGCTTAATGCAACACAGCTATTGTTAGCAAAAAATAATAATATTAATATAATATTTACTCCTTATACAAGTTTTGAAGCTAGTAAATTATTAGGCTTAACTAATAACATTAATACTATAAAGAGAAATGAAAATTGTATATGTTTACAAACTGAAGATTATATGACTGACTTTATAGAAATTAGTAATAAAACTAAACATACAAATTATCCTATAGTCAGTAAAAGTGGTATATGCTATGGATTATTAAGATTAATTGATATAAGTGATTATGATAAAAATAAAGTAATATTAGTTGACCATAATTCTGTTAAACAAACTGTAGATGGAATAGATGAAGCGGAAATATTAGAGATTGTAGATCATCATAATATAAGTGATATTAATACTAAAAATCCTATTAATTTTAGAAATATGGCAGTTGGTAGTGTTAATACAATAATATATTATTTATATAAAGAAAATGATATTGTTATACCTAATGATATTGCTGGATTAATGATAAGTGGTATTATATCAGATACTGTACTATTAAATAGTCCTACTACAACATATCATGATAAATTTGTTATAGAAGAATTATCTAAACAAATTAATATAGATTATAAAGAATATGGTATGAATTTATTAAAGAGTGGAATGGATATAACTGGATATAGTACTGAAGATATAATTTATAGAGATTATAAAGTATTTAGTGTAGGTGAGTATAAATTTAGTATTGGTCAAGTATTAACTGTTGATTTTAATGATTTTAAAGATAATATAAATAATTATGTTGAAACTTTAAATGAGATTAGTAGAAGTAATGGATATATATTAAGTACTATATATATAACAAATATACTTACTAAAGAATCTATGATATTATTTAATAGTAGTGGAAGTTATATAATTAGAGATGCATATGATTTAAATGATATATATGAAGGAGTAATTGTTAAGAATATATTATCAAGAAAAAAACAAATGGTTCCTAATATAATGTCAGTGCTTGAGAAAAAATAAAAAATATAGAGTTTTTGATGCTCTATATTTTTTAACTATTTAAACCATCTATGTATCCAATAATCTTATTTTTCTTATCTTTAGTCATTTTATCAAATAAATCTAATAACATTAAATCTGTTACGTCAAAACCATTTTTCTTAATAGCTAGTAAAGGCATATCATCATTTATTCTATCTAATAAATAATCTGTTGATGTACCTAAGAAATCTGCCATTTTAATTAAAGTTTCTACTGATGGGAATGCTTTACCAGATTCGTAAGCTGATATAGTTTCTTGACTTACTTCAGCTGCAATACTTAATCTTACTTGAGTTACTTTCTTTTTTTCTCTAATCTTTTTTAAATTTTCCATATACACACTCCTAAATAATTTTTATATATATTATTATATATAAAATAATGGTACATATCAGATATATTAAATATACTTAATTATATATTATAATTGTATATTTGTAAAATATAGAGTTATTTATGTAGAAATATGTTGAATTTACTGGAATATTAAATATTTTGTCAAAAAAAGTTTTATTGGTAGTATTTTATTTTTTAGTTTCATAAGTTTATTTAGGAGGACGTTATGGAACTAAAGGGACTAAATGATGAAGAAGTTAAAGTTAGTAGAAAAAGATATGGTGATAATGTTGTTAGTGAGAGTAAACAAAATAATTTTATTACTCTTTTAATTGAATCTTTAGGAGATCCTATAATTAAAATTCTTTTAATAGCACTTGCTGTTAAAGTAGTATTTCTATTTAGAAATTTTGATTGGTTTGAAACGTTAGGAATATTAATTGCAATATTTTTAGCATCTTTTATATCTAGTATTAGTGAATATGGTAGTGAAAAAGCATTTAAGAGATTACAAGAAAAATCTTTAGATATTATGATTAAAGTTAAAAGAAATGGAAATTTAGTTAATATTAATATAAGAGATGTTGTTGTTGATGATATTGTATATTTAGAAAGTGGGGATTTAGTTCCTGCTGATGGCGTTGTTGTTTTTGGGGGCGTTAGTGTTGATGAATCTGCATTGAATGGAGAAACTAAAGAAGCATTAAAAAATATTAATGAAGAAGTTTTAAAGGGAAGTATTATAAGTGATGGTACTTGTTATTTAAAAATTAAAAGAGTTGGTAAGAATACTATTTATGGTAATATTGAAACTGAAGTAATGTCTAAAACTATTGATAGTCCTTTGAAGAGTAGATTAAGAGATTTGGCTAAGGTTATTAGTAGGATAGGTTATGTAGGTTCTGTTTTAGTAGTTATTAGCTACTTATTTTCTGTTATTGTTATAAAGAATAATTTTGATATTAATTTAATAATTGAAACAGTTACTAATTATAGATTAATGATAGATTATTTGATTTATTCATTAACATTATGTGTTACTGTTATTATTGTAGCAGTTCCGGAAGGTCTTCCTATGATGGTTGCTTTAGTATTATCTAGTAATATGAAAAGAATGTTAAAAAATAATGTAATGGTTAGAAAAATGGTTGGAATAGAAACTGCAGGTAGTTTAAATATATTGTTTACTGATAAAACTGGTACAATTACTAGTGGTAAATTAAATGTAAGTAAACTTATAAATTATAAGGGATTAGAATGTACTAATAAAAAATATATTGATATATTTAAAAATAGTATTTTATATAATAATCAAAGTGAATATAGTAATGGTAATGTTGTTGGAGGTAATACTACTGATCAAGCAATTATGAGATATTTAAAGTTAATAAGACAAGAAGATTATGAACATGTTGTTTTATTTAATAGTAAAAATAAGTATTCTGTTACTAAAATGGTTAATAGTAATATATTTTATTTTAAGGGCGCTAATGAAGTTATTATAGATAATAGTGAATTTTATTTAGATGAATTGGGTTATAAGCAAATTCTTAGAGATAAAAACAAATTGTATGAAGTTGTTAAAAAATTAACTAAAGAAGGTTTAAGAGTAATTAGTGTTGCTTATAAAAATAGTAATGAATCTTTAGATGGTTTATGTTTTATAGGTTTTGTTGTTATTAAAGATGAAATTAGAGAAAATGCTAAGGAAGGTATAAATAGAGTTAGGGATGCTCATATTCAAACTGTAATGATTACTGGTGATGATAGAGAAACTGCACTTAGTATTGCTAGAGAAGTTGGACTTGTCAAAAGTATAAATGATATTGTATTAACACATGATGAAATGGAAAAGATGACTGATGATGCTATAGCACATATTATTAGTAATTTACGTGTGGTTGCGAGAGCTTTGCCTACAGATAAAAGTAGATTAGTTAAAATTTGTCAGAAATGTGATTTAGTTGTTGGTATGACTGGCGATGGTGTAAATGATGCTCCTGCTTTAAAAATTGCTGATGTAGGTTTTTCTATGGGAAGTGGTACTGAGATAGCAAAAGAGAGTAGTGATATTGTTATAATGGATAATAATTTAATTTCTATTGCTAATGCAGTACTTTATGGTAGAACGATATTTAAAAGTATTAGAAAATTTATTATATATCAATTAACTGTAAATTGTTGTGCTTTAGTACTTAGTTTTGTTGGTCCTTTTATTGGTATACCTACACCGATTACTGTTATTCAAATGTTGTGGATAAATATGATAATGGATACTTTAGCAGGATTGGCGTTTAGTTATGAGGCACCTTTAAAAGAATATTTAAAAGAATTACCTAAGAAACGTAATCAAAGTATTATAAATAAATTTATGTATACTGAAATATTAATTACTGGTGTGTATTCTTCTTTTGTTTCTATATTTTATTTATGTAATCCTTATGTTAAATCATTGTTTAGAGTAGATAAAGATAATATATATTTTATGACTGGTTTCTTTGCTTTGTTTATATTTATGGGGATATTTAATGCATTTAATGCTAGAACAACTAGAATAAATTTATTAAGTAATATTAGTAAAAACAAAGTATTTATTATATTATTTATGTGTATAAGTATAGTTCAAATGTATTTAATTTATTTTGGTGGAAGTTTATTTAGAACATATGGATTATCTTTTAAGGAATTGATGATTGTGCTAGCAATGGCATTTACTGTTATTCCTGTTGATATATTTAGAAAATTGTTATTTAAAAGACGTGGTGTAATTGATTATATATAAAAAAGTGAATTAATTTTGTTTTGTTTTAATTCACTTTTTTGTTTGACTTATTAGATTTTGTTTTTACGCAATTTATATCTTCTATAATTTTATTTAACTCTTCTTCTTTTAAATTAGTAATCTTTAACATTAAGTCTTTATCTAAATTATTGTCTAACATATTTTTTATTATTTTTTTCGGTTGTCTATTTCGCCTTGTTCATACGAAACTTCTTTCATATATTCGTCATAATCATAATATAATTGTTTATCTAAATCTTCTATGTCTATATTAAATATTTT
>CAKOID010000025.1 GCA_934086355.1 uncultured Bacilli bacterium
AAATGACTAAATAAAAATGCATGATTTCCTACATTTTTATTTAGTCGAAAAACAACATTTTTGTATTGACATTAACAATTATTTAATACTCTTTCATTTTCTCCACTTATACTTGTAAATTCTGTTACTGTTGAACCCATTATTGTTCTATTCTCTCCACCTTTTTCTGCACTTACTAGTATTGCATCTTTTAATGTTTGTGGTGGACTAGATATTTTTGTTATATCTATAGTAACTGTATTATCATTTATATTTATGTCCATATCTGCCATGTTCTTTTCATCATTATATATTATTTTAGAATCTGATACAAATGGTGTCCCCTTTGATACACTTAAATTAGTTTCTTTAGTAGTTGTTGTTTTTCTATTCTTTATTGTTATCTTATGTTCATCTGGTGTTATTCCTATAAATTTATAACTACCATTTAATATTTGACTTTCTTGTTCTTTACTGTGAATCACTATATAATCATTTTCACTTGAATTTGTTACATTTCCTTTTATTGTTAAAGACTTAGGATCAAAGATATTTATCTTTGCTTCCAAAGTCTTATTCATATCATCACTTTGGTCTGTTCCTGTTTCCTTATATGTTACAGTTATTACATATGCATGTACTTTCCCTACTTCAATAGTGTTAGTCGCTACGTAACTATTTAAGTTAGGAAAAGTTGTTTCATCTACTCCATTACATGTACCTTTTTCATTTCCTGTTACTGTTCCATCAGTATTTAATGTAAAACCATCTTTGTTGTATGATATACATGTTAAAGTATATACCACATCATCTACATTTTTAAAATCATTTATTACATTTATTAATCCTACACTATAATCTACAGTGCTATTACCATTATTAGTTACTGTAAATGTTTTACTAGATAAAGTTGTACCAGGTTCTATTCTATCTCCAACAATAACATCATTGTTATCTTCATATTTAATTTCTAAATTTGCTGTTGTTACACTCATTGATTTTGTATTAGTATTTCCAGTTATTTTAGTTAAAAAGTAAGCATATGTTAATCCTACTAATATCATTAATACTAAAAATATTCCTGTTATACTAACTATTATCTTTTGTTTTCTACTCATAATAATTTCACACTCCTTAATATTTTAGACAATATAATTATAATAAATATTTAATCTAATATGAACGTGCCTATAGTACTTATATTAAATCATATTTAAAACAAATATTTTGTCTTTTTATACACAAAAAATTATATTTCTTTATACCCCCCCCCCCAACGATTTTTGGGGAGTTGGGAAAGAGATATAATTTTAATTTTTTATGAATAGAAAATTTTTAACAAGGTACTACTACCCTAATAAAAATATAACATTTATTATTAATTTTGTAAACATCATTTTTTTAATAAATTACAACAATTTCAAACTATAAACAAAATCAGTAACTACTTTATGTTTAGATTTATAATTATTTTTCTTAATATAATTAACTATACTAATTACATTATATGTCTTATAATAATCAACATTATTTTCTTCTAAAATATCCTCTATACTTTTAATAATAAGTTCTTTAATATCAGGAGTTCTAAATTTTAATTTAACAAGATTTAATAAATTATTATCTACTTTTCTGGATATAAATTTATACATATGAAATTTTTTAAAATAATATTTATATCCATCTAATTTATTAAAATGTAATAATGTATCATAATAACCCATATAATAATTATTTTTAATATCTTTATTATCAAAAAATATTACCGGACCAGTATCTTTAGTTGGAGCTAATTCTATTACTTCTGTTTTACTAATAAGTTTTTTCTTACTAACACCTATTCCGTTTATTCTAACTGCTACAACTTTATTACAACCCATTCTTTCTAAAAGAGAGATAGGTAAATTATTTGAAACTCCACCATCTAAATAATAAGAATTATCAATTATTTTTTCCATTTTAAATACAGGTAAATAACTTGAAGCCATTATATAATCAGATAATTTTCCTTTTTCTATTTCATCTATAGTTAACTCTAAAGGTTTTAAATCTTTTAATCTAACGGTAACTAATCCATAATTAATATTGCTTTTTCTAATTATATCCTCATTAATATAATTATCTAGTACATTTTTATAATTAGTAACATCTAATCCTTTATTCTTTACTAATTTATTTATCTCATTAATTGATAACTTTATACTATCTTTATTTAATTTAAAATTTTTATGCAATTCTACTATTTTTTTATTAATACCGATCATTTCACTATCGGCATTCAACCATAATTCTTTTGCAAGTTTTATATTTTTTTGTGCAATTAATGCAGCATTAAGAGAACCAATTGAAGTACCTGCAACCGCATCAAATTTATAACCCAATTCACATAATGCAACATAAGCTCCTATTTCATAAGAACCTTTTGCACCGCCACCTTCTAACGCTAATCCTAACATACTATTCTCCATAATCAATACTTAAATTAATAAAGTCTTTATCCATTAATAATTCATGCATAAATTCTTCTTCATTTTCTACACTAAGTTCTTCTATTCTATCTACTCTACACTTATTAGATATTATAATAGATTTAACTTTTTCCACACATGTATCAATATCATCATTAATAACAACATAATTATATTTATTAACTTCATTTATTTCTTTATAAGCAGTTTTAAATCTATCAATAATTTGTTCCTGAGTTTCAGTTTTTCTATTTAATATTCTCTTTTTAACTTCTTCCATAGAAGGAGCTAATATAAATATTAATAATGTATTTGGAAACTTTTCTTTTATTAATTGTGCACCTTGTACATCAATTTCAAGTATTACATCCTTACCACTATTTAATAAATCAATAACTTCTTTTTTAGGAGTACCAAAATATTCTCCATATCTAACACAAGCATATTCCAAGAAATCATCATTTTTTATTTTTCTTTCAAATTCTTCTCTACTTACAAAATAATAATCAACACCATCTACTTCTTTAGGTCTAATAGGTCTAGACGTATATGAAGTAGCCAAGCATAAATCATTACTTTCACTTAATAATTTACTAATTACAGTACCTTTTCCAGCACAAGTAGTACCAGATATTATAATTAATTCTCCATTCTTTTGTGTTTTTATCATAAAACCTCCTATTTACTAATATGCTTTCTATTATTAATTTCTTCAAACAAATTAGATTTACTGACTCCATCAACAAAATCTTCTACACTATACTGAAATAAATCAATATTATCTTCATTTAAAGAATTAACAAACTCACTTGAAACATTATTTAAAGCCTTAATTTTTTTATCCTCCATTTCATTTGCAACTATAAAAACCCCATCAAGTTTTGCCTTTTTTGCCTTTAATTCCTTTATATTATTAATATAAACTTTATTAACAAAGCCAAATAGATTATTTATATAATCTTTAGTAACAAAACTAACATCAATAATATATTTATCAATATCATAATTTAAATCTTGTTGCTCTAAAAATAGTTCCATTATAAATTTAACATGTTTTTTAATATCATCATATAATTTTCTTTGTAATTGATAAACTCTAGGTTTATTTCTTTTTTTATTAATATTTTTTTCAATAACATCAATATCTTCTTTAAACAATTCTCTCATTTCATTTGATATATATTTCATATCAGTAATTTCAGCAGAATATACATTTTTTTCCAAAATATTAAATTCTTCACTGTTTATTATATCTATATCAAAACATACTCTCTCATATGCGTTACTTGTAAAAAGTATTTTATCACACACACTTTTATAATCCTTTTTTATATCTATTAGTTTAACATTCTTTTTATTAAAATTATCAAATTCTTTTAATATACCATACACTTTTATTATATCTTCTTCACTTAAAATATTATAGATATTATTATTTAATTCCATATTCTTTAAAAATTCTAGAAAGTTAGAATTACTTAATAAATTTATATTTTCTAATTCATTTCTTAATATATTAATATCTAATTCTATCTCTTGTACTTTAACTTCATCTTCTTTTTTTTGATAAACAATTTTCATATTATTTAAATAATATATTCTATCAATAATTTTTTCACTTAATTTTTTTTTCATTTCTTCTACTTTATAATCTATCATATTATCCTCCACCTAAATATTATTAGTTTTCTTTAATATATAATTTGTTAATTGTTTTAATTTATCAAATATGTACATACTACATATAAATAATACTATAAATATTAATATTGTATCTTTATTTACATAACTTATATTGAAGAAACTATATTGATATATAGCACAATATCCAAATGCTATTAATAAAAATGCCATCAAACATCCTCTTAACAAATTGTATGGTTTACATATATTATTTAAGAATATAAATCCTGTAGTTGCTGTTAAAAACACTGTTAAAGTACTACATAAATCAGGATCTAAATTAAAATGCATTTCAAATAATTTTATTATTATTACATTAAATACTACTGTAAATGCACTAGGTATACTTTTCATAAATACTTTTAGTAAAAAATTACCTTTTACTAATTCGTTATTAGGTTCAAGAGCTAATATAAATGAAGGAACACCAATTGTAAAAAATGTAATTAATGTTAAATGTATTGGTATAAAGAAATACTCTGTGCTTAAATAGACACACGCAAGTATAAGTAGTATTGTAAATATTGTTTTACTTAATAACAATGATGAACTTCTTTCTATATTATTTATGCTTCTTCTTCCTTCTTTTAATATTTTAGGTAAATTATCTATTTTAGAATCTAAAAGTACAAATTGACTAACGTTTTTTGCTGCTTCACTACCATTTGCCATTGCAATAGAACAATCTGCAGTTTTAAGTGCTAAACAGTCATTTACTCCATCACCAGTCATCGCTACAAAGTGTTTATTCTTTTGTAGACATTCTATTATTTTTTTCTTTTGATCTGGTTTTACTCTACCAAGTATATTATATTCTTTTATAATATCTTCAATTTCACTATCATCTACTTTAGACATATCAATCGATTTTATTTCTTCTATCCCAGCACGGCTAGCAATTTTAGATACAGTAACAGGATTATCTCCACTAATTATTTTAATATCCACACCTTGTTCTTTAAAATAATTCAAAGTAACATTAGCATTTTCTTTAATTTTATCTTGTATAAGTATGAATCCCATTGGAACAACACTATCTATATTTTCTAATGTTTTACCTTTACATAGTAATAATACTCTATAATCATTTTGATATTGTTCTAACAATTCAAATTTTTCTTTACTTAAATTTTCAGGACTTCCTAAGAAATAAGTACCTTCCTTAAATTTAACACCACTATATTTTCTAATACTAGAAAAAGGTAAAGTTTCTATAATTTCATAATCGTTCTTATCTTCTAAATAATTTTCAATTGATTTAAAAGTTGGAGATGGATCATCTAACGCATTAACATAATTAGAAAGAATTTCTTTTATATTTTCTACATCATTCTTTTTATATGGAATTATATCTTTAACTTCCATTATTCCTTCTGTAATAGTACCTGTTTTATCCAAACAAATTACATCAACTCTCGCCAAATTTTCTATAGAATACAAATCTTGTACTAAAACATTATATCTTCTAAGTCTTATAACACTAACAGCCATAGCAGAAGATGTCAAAAGTACTAAACCTTCTGGTATCATTCCAATCAAAGCACTAACAGTACTCATAATAGCTTCCGGTACATTACTACCAGTAACAAATAATTGATTAGTAAAGAATAGTATTCCAATAGGTATCAATAACATACTTAATACTTTTAACATTTTATCAAATGAATTATATATTATTGAATTAGTAGCCTTTACATACTTAGCTTCACTACTTATTTTAGATATATAATTATCTTTACCAATATGAGTAACTTTAACTATTCCTTTACCACTTACAATAAAAGAACCACTTATTAATTCATCACCCTTCTTCTTAGTAATTACTTTTTCTTCTCCAGTAATAAAACTTTCGTTTACTTCAACAACACCATCTAACAAAACTGAATCAGTTACAACTTGATTACCAATTTCATATACGCAAACATCATCTAGTACAAGTTCTTCTCTACTTACTAATACTTCATTTCCTTCTCTAATAGTTTTAATCTTAGTATCAGTAATCACATTCAATTTATCAATTGTCTTCTTAGCAAGTATTTCTTCAACTATACTTATAATAGTATTAGTAAATATAACCCCAACAAACAAACAATTTTTAAGAGAATAAAGTAATCTTCCAGAAATTATACCACTTATAATAACTAAACTTCCAAGTAATATATTTAAAAAATTAAAATAAGTAAATACATTAGAACGTACAATTTCTTTAATAGTCTTAGTTTTAGGCTCATCTATATAATTTACTAAATTCTTATCTATTCTTTCTTTAACTTCTATATTAGTTAAACCTTTTATATCTTTCATATTACACCTACTTAACTAAATATATTGTAGCAAATTTATTAAAAAATAAAAAGTGATAATTAAATAAATAATTTCACTTAACCCTTTTTAATTTAGTTACTTCATTAAATCCATCTTTATTAACTTTTTTACTTTTAAAATCAGTATCATATACACTAACAATATTATTATTTTTTATATTATTGTTTAATCTAGTATAATCACTTTTTATTTTTCTATTTAAATCCATAAAATCACCATTATTATTATGGTGATTTTAACTTTTATAATACGTCATTAAATTCTTCTTTTTTATTTTCTATCTTTATAGTTTCAACGTTTTTAACAGCTCTATCCACTAATTCATCAACGTTTATTAATTTTTCATATTCTAAACATTTATCTAATATAGGATTTATAACTGGATGTTCTGGAACAAATATAGTACAACAATCTTCATAAGGTAATATACTTGTTTCATATGTATTTATTTTCTTAGCGATATCTATTATTTCTAATTTATCTAAACAAGCTACTGGTCTTATAACAGGCATATTCGTAACATTATTTATTACACTCATACTTGTCAAGGTTTGACTAGCAACTTGTCCAATTGACTCTCCATTAACAATTACTTTACAATTATTTTTCTTTGCTAATCTTTCACTTATTCTATACATCATTCTTCTCATTATAGTTATTAAATATTCATGAGGTATATTCTTATATATTTCTTCTTGTATTTCAGTAAAATTAATAATATGTAATTTCATATAACCACTATAATTAGTAAGTATTCTACCTAATTCCATAACTTTATTTTTAGCAGCTTCACTTGTATGAGGAGGACTTTCAAAATAAACTCCCTCTACTCTAACTCCACGTTTAAGCGCTAAATAACCTGCAACAGGACTATCTATTCCTCCACTAAGCATTAACATTCCCTTACCAAGTGTACCAACAGGATATCCACCTATTCCTACTTCTTTTTCAAAATATATATAAGACTTATCTTTTCTAATTTCAATATTTATTAAACACATAGGATTATGAACATCAACACTAACATTTTGTAAAGTTTTTAAAACAACACCACCTAAATATTTAGATACTTCCATACTAGTCATATCATAATTCTTATAGCTTCTTTTAGTTTCAACTTTAAATGTTTTAAACTCCTTATCTTTAATTAAATCTTTTAAACTATCTTCTATAACACTAATATCATTAGTATCTAATTCATATCCTAAATTAATTTCATGTATACCAAATATATATTTTAATTTATTAATAATATCCAAATATTTATCATCACTAGAATATATAAACATTCTACCTTTATCAAATATAATATTACCATCATTCCCAATACTATTACGTATATTATCTTTTAAACAAGATAAAAAATAATTAATATTATCTTTCTTAGTAGACAATTCCCCATATTTTATAATAATAACTTTCTTCAAATAACATCACTTCCAAAACAACTATATAATATCAAAAAATATTTTATTTTACTAGACTAAATTACTATATTATGTTAATATTTTATTATAGGTGATAGTATGAATAAAAAGGGTATAAAAAAAAGTACATTTATCACATACTTATTAATATTATTTATTTTAATATGTGGTATATTTAGATATAAAAATATATTTATAGAACCAAATAATGTATTAGAAGTAAGTATTTCTAATTTAATATATCCATTTACGTTTCTATTTATTATATTAATATATAACATTATAGGTTTTAAAGAAACCCATAAAACTATTATAAAAACTACTATATTATTTATTTTATTTATATTATGTGTAAGTATTTTAAATAGTGTTCCAGGTAATTATAGTACTAGAGAAGTAGATATGGCATTAAAAACAGTATTCACTCCAAATCATTTTATGATTGGAACTAATACATTCTATTATCCAAATATATTAAATGTTATATCATTCACACTATTATTCTATTTTAGTCATACATTAATTTTAATATTATATGAAGCAATGGAACCATATACAAAGAAATATATAGCATTCTGTTTAGCAATGTTTATTCCATTTGCATTAGATACCCTATGTTATGTATCTATAAATGATGTATTTAATGAAATAAAATTTGAAACAATAATAACTCATTTAACAAGTAATTTTATAATAGTTATAATTGGTACTTTACTAATGACAATAATCTACTCATTAAAAAAAGTAAGTTCTAAATCATAATAAATGGTTTTAACTTACTTTTTTCATGCCCTTTATATAAACTAATTAATTTATTATCATAATAAAATAACACATAAGGACTATTATATATATTATCTAATATAACCCCATTAGATATTTTTTTATATTCATCATTATTTAATTCTATTCTAGGATATTCTTTAAATATTTCTTCTATACTATATAATTTATAATTATTATTTTTAATATCTTCTAGACTATAACTATTTTCTATATTAAAATCACCTTGTTTAGTTCTAACTAACTTAGTCATCGTAGCATATGTTCCCAATTTATATCCTATATCTCGTATTAAACTTCTAATATATGTTCCTTTACTTACAAGACATTTTATTTTGATAATATCATTAATCTCTAATATTTCTATATTTTTTATATTAACAATTCTACTAGGTAAATCTACTTTAATATTATTTCTAGCATATTCATACAACTTTTTTCCATTTATTTTAACAGCACTATATAATGGAACTTCTTGATTATATTCTCCAATAAAACTATTTACAACATTTATAATATCGTCTTTACTAACTTTTTTATCAGATGTATTAATAACCCTACCAGTATAATCTAACGTATCAGTCTCATAACCCAATTTAAATTCTGCAATATATTCTTTATAACTACTAGTAAAATAATCACATAACTTAGTACACTTACCTACACAAACTACAAGTACTCCTTCTGCTATAGGGTCCAGTGTTCCAGTATGTCCCACTTTCTTAGTACGCATTATTTTAGAAATAATATTAACTACATCACGTGAAGTATAACCATTTTCTTTATTTACAACTATTATCCCATTCATTTATAGCACTCTCTAATTCTTTTATTATTTTTGATTTAACGTCATCACTATTAACTACATTTTTAAAAGATATTCCAGCAGCATATTTATGCCCTCCGCATCCAAATTTCTCTGCTACTTTATTAACGTCTATATTATTACTTCTAAGCGAAACTCTTATCTCATCATCAAAATATCTAATTAAAACAGAAACTTCAACATCTTTTATTTCTCTTGCAATATTAACTAAACTACTACATTCATCTTTAGTTGCATTACACTTAATTATATCATCTAAAGTAACGTATGTAACCGCAATTCTATCATTCATATAAAATTCTAAGTTATCTATACCAATTTTTCTTAATTTAAATTCGGACATATTTATAGTACCAACAGCATTTTTAATAACACTACTAACATCTATAATTTTAGATAATTCACTTGATACCATAAATGTATCACTATAAACATTTTTATTTCTATAACATCCAGTATCAGTAATAATACCAGTATAAATAGCACTAGCAATATCATTATCTATTTCTATACCAAGTTCATTAATTAATTTGTATATAATCATACTACAACTAGATAAAGTTTCAACATAATTTATGTCACCATATAACGTATTACTAATATGATGGTCAATTATCACTTTCATTTTCATTTTATCAACTAAACTAGGTTTATTTATTCTTCCTATCTCAGCATTATCTAAAATAAAACCAACATCATATTCTTTATCACTATCTTTTTTTATTTCATCAAATCCAACTAAATAATTAAATGTGTTAGGAGCTTCATCTATAACTACATCAACATTCTTACCAATTTTTTTTAAAGCTAAATATAATCCTAAAGTACTTCCAATTGCATCTCCATCAGGATGATGATGTGCTGTTATAACAAAATTATCTTTATTTCTTATAACATCAATAATATCATTCATTTGCCTCTCCATGTATCTCATCTATTATTTTATCTATGTGATTTCCATACTCTATAGATTCATCAAATTTAAATACTAATTTAGGTGTATGTCTTATATCAATTCTATTTGCAAGTTCATATCTTATATATCCACTTGCTTCTTCCATTTCATGTTCAATTTCTTTTTTATCTATATCTAACATACATGTAAAATATATTTTAGCATAACTTAAATCACTTGATACATCACAACCAGTAATTGTTATTGTATGCATCAATTTATCCCTTGCTTCATTATTAAGTATATCACTTACTTCTTTAACAATTTGACTACCTATTCTTTTTAATTTTATTTGATTCATATATATCACTCATTTCTAAATATATTCTACCATTTTTACATAATAGTATCAAACAAAATCATCACATTATTTTAGTAACAAAATAGAGTATTATTGCAACTATAATTATTAGTATTATTAATCTATAAAATTTTAAATCATCATCATTCATATTCACAACCAATACCTCCTCATATCCTAAACACAGTATAGCACACATAAATATATTAATACAAGTACTTTCTATTAAAAATTATACATAAAAAGAAAGTATCTCTACTTCCTAACTTGATTTAATTAAATAAGGTTCTTCTAAAGTTCCAATGCCACTAAAAACTTCAACGTTTGATTTAAGAGAAATAACAGGCCTAACCGTTCTAATATCATTTATTATATTATTTTCACGTAAAAGTCCAGTATTTAACACATTAAAGAAGGAATCAAAATCACTAACATAAAAACTTGGAGAAATTAACCACCAAACATTGACAGTCGCATTTTTATTTAAATAATAATTAGAATTTTCAGTACCAATTTTACCACCCGCAAAAGCAACTTCATCTACTGTTAATAATCCAACTGTATTTATATCAATTTCTCCTGTATTCAACTTATTTCCATCACATTTATAAGTAGGCACTTGTGTTTGATAAATTCTTTTTCCAGCACTATATCTAAAAGAAGTTCCTGCCTTTATTAAATCTAAAGCATTTTCTTTCTTTAATTCATACGTATCATAATCATAAGCTGTATGTAAATCACCTATACACCACTCTTCCTGTTTTAATAAATTTTTATCTGCATCTTTTGTAATTTTTCTTTCAATCCATTCATTCAATTTTGTTCTAACTCCATTCGAACTATTTATATAATCACTTATATTATTAGAATCAACAATTTTATAACCATAATTACTTCTTAATTTTGTACCTTGTACTCCAACAGGACCATCCGTTGCATAACCAGTATCACTAGTTGTATTTTTATCATTACATTCTAATTCTGAAGCAAGAATTAATTTAACACTTCCATCTCCTTCAATCCTAACAATTCTCCAACACATATCAACAAAGCTAACATAATTATCTGTTACATTTCCCCTATAATAATAACTTGTTCCATAGTCATCTTCTGTAACTGACAATATTCTTTCATTTTCATCATTTATTTCCTTTGCAGGTTTTGTTATAGGAGTTTCACTAAATATAGTACTTCCATTTTGTAAAATTGCATTATTTATTATTTGATAATTAAGTGCATTTTTATTTGAACTATACGGATTTATTTCATCACTTTTAGTTCTTAAATCAACTATATTTACTCTTCCTTCAAACTTTTTATTCATGTCATCACTTTGATCTTCTTCAACATTTTTATATACTATTGTTAAAGTATA
>CAKOID010000026.1 GCA_934086355.1 uncultured Bacilli bacterium
CAAATTTTCGAGGTCGGGAGAGAAGTTATACAGTCTTATTTTCATCTTTTTTATGAATCGTAAATCATTTAGGATATCTTTTTGCTATCCTAAATACATTTTATAATAATTCTTTTTTCAATGCAATATATTTTAATCAATTTTTATAGAAATAACATAATCTATACCATATTTATAATTAGTATTATCTTCTATAAACTTAATTAATTTATCTAAAGATACTAAATAATCTTTTAAAACATTTTCTTTTTCTTCTTCTAGCAAAAATTCATAAGTACTACTACTCTTCTTATTATCATAATCATTCTTTATTATATCTAATTTATCTTTTATACTAACTAAATTAGCATCATCTATAACATTATCTATAAAATATATTTTAGAATTAATCAAACTATCTATATTAATATCTTTAATAGATTTATTAAATAAATATAAATCATTTTCTTTAACTATAATATCTAACTTAGTATTTTTCCTTATAGATTTAATATTATTATATTTCTTTATATTATCAATTTCTTCATATACATTATCACTATTATATTTAGAAACTACATCATATAATTCATCCATATCATTTACATTAATAGTTACTAAATAAGTTTGTTTATTACCTTTATTAAATATAATATTTCTAAACATTTTATTATCTTCTATAATACTATTATTTATATTATTACTTATATTATTTTCATATAATTTAACTATACCTAATCTAACATTATTATCGTATATTTCATATTCTTTCATATATATTTACCTTTCTCTACTATAATAATTGTAATATAAAAAGTACTATTTTACTAGTACTTAATTATTCCATATACATTATTTTTATCTATATTATTAATATGAACATTATAAAATTTATTATGTTCTAATTTTTCATTTATAATTACTTTAATATAATTAGATGTATGTCCTATACTTATATTATCTTTTACTTCTTCTACTAATACTTCTATATCTTTATTTAAAAATTTATTATAGTATTTATTTTCTAATTCATCAGACAATTCTAATATAGTATTAACTCTTTCTTTCTTAATACTATCATTAACTTGTTCCATTAATGCAGCTTTTGTATTATCTCTTTTTGAATATGGAAATGTATGTATTTTACTAAAACCTATATCTTTTAAATTATTATAAGTTTCTAAAAAATCTTCATCAGTTTCTGTTGGAAATCCAACTATTAAATCAGTTGTAATATTTATATCAGGTCTTACATCTCTTATTTTATTTATAATATTTTTATATTCTTCTATATTATATTTTCTATTCATTAATTTTAATATTCTATCACTACCACTTTGTATTGGAACATGTAAATGATTGCATATTTTATTATTATTTTTTAATTCTTCTATAAATTTATCATTTAATTCTGTTATTTCTATACTAGATATTCTAATTCTTTTTAGATTATCTAATTTACTTATTCTTCTAATTAAATCTACTAAATCATAATCTTTACCTGTACCATAACTACCAGTATGTATACCAGTTAATACAACTTCATAATATCCATTATTTGCTAAACTTTTTATTTCTTCATATGCAACGTCAATATCTTTACTTCTTATACTTCCTCTCATATAAGGAATAATACAATAAGAGCAAAAATTATTACATCCATCCTGTATTTTAACAAATGCTCTAGTTTTATTTAAAAAGTTATTAATTTTCATATCTTCAAATTCTACGTCAGACATATTAACAAATGTATTTATTTTCTTTTTATCTTTCATATATTGATTTACTAAATCAACTATTTTACTTTTATAATAATTACCTATTAATATATCTATATCCGTATCAACGATATTCTCTTTATGATGTTCACTAGCACATCCACAAACTACTATACAAGCATTTGGATTAATTTTCTTTGCTTGTCTTATTAGTTTTCTAGATTTAGCATCACTTTGATTAGTAACTGTACATGTATTAATTACAACTACATCAGGATTATCATTTATAGAAACTATTTCATAGTTATTGTTTTTAAATTTTTCTTTTATATATTCACTTTCATAAGTATTTACTTTACATCCTAAAGTAAGTATACAACATTTCAATATAATCACTTCCTTAACAAATCTGATATTCATTATACACCAAATAAAGATTTTTTTCACTATGTTTTTACACCAAATCAAGATTTTTTCAAAGCAAAAAATACACCAAATCAAGTTTTTTTATAAAATTACATTAAAAAAAGTTATCTTTCAATAACTTAATTTAAATAATCATCTGTTATTTCTATATTATCACTATTAGTATCAACTGTAGTATTATTATCTTCAACAACATCATCAACTATTTCTTCATAATCCTCAAATTCATCTTCTACACTTACTCTAACTTTAGTATCTCCTACTATTTCTACTCCCATTTCTTTATGTACTGTTAAATTAATTTTCATTCCATCTACAGATACATCTGTTACACTAGGTTGATTTAACGCTCTAACAATTATATCACTAGAACTTGTTAATTCACTATTCTCTTTAATCTTAACATTCATTGTATCTTGATATGTAAATCTCTTAACTAATACATTAGTCTTAGTATTATTATCATAAGAATACCAAACATTAATATCATAACTACCATTAATTAAAACTTTACCATTATTATTAATACCATTAAATGTATGGTTTATAACCCAACATCCAAGTACAGTATTAATATTATCTTCAGTTTCTATTAAATGAGATAAATTAGTAGTTTTCTTTCCTTTACCTATTACAGCTTTAGTAACTATTTCTTTAAAATAAGACATTATATCACTCCTCATAACATTTTATGTGATTAATGCCTAAAAAGTGAGTTAAAATTTAATATATTTAATATTTTATTATTTCTTGTTCTAATTTTAATTTTATATTATATTTTTCACTTATTTCTTTTTGTATATATTCTATAAGTTCTATTATATCTGCACTACTTGCATTATCTTTATTTATTATAAAGTTAGCATGTTTATCTGAAACATAAGCTCCATTTATATGATAATTTTTTAGTCCAGCATCTTCTATTAATTTACCAGCACTATAACCAGTAGGATTTCTAAATACACTACCAGCATTTGGATAATTAAGAGGTTGACTAGTATTTCTTTTTATCATATTTTCCTTTATAGTGTTAATCATTTCTTCTTTATTTTTATAATTTAATTTAAATTTTGCACTTAATATAATAAAATTCTTATTTTGTTTAAATATACTATCTCTATATGAAAAATTACATTCTTCTTTATTTATAGTTTTAATTTCTCCATTTTCTAAATATGTTACACTATCTAGTTTATCACTAATAGTTTGCCCATAACAACCAGCATTATTAAAAATAGCACCGCCCAACGTACCAGGTATACCTGATAAAGATTCTAGCCCTCCTAAATTATTTTTTACTAATTCATTTACAAAATATGTTAATGGCACTCCACAAAAAGCATTAACTGTATTTTCATCTATTTTTATTTCATTTAATTTACTCAATAATATAACAACACCATTATAATCTGAATCAGGCAATATTATATTGCTACCATTACCAATAATCATATATTTCATATTATTATTTTTTATATAATTAAGTAATTCTTTTAAACTATCAATATTATAAGGTTTAACTAAATATCTAGTTTTACCACCTATTTTATACGTATTATAATCTTTTAAAGAAACATTTTCTAATACTTCACCATATAAATTCATATTTTCACTCTCCTAAATGTAGAAAAAGAGTATTATAAAATACTCATTAATTTTTTTTAACCTTTATTAAACCATGTTCAACTTCTTCTAATGCACGTCCAAGTTCTCTTTTATTGTGATAATCACATTCTTTCATTTGATAATGATCAAACTCATGCATTTGTTTTGCTCTTTGACTAACTATATGAACTAACATATATTTAGAATCAACAATGTTTAATAATTTATCTATTGATGGATATATCATTTAGCCACCCTCCTTATCTTAACTATACTATATATAATTATTTAAGTGTATAGTTTATAAATATTTTTTACATTTTATTTACAAAAATGTTTTTAAAGCTTTTTTACATTAGTCTTTTCTTTACTTTTTAATATATTCATAAATACCATTGTTAAATTACCATACTTTTCTTCTTTAGGAACATGTTCTAATACATTTAAATCTTCTTCACTTAAATTAAAATCTAAATAATAATCTACATCAAAATATTTATTTCTACTTTCAACATACTCTCTTAAAAATTCTCTTGTAGTTCTTCCATTGCATAAGCTTGTAATGGATGTATTTGTATTAATCTCTTATACAATTTTGCTAAATTTTCTGCATAAAACATTTTAGAATTTGAATACTTTATAACTTCTTCATCTATATTATCTAATATTTCATGAAGTGATGTTTCTATTAATTCGACTTTAGTAAAACAAAACATAAACCCTTTACCCATTTCTACATCTCTTAATTCACCAGCAAAAGGATATATATCTTCAAACAAATATTTATGAATGTATTTTAAATGATTTATATCAAAAGTATCAGGTTTTGTTCTATCCAAAATTAATAATGTATTCTTTTTTGCAACTAATGAATATTCTGCCTTTTTTAATTCATTTTTATCTTTTATATTAAGTTTATTTTTTAGTATATCCGTACCCGGATAAAAATAACTATTCCATATATCTTCGTCTGTCATATTGTTCCCTTCTTAATAACATTTTTTTCACATCTTCATCACGTAATAATTCATATTTTATATTTTCATCATATTCTTCTTTCATATCAGATTCAACATTATTGTTAGAAATTGAAAATTTTATTGCATCTAATACTAATTTATATTCTCTTAAATCTTGTAACATACTGCCTCCACAAAATTTATCTTTATCTAACTAATTTTAACAAAAAAGAACACTTATGTAAATGTTCCTTTTAATTATTTTTCTTTCTTTTCTAATTTTTCTGTAATAGAATTTAATACATCTATTGCAGTTTGTCTTACTTCATCAGCAGCTTGTTCTAATATTGGAGTACCTTTTTTGACAGCTAATTTATAAAGTTCTTCACTTTTCTTAACTATTTTCTTTCCTTTTTCTTTAGCAAGTTTCAATGCTTTTTCTTTATCCAAATCTTCTAAATCATTTCTAATTTCTTTAATTTGTTTTTCAATGCTTTTTTTAACATCATCAGCATCAATACTTTTTACTTTATCACACATTTCATTTAACTTATTCATTAATTTCTTTCTAGTATCTTTACCTTTTTCAGGCGCAAATAGCATTCCTAAACCTACTCCAAGTCCTACTCCTGCTAAAATTTTACCAACATTTTTACTCATAATCTTCATTATCTTCCTTTCTTTTTCTAAATAATTTATTTATTAAACTAATTATACCATCTACTATAGTTGTTACTCCTATAGAAAGTCTATCACTTATGATATTAACTAGTCTAAAAGCACTATCAAATGAACTAACTTTTTCTTGTACATCACTTACCAACTTATCAGTCTTATTAATAATTATTATCAATTTTATACCTAAAACAATTAGTATTATCAAAAGTACAATCAATAATAAATATATTATTACTGGCAACATTTCTACAAAATCCATATTCTATTCTCCCTTTTCTTCATACATTGAATCAATTAAACTAAATAAATCTGCTTCATCATCATCTATATCATTTAATTTATTATCTTCTAAAACATCATTATTAGTTTCTTTATTATTTACTATATCACTTTCTTCATGACGACTTAATAAATCTTCTATAGAATTTGTTGGTACAACATCATTTGGTACATCTTTATTATATTCATCTTGAGTTTCTTCTATACTATCAATTTTTGGTATATCTAAACTCATACTATCTTCTTCAATTAATTCACCAATTGTTTTAGTTTTATCAACTGGTTTTTCTACAGGTTCATTAACTTCTTTTTTTACTTCAACTTTATCTTCAATTTTCAATTCTTTAGTAACCGTTAAATTAGCATCTATTTCATCTTCTAATGAACCAAACGCTCTTTTTCTAACTTCATCTAAAGATAATTCATTAGGTCTTCTTAAAATATCTTTTTTAACAACTACATCTTCTTTTTTATAATTTTGATCTAATACACCATATACTGGAGATATAATTGGTGTTGGTTTAAAGTGTTTTTTTTCTTCTTTTCTTGTTAAGAAATCACTATAATCTCTCTTTTCTGGTTTCTTTATTTTCTTCTCCTCTATTTTAGGTTTAACTTCTTCTTTAACAATAACTTCATCATCTTCAAAATCTATAGGAAAAGTAAATGTAGATTCACTTCTATATTCTGTATCTTTAAAATCATCTTTAGGTATTTTTATTTCTTTAATAGGATTTTCTTCTACAACCTCTTTTTTTATTTCTTTTTTTGGTTCACTTTTTATTTCAGGTATTTCTATTTCTTCTTCATCAAATAGTATTCCTTTAACTTTATCTAGTAATTTCATAAAGTTCATCCTCTCTAATTAATAACATCGTAGTCAGGTAGTTTATCATCTTTTTCATAATATTTATCATATTCTTCTACAACCTCTAAAAAGTCATCTTTATTTTTATTATTATCAAAAATACTTAAATTTTCTTCACTACTATTTATCTTATTTTCACCTAATAAATTATCTATTAAATCTTTATCATAATTAATAGTTGATAATATTATAATTGAATTATTTATTGCTTCGTTTAAATCCATTTCTTCTACTATCACTTCTATTTTAGCATAATTATATACAATTTCAACTAACTTTTTATCATTTGTATCATTTATACACAAATAACCACTTAAATCTTTATACTTAAATTCATAACTATCACTACATTTTTTATTATTTAAAATGTCTCTATTATTATAATAACTAATAACATCTAAGTATAAATAATAAGTATAATCATTACTATTAATAGTTTCATTATAATTAATAACATTTTTAATACTCATATATTTAGGTAAATAATATTTATATCCATTACCACTATGATTATATATTTTCTTACTGTAATTATCTTTTATAACACTATTAATATTATCTTTATAATCTATTTTATTAATATTAGTACATGCACTTGTAACAAATAAGATACTTACTAAAAGTAAAAACTTTTTCATAATTCACCTACTCTTCAAAGAATATTATAACAAAAAAAAAGAAATATTTAAATTATTTTTAGCATATTTCTTAATTTTTATAAATTATTCTGCAATTACTTGGCTTAATTCAACTTCAACAGGTGTTTCTTGACCAAATAAATCTATTAAAACTGTTAAAGTATTATTTTCTATATCAATGTTATCAATTGTACCAAGCATTCCTTTAAATGGTCCATCAGTTATATTAACTTTATTACCTATTGCTAAGTCTTTATCTACATCCATTCTTGTCATTCCCATATTAGATAATATTTTATCTATTTCTTGAGGTAATAATGGTGTAGGTTTAGCACCTTTACCACTTGATCCAATAAATCCTGTAACACCAGGAGTATTACGCACTATATACCATGCTTCATCAGTCATTATCATTTCTACTAAAATGTAACCAGGAAACATTTTCTTTTTTCTTTCTTTAGTTGAACCATCTTTTAAAGTTTCATATACAGTTTCTTCTGGAACAACTACTCTAAATATGTAGTCTTGAAATCCCATTGTTTGAGCACGAGATAATAACTTTTCTTGTACTTTACTTTCATGTCCACTATATGTATTTACTACATACCATAATTTTTCACTTGTATTATTTTCCATATTATCCTATTAACCCCTTTACAAAAGCAAATAAACTTTCTATTGCGAAAAAGAACAAAGCAAATAAAACAACAAATGCCAACGTAGAAATTGTATACTTAACCATTTCTTTTTTAGTAGGCCATTTAACCTTTTTCATTTCATCTTTAACTTCTTCAATATACCCTTTTTTTCCATTATCTTTTGCCATTTTTCCACCTCTAAATTAATGTATTAAAAAAACACTTCCGTGTACAAACATAATATAACACAAAAAGTATTCATATGCAATACCCTAATCAAGATTTTTTAACTTTATTCTAATTCTTTGTATAGTATTATCAACTTGTTTAGGCGTTTTATTTAAATTAATTGCAATTTCTTGATAATCCATCCCTTGTAATAATAAATTATATACTTCTTTCTCTTTATCAGACAACAAATCTTTAACTTTACTATTAATATATTTTAACATATCAATATTTTCTATTCTCTTAGAAGGTTCATATTGAAAATCAGCTATAGTATTTTCTAAAAAATTATCACTATTCAAAGATATTGTTTCACTTTGTACTTTACTTTTCATAGTTTCTTTACTTTTTATAACAGCTCTAATTCTTCTTTCAACACACAACGTTACAAACGTATTTAAACTAGTATCTCTATCTTCATTATAATTATAAATAGCATAACTAAACGCCAAATTAGCTTCTTGTCTTGCTTCCTCTAAATCTATATTAAGAGCCAAAAATACTCTTCTATACTTATTTAAAATAGATTTAATAATATAATTATATTTTTCATATAATAAATCTTGAGCAACTTCATTATTATCATTCAACAAATACGTTAGTTCATTATCAGGATATTCCATTATTCACCTATACCATATATCAATATTGCAGCAGCAACAGAAGCATTTAAACTATTTATATGTCCATTCATAGGTAAAGATATTATTTCATCACAATTTTTTCTAACAACAGGACTAATTCCTTTACCTTCACTACCAATTATTAAACATATTTTATCACTATAACTAACATTCCTATACATTACTCCATCAGCTTCAGCACCATATACAAAGAAACCTTTATCTTTTAAATAATTAATAGCATTAACTAAATTAGTAACCTGAATTATATTTACATGATTTAAAGTACCTGCACTACATTTCATAACAGTTTCATTAACACACACACTTCTATCTTTAGGTATAATAATATTTTTAATACCTCTACTTTCACAAGTACGTATTATAGCTCCAAAATTATGAGGATCTTCTAAATGATCTAATATAACTACAAAATCATCATCAATAACATCTATATTCTTATAAGTATAATCATTTATATCAACAACTATACCTTGATTATTTTTAATCATACCATCTAATATTTTTTGTTCAGTTAAAACATATTTCAAATTATTTTTATGTATTATATCAAGTATATTCTTATCTTTAAAATGCTTACTTAAATATATCTTTCTAATATCTTTTACATTCAATTCATTAAAAACATTCTTTCCAGTTACTCTCATATTAATCCCTCACTATATAATTCATTATTTCATTTATTCTATCTATATTATTATTTATTTTTAAATAACCTATTAAGCATTCAAAACCAGTACTTTTCTTATATGTTACAATATCTACATTTCTTTTACCATGACTAGATGCATTTCTACCTCTTTTTACAATATCAATTTCTTCTTCCGTTAAAATATTATTGTCAATTAATTTATTTAAATGTTCTACCTGACTTTTTGCACTAACATATTTCATACTTTCATTTTGTAATAAATTAACTTTAATAATACCTTTTTTTATTAAATACTCTCTTATCCATAATTCATATACTGCATCACCTAAATAAGCTAAAACTAAGTTATTCATTTTACCACCAACCAACTATATAATATCATAAAATCATAAATGGAAAAAGAAAAAACCTTCATATTTCTTTATATTTTCAGGTTTTATCAATAACTCATTTAGAAAATTCTTTTTCTATTAATTTTTTATTATTAAGTAATCTTTCATCTTTACTATTATATTCTAATGCTTTATTAACATAAAATAATGCTTCTTCATATAGTCCAATATAATAATAATTTAAGCTTAAAACATCATATATAGTACCATCCCAACAAAATACTTCATTTATATAAACCATATCTTTATTTTTAATTTTAAGCGCATTTAATAAACAACATATGCTATCTAAATATTTTTTCTGATTATTATATAACATACCTAATTCAACATAACCTTCTCTTACGTTTGTAGCTTCTTCTATTGCTTTTTTATACCAATTTTCAGCATAATTTATTTTATTTAAATTAATATAGCTTCTTGCAATATATCTCATACTTGCAGCACGTTCTAAATTCCATTTTGCACTTTCTAACTTTAAATGTTTTTTTAAAGTAGTAATGCATTTTTTCCATTCATGGTAATACATATACTCTCTTCCTAAATAATGCATATTTCTATCATCCAAAGGATCTTCTTTAACAGAAAGTTCTAATAATTTTAAATAACTACCCCTAGATTTAGTATTATCAGGAAAATGATTTAATATTATATTTGGCAAAGTAATACTTTTTTCTATTTCTTTACAAGTTAATACTTCATGTACAGGATGTAACCAATAATAATTATTTCTAGGATGTATATTATTTAAAAGAAAACTAACATCACCTTCTCCTTTATCATTTATATGCCAATTATAAGTATAATAAACTCTACAATCTTTATTATAGTTATTCTCTAACAATTTTCTCCATCCAGGAACAAATACTTCATCCAAATCAGTACATACACATATATCCGCATCACTAGGAACCATTTCTAAAGATTTATTTCGAGCAACATCAAACCTCCACGGCTTTATTATTTCAGTTTTAACAGTTACACCACATTCTTTTAATAAATTAACTGTATTATCTTCTGAACCTGTATCAAGAACATATATTTCGTCTGCTTCTTTCATACTTTCATACCAACGTTTAACAAACTTCTCTTCATTTTTACATATTGCATAAACACATATTTTCATATTATTCACCATCTAATTATATGTAAAAATATATATCATATTATTAAATAAGTAAAAATTATAAATTATTTATGACAATATTTTATATTTGTATATTTTTTAAAATTTTTTTAAGAAATTGCTATTAAAAAAAAGGAAAAACAAAAAAAATACATAATAATATATAGTGAAGGGGATAAAAAATATTGCCTTCTAGAAGGGAGGATAATTCTTGAAAAATATTCTTTATGATACTTTTTTTAAAAGAATATTTGTAAGTGATATTG
>CAKOID010000027.1 GCA_934086355.1 uncultured Bacilli bacterium
GAAACAACATTTCCAAGTGGTATATCACAGTTAGTAACAAACACTATAGAACCAAATAAAACACATACATATACATTCACTTTTACATATAAAGATACTGGAACAGATCAAAGTATAGATATGAATAAAGAGTTAAGTGCAAAAATACAAATATATGGAAAAAATAGTAACAACGAATATTTCCCATATGAAGAAGGAACTTTAGCATATAACATAATAAATGATGTAAAGAATGGAACACTAGAAGGAAAATCTACTTTTACTGAAAATTTATCTATAACAAATGATGGAACAACAGCAAGTGATAAAATATTATCAACGGCAGAAGATGATGGAGGAATATCATACTATTTTAGAGGAAATCCAATAGATAATTATGTAAATTTTGCAGGAATGTGCTTTAGAATAGTAAGAATAGAAGGAGATGGAAGTGTTAAATTAATACTTGCTTCAGAACTTACTTGTAGCACAACAAATTTAACAGAGGATAGTGGCATAGCAACTGATGGTGCAAGGGGTGTTAAAGGACAAATTTTGTCAGCAGAATATGGAACGAGAGGTATATCTTTTGGAGAATATTCAGATTATCAGTATGTTGCGGATTATACTAAAGATATATCATCGACAAGTGCAAGAGTTAAATTAAATGAGTGGCTCGATAGAAAGTTGACTAATGACGAAAAAAATATGCTAAAAAATGAAAAATGGTGTATTGGAGATGTAAGTAATGTTTATGATTATAATAAAACTTTATTAGGTAATGTTGATGATGTAATTAAAAATCAATCAAGTCATTCTGATTATTATTATAAATCATATTTTTTAGATGATATTACGCTGAAATGTAATTATAAAGAAGATTTAGAAATAGATTTTAATAAAGTAGGTTTATTGACTTCAAGTGAAGTAAGATTTGGTGGTGCCTCAAAATCTTATAATGAAAATATAAAACATTATTTAATAGATAATGCATCAAAGTATGACTATATTGAAGAATATGATGCTATTCAAAATGGGACAATATGGATTCTATTAAACGCTGCTCTAACTGGTCCTTCAGGACTAGAAGTTTATGGAGTTGATGTTAGAGGTGATTTAATAAATTACAATAAAGAGTTATTACCTGAAGGTAATAGTAATGATAATTTAAGACCGGTAATAGTTCTGAAATCTACAGCACAAATTTCAGGAGGAAACGGAACAATTTCAAATCCTTACACAGTAAAATAATGTATATAAATGTAATAGATTTTAGTTTTTAAAATTTATTGCATTTTTTATTTATATATTGTATATAAATAAAAAAATAGATTTTTTCAATAATCAATTTTTATTCGACTTTTTTTGGAAAATGTAATATAATTTAGTTATATAATGAAAGGTAGATAATTTATGAAGAAAAATAAAGTAATTATAAATAATTGTCCTAATTTTTATAAAATTAAGAATTTTGATATAGAAGAAAGTGATTATGTAACTGATAAATTAATAAGTGTTTATGAAGATTATATATTTAATATAGATATTAAAAATAAAGAAAGTTTAGATAAAGTAAGAGAGTTAGATTTAATATTAGGAAAATATGTTGATGATTATAGTTTTAGAAAAGAAATAAAACAAGGTGTTTTAAATATAAAAGTTGCTAGAGGTACTAATATTATGGAAAGTATTGTAGATGCTTTAATAAGATTATTTCAAAAATATGAAGAAGGGTATACTAGAAATATTTATTTTGCTAGGTGGATATAATTATGAATGATTTTTATTATGAAGAACCAGAACATAAACATTTATTTTTAAAATGTATGTTATTTCTTTTTATTATTGGTATTTTGGGTGGAGTTTCTGTATATTATAAAAAACAACATACAATTAAATTAAAAAACGTTACTATTGAACTTGGAGATACTTTAAGTAAAAACGTTAATGATTATTTAATAAATGGTAAAAGATATGCAAATGAATATAAACTATATTTAGATAATGTAGATGTTAATACAATTGGAAAATATAGTTATAAAGTAAAATATAATAAGCATACTAAAACTGGATATATTAATGTAGTTGATAAAACTAAACCTGAAGTAGTTTTTAATGATAATGTTGTCATTAGTAGTAAAGAAGATTTTAATATTAATAATTTAATGTTAAGTTGTAAAGATAAATCATTACCTTGTACAGTTACTTTCACAAACGAAAACGATTATGATAAATTAAAAAATGTAGGGAATTATAGTATAAATGTTAAAGTTAGTGATAGTGCAGGTAACTATGTAACTAAAAAAGTTAACGTAACAGTTACTGATGATGAAAATGTGTCAAATACAATGTCAAGTGATTTAGAATACTATACTAATAGTATAAATGATGATAAAATAGACCATGTTCTATTTGTTAAGTTAGAAAAAGCGATAAATGAAGATTCTTTAGAATTTGAAGGCTTGTTAGAAGAAACTTCTGCGATGGATTTTTCTAAATATGTTAGTAAATCAATAAAAGAGACAAGACTAATTACTGCATATAATAAATATGGATATGTAATTGGAATACAAGTAGAAGTAACTTATGGAGATGGAACAAAAGAAGTTATTGAAAACAAGGGTGAAATTAATAATGACGAAGAAGAAAAAGAAGAATAATACATTTTTTAAAGTAGTATCATATCTTTTACTATTTACAGCAATACTTTCTACAATATTTTTAATATATTTTGAAGTATTACCTGTTAGTTACTTATCTATTATTATAATAGGTGGTGGACTTTTAATATTTTTATTATTTAAATTACTTAATAATAAAAGATTAAAGAAATGGATAAAAATTGTAGTTTCTATACCTAGTATAATTTTAATTATCTTATTTACTTTAGTATGTTTTTATTCATATGGAACAATAGATTTCTTTAATAATATATTTGATTCTGGTATAAGACATGATAGTTATTCTGTATATGTATTAAAAGATTCTAAATATGAAAAAATAGGTGATTTAAATGATAAGATAATTAGTGTTTCAAATAAAGATGATGAAGAAACTAAAAAGGCAATTGATAAACTTTCTAATAAAATAGAATTTAATATGTCAGAATATGAAAATGTTGGTGAATCATTAGATTCTGTTATAAATGAAGAAAGTGATGCTGTTTTAGCGCTTGATTCAAATGTTGATGTAATTAAAGAAGATAATAGTGAGTATAATAATTTGAAAAAGATTTATACGTTTAATGTTACAAGTAAAGTAAAAACTTTAAAGAGTGATGTTGATGTAAGTAAAGATAATTTTGTATTTTATATAAGTGGAATTGATACTAATGGTAAAGTTGCTACTAAAGCAAGAAGTGATGTTAATATACTAGTTGCAGTAAATCCTAAGGATAAAAAAATACTTATGATAAATACTCCTCGTGATTATTATGTTAAATTACATAGTAAGAAAGCTATGGACAAATTAACTCATGCTGGTGTATATGGTATAGAAGAATCAGTAGGTACTTTGGAAGATTTATATGATGTTAAAATTAATTATTATGCTAGAGTTAATTTTACAACATTTATAAATATAGTAGATAAATTAGATGGTATTACTGTTGACGTACCGGTTAGTTTCTGTGAACAAACTTCATCAAGAACTAGTAGTGCACAAATATGTCTTAAGAAAGGTAGACAAAAACTTAATGGAGAACAAGCATTAGCATTATCTAGAACAAGACATACTTTAGCTGGTGGAGATAGAGATAGAGGTAATAATCAAATGTTAGTACTTGAATCAATTATTGATAAAGCAATTAGTCCATCAATAATTGTAAAATATAATAGTTTATTAAGTGGTGTAAGTGATTCAGTAATAACTAACGTTGACCAAAAAACAATTACTAAATTAATCAAAAAACAAATAAAAGATAATTCAAGTTGGGATATAGAATCATATTCAGTAAATGGTACTGATTCTAGTAATGTAACTTATTCAACAGGAAGAAGCAAAGCATATGTTATGAATCCTGATGTTGAAACAGTTAATGAAGCAAAGATTAAGTTAGATAATATACTTGGAACTAAAAAATATACTAGTACTACTACAAGTACTACAACTACGAAAGCTAATTAGTGTAATATGTTTACACTTTTTTTCTTGTTTATGTTATAATACTTTTATTGAGAGGAAAATATTTTATGAATATTATAGTTTTTTTAGAAAATGAATTAAAAAATATCTTAACTAAATTAGGATATGAAGATGATGTTAAATTAAATGTATCTAATAGACCTGATTTAGGTGATTATCAATATAATGGATGTATGAAACTTGCTAGTTTATATAAAAAAAATCCTAGAGATATTGCAGTAGAAATAGTTGATAGTTTAAATAAAACTAGTTATTTTAAAGATGTAAATATTGCTGGGCCTGGTTTTATAAACTTAACTTTAAGTGATGAATTATTAGTAAACTATATAAATGATGTAACAAATGATTTTAAAGTTAATACATATCATATAGATACAGATGAAGTGATATTTTTAGATTATGGTGGTGCCAATGTTGCTAAAGAATTACATGCTGGTCATTTAAGAAGCCCTAATATTGGTGAGGCAATAAAAAGATTATGTGAAAGTGTTGGATATGAAACACTTAGTGATGTCCATTTAGGAGATTGGGGTAGACCTATGGGACTTATCATATGTGAGCTTTCTAAAAGGTATCCTGAATTAGTATTCTTTGATGAAAATTATGATGGTACTTACCCAACAGAATGTCCTATAACTTTAGAAGAACTAAATGAAATATATCCTTATGCTAGCATGCGTGCTAAAGAAAATAAAAATTATTTAGAAGAAGCAAGAGATTTTACTACAAGACTTCAAAATAGAGAGAAAGGTATTTATGATTTATGGAAAACTTTCTACACATTATCTGTTAACGATATTAAAAGAGTGTATACACTTTTAGGAGCTAAATTTGATTTATGGGAAGGAGAATATGATGCAGACCCGTATATTAAACCTCTTTTAGATTATTTAATAAGTAATAATTATACAGAAATAAGTGATGGTGCTACTGTTATTAATGTTAAAGAAGAAACCGATACAAGAGAAATTCCACCAGTTATACTTATCAAAAGTAATGGTGGAGTATTATACGATACAACTGAACTTGCAACTCTTTATTCTAGAATTAAAAGATTTAAATTTAACAAAATGATATATTTAACAGATATTAGACAAGAATTACATTTTATAGAAGCATTTAGAGCTGCATATAAAACAAATATAATTCCTAAATCAATAGAACTTGAATGGTATGGTTTTGGAACAATGAATGGTCCAGATGGTAAGCCATTTAAAACACGTGATGGTGGAGTAATGAGCTTAAATAATTTAATTGAACTTGTAAAAAATGAAACTAGAAAAGTTATTAAAGATAATATACCTGAAAGTAAAAAAGATAGTGTAGCCTTAAAACTAGCACTAGCTGCCATAAAATATGGAGATTTACTTCCTAGTAGAAGTACTGATTATATATTTGATCCAATAAAATTTAGCGATATAAATGGAAAAACTGGTCCTTATATCTTATATAATACAGTTAGAATGAAATCATTAATTAATAAATGTGATATTAAACCTAATAAATATATAAAAATAAGTACTAATGAAGAAAGAAATATTATAATGAATTTATTAAATTTAAGAAACACAATGTTGAAATCATTTAATGAAAGAAGTTTAAATGATATATGTGAATATTTATATAAATTAACTAATAGTTATAATGCATTTTATTCAAATATAAATGTTAATAATGAAACTGATTTAGATAAAAAAGAAAGCTATATTACTTTAACTAATTTAGTTTATGAAACTAATATGTATTTGTTAAATATACTTGCAATTGAAGTACCTGATGAAATATAAAAAATAACTGTAAATACTAATATGTACTTACAGTTTTTATATGATTAAATTATTTATATCGATAATATCATTTACTTTTAAATTAATTGATGAATTACTTGGAAGTTCTAATATATTTGTTTTATTTTTATTATTAAATATTAATACTTTATTTGGTTTAACATTTCTATTAATCATAAGTATTCTATTATTTTTATCTAATAATAAAACATCAATATTTTCTAACATAAAAAACGTATGAATACTTTTACAATTAGTAATTAATAAACCATAATCTATATTTTTTTGATACATTAAACCTAATAATTTATCTTTAAAACTTTTAGCTATCTTAACTTTCATAACTTCACCAACTTATTATATTCAATATTTAAATTTATTATACATTTTATATGTGATAATATCAATAAACAAATATTATTTTTTAGTGTAAAATATATTGAAATTCATTAATAATTCATAAAAATTATATAAAATTAGTTATGTCTTATGGACTTATTATTGATTTTGTTATATTATAGATAATGTTACTAAAAAGGAGTAGATAAAAGATATGAAGAAGTATATAAATAAAAATATCTTTGTAAATACAATTATTAATTTTATATGTTTAGTTATGTTAGAAATTATATTTAAAATAGTTAATTTCTTTAATATTATAGATTATTCTACAATTAGAATAGTTTTGTCTAGTTTTATAATTAGTTTAGTATTAGCAAATATATTATATTTTATTAATAAAAAAGTACATAAATATATTAATATATTTTTTATATTTGTTGTATCTATTTATGCATTAGCAGAGACTGGATTTAATAATTTTATAGGAGTTTATATGTCACTCGGAACATCTAGTCAATTAGGTGCTGTAATAGATTATATAAGAGAGTTTGTATTAAGTTTTAAATGGTATTATTATTTTACTATGTTACCTTTTCTATTATTAATTATATATTATATATTTTTTGATAAAAAAATAATAAATAAATTTAATATAAATATGAATAAAAATAATTATAAATGTAGAAATAAAAAAATATATTTAAAAAAAATTAGTTTGGATATATTATTAATTACTATAATATCTAATTTATATTTAATTACATTATATGTACCTTTTATGCAAAATAAATTACAAACAGTATCAAATAAGAATTTATTTATTAATCCTAGTGTACCTAGTATATCTGTTAAACAATTTGGAATTACTACATATGGTTTAATAGATGTAAATAATTATTTCTTTCCAGTAAAACAAAATGTTAAGTACGAAGTAGAAACAACTAAGAAAGATTATGATAACGAAAACAATACTAGAGTATTTGATGATAGCAAATGGGAAGAATTAATTAGTAATGAAACTAATGATACTTATAATACTTTAAATAATTATTTTATAAATAATAAAATAACAGATACTAATCAAAGTACTGGATTATTTAAAGATAAAAATTTAATTGTTATTATGTTAGAGAGTGTAAATGATATTATAATAAATAAAGAAGATTATCCTAATTTCTATAAAATGTATAGTGAAGGATGGCATTGGGAAAATAATTATAGTCCTAGAAATAGTTGTAGTACTGGAAATAATGAAATGAGTGGTATGACAAGTTTATTTTCAATATATAATACTTGTACTGCAAATAATTACAGAAAAAATACTTACTTTGAAGCTATATTTAATTTGTTTAATAATAGGGGATATTATACATTTAGTGCACATGATTATACAGAACACTATTATTACAGAAATGAAATACATACTAATATGGGTAGTAGTGCATATTATGGTGCTGATAAATTAGGAATAGAATATTCTAATATATATAAAAACTGGGCTAGTGATGAAGATTTTATGGAAAAAGTTTTAGAACTTATAGATGACGTTAATAGTGAACACTTTATGACATGGTTAACTACAGTATCTTCTCATCAACCTTATTACTATTCATCTATTGAAGGTGATAAATATTTAGATTTATACGAAGATAGAGATATTAGAACTGACTTAAAAAGATATAAATCTAAATTAAAAATACTTGATAATGCATTAGGAATATTACTTGATGGATTAGAAGAAAGAGGAATACTTGAAGATACAGTAATAGTTATGTATGGAGATCATTATCCTTATGGATTATCTACTGATACTATTAATACAGTATTGGACTATGATACGAATGTTGATTATGAAAATGAAAGAGTACCATTTGTTATATATAATAAAGATATAGAAAGTAAAACATATAAAGAATATACTTCTTATATAAATATATTACCTACGGTTGCTAACCTCTTTGATTTAGAATATGATCCAAGACTTTATATGGGAACTGACTTATTAAGTAAAGACTATAATTCTATGGTAGTTTTTGCTGATGGAAGTTGGAAAAATGAATATGCATATTATAATGCAAGTAGAGCTAGTATAGAATATTTTAGTGATAAAACATATTCTATAGAAGAATTAAAAGAAATAAATAATAATATAGATACAAAAATAAAAATGAGTAGTTTAGCTATTAAAAATAACTATTTTAATTATTTAAATAATAGTTTAAATGGTATACATTATGTAAAAAATAAAGAAATAGATGAAAAAAATAATAAAGAAAGTTAAAAATATAATTTTCTTATATTGTTTTTTTTTTTATTATAAAGTATAATTGATAATAAGGAGAGTAAACGTATGAAGGATACTAATAAATCTAAGAAGAATAAGAAAAAATTAGATACAACTCGTTTGACTAGATATGATGTTAGGACTGAAGTAATAAAAATAGAAGAGTTAGAAAAATTAAGTGTAGAAAAACAAGAAAAATATTTTGAAGATGTTTTTAATAGAATATATGATGGAAAAGAAGTAGAATCTTTAAGAAAATATTCTTTAAGATGTATAAAACTAACTTGTGATCCTAAAAATAATAAAATACATTTACCATATGGTGTTTTAGTACAAAAAAAAGATGATGAAATAATAATAAAAACATATAGAAATAGACATTTATTTTTGATGGTATTATTTTTTACACTTTTGTTACTTGCTATATTATGGGCTAGTTATAAATGGATAGATTATTCTATTGTAAAAAACTTAAATAAAGATATAGATGGTGATGGAATACCTGAATTGAATTTAGATTTAAATGGTGATAGGAAAGCAGAAATTAATATTGATACTAATAGAGATGATAAACCTAATTTAAATATAGATTATAAAGGTAATAGAAAGGCTGTATTTAATGTAGATAGAAATAAAGATGGAAGACCAGATTTTAATCTTATTAATATTAAAGATAAAAATGGTAAATGTTATTTAAATTGCGATACAAATGATGATGGTTGGCCAGATATTAATTTAGATTTAGATGGTGATGGAATTGCTGATATGGAAATTGATACAGATGGTGATGGAAGACCGGATTTAAACTTTGATATGAATGGTGATATGAAATGTGATTTGCATTGTGATACAAATAACGATTTAAAATGTGATGAATACTGTTTGAAGAGTGATGAATTAGAAAATGTTAATCCTGTAAATAGTGGAAGCAGTACTAATGTTGGTAATAAAGATTTATCTATAAAATCTGGAGAGTTAATTCTAGAGTATGAAGATCAAAATACGGTGTTTATAACAGACATATATCCTGATGATCAACCAAATTATATTCAAGATATTCCAACTAAAAGATTTAAAGTTACTAATAAATCTAATTTATGGGTTTCATATAATTTAAGATGGGTAGTTACATTAAATGATTATGTAACAGATAATTTTAAATATAAAATAGCTAGTACTAGAAATGGTGCAAACTTTGATTTTAGAACTGCTCCAAAAGAAACTGCTCCAATTGCAACAAAAATATTAATTGCACCAGGTGCTGTTCAAGAATATGCTATAGACTTTAAATTACAAGGTACTGGTGGAAAACAAAATGAAGATCAAGGAAGAACATTCTCTGGTCATGTAGAAATATATTTAGATAATGAATATTAAAAAATAAAAACTAAATTTAGTTTTTATCCTAAAACAATATCTAGAGTCATCATAAGTGAGAAACCTAATATTGTTATAAAGGCCATAAGGTCTTTTTTTTCTGTGTTTTGACTTTCTGGTATTATTTCTTCAACTACTACATATAACATTGCTCCTGCAGCAAAAGATAACAAGTAGGGAAGAATTGTATTCATTTTTAATACTAATAATGCACCAATAACGCCTGCAATAGGTTCTACAATTGCTGATAAACTTCCTATTAGAAACGCTTTCTTTTTTGACATACCACTAGTTAAAAGTGGTAAACTTATTGCACTTCCTTCCGGAAAATTTTGGATACCTATACCAAGTGCTAAAGTTATAGCAGCTCCTATAGTAGCTCCATCTAAACCGTAAATTACTGAACCGAATGCTACACCAATCGCCATTCCTTCTGGAATGTTATGTAACGTTATTGAAAAAATTAATAAACTTATTCTTTTTCGTTCAGTAGATAATTTCATTTTTTTCTCAAATATTTTATCTACAACAAATAATAGAAGTGTACCTCCT
>CAKOID010000028.1 GCA_934086355.1 uncultured Bacilli bacterium
CCCCCCCGAACAAATTTTCGAGGTCGAGAGAGAAGTTATACAGCCTTATTTTCATCTTTTTTATGAATCGTAAATTTAATATTTCTTATTTTCTGTCCTAGTTACATTCTACTATACTTTTTCTTCAAATTCAATAAGTTTTTTCTTTAATTTTTTTATTTGATCATTTTTATTTGATATAGTTTCTTTATTAAAACTAATTGTATTTTTCATATTATCATATTCATCTCTACTAATAACTATATAATCATTATAATCGTCGTTATCATAATATTTTAGAGCATAAAATATAAATAACATTCCTAATAAAAATAAATTAATACAAAATAGATAAATATAATTGTATTCTTTTTCATTTAGGTAATAAATTATAATTATTGGTAAAGAAATTAATAATAGAATTAATATTGTTTCTATAACTTTTTTTGTACTGCTTTTTTTCATTATAAAAATCCCTTCACTTGTTAATGATATCAAATAAAGGGACTTTTATGAATATGTAAATTAACTGTTTGTCGTTATATTTACATTAATCTTCTCTTTCAAGATTTAAGAACATTGGATCATCAAAGAACTCTTTTAAAGTTATACCTAGACCATCACATATTCTTACAATAGTTAAAAGTTTTGGATTCTTACTTTTTCCATTAACCAAACTATCCACTGTACTTTGAGTTAAACAACATATAGTTGCTAACTTATTTACAGTTATGTCCCTTTCATCTAAAATACACAATATTTTCTTTGATATTGCATCTCTAACCTTCATACTAATCACCAACTTAATTTTATAAATTTTCTTTAGTATTCTTATAACGATAAAATGTTAAATTGAATAATTTATGAAATATTTAATAAAATAAAAAACTAATAATGTTAATATATTGTTAAATAATCATTATTAGTTTAGGCAATTACGGAAAAATTATTATAAATATTTTATTTCTTCTTCTATCTTTTTTAGTATATTTTGTTGTTCGTTTTCAATATTATTTCTTTCTTCACACCATTTATTATATTTGTTTTTAAATAATTTTGAAGGTTTTCTTAAATCATGATCGTATAGCTCTTTTGATAATCTATTATATTCTGTTTCATATAAATTCATTATGCTTTTATCAAACTTATCTAACATCTTAAATGAATTATCAAAAAATTTATACAAACTTTCATATACTTTATTGTTGTTCATACAATCATTCCTTCCTAGAAAAATATCCGTTTATTAATATTATTTTTCCTTTTGTCTAAAATATAACAAATAAATAATGAAATTTTTTAAAGAATGTTCGAAAGTGTGGCTAATTTGTCTAAAATGTTGTGAAATAATTTTTAAAGAGGTGGTGCTTATGACACGGAATGATTTTTCGGCATTACAGGAACGTGTTAGAAATGTTGATAAAGAAGTATTGTATATAAACATTTGTAAAAATATAAAAAAATTCAGATTAGAAAAGTATAATGAATTTAAAAACAATAAAAATAATTATTCAATAAATCCTTATTCATCTGAAAATATTGCTGAACTTTTAGATTATAATCATAATCACTATAAACGTTTTGAAAGTGAAAATGATAGTACAAAACGTATACCACTTGATAAATTAGTTAAATTAGCTGTTATATTAGAAAAAGATTTAGATGATTTTATAAAGTAAAATGAGTAGTCAAAATTAACTTAACTACTCATTTTTAATTTAACATACTTTTTATTTTTTCAGTATTTTTAAAATTTAATTTGGCTATGTCATTCAATTTATCAAAGCCATATTTATTAACTATTTCTACTCCTAATTTATCTACGTTTTCTCCAGCACCTTTTAGTAATGGAATATGTAATTCATCACTTAATTTATCCATTTCTTTTAAAAATCTATATCTAGATATTATACTTGAAACTGCAACTGATAAACATTTATCTTCAGCATGAGTTGTGAATGTTATATCCGTTACTTTATTTTTTGCTTTTTCTATATGTTCAAAATATTTATTAACTAGACAAAATTGATCTATAACGATTTTTTTATAATCATAATTATCTTTATTTACTAAACTATATAATACTTTGTTATGTAATATTGCTTTTACCTTATTCATATTAGTTATACCATTTTTATTATAATCACTAGCGGTTAAGATATATGTAACGTGAGGTATTTTTTTTATTAATGTTGGAGCAATACTTAATATTTTATCATCAGTTAATTTTTTAGAATCTTTTATACCTAATTCTTCTAACATAAATTTATCTTTAATATCTACATAACTTGCAGTAACTACTATTGGACCAAAATAATCTCCAGTCCCTACTTCATCTGAACCTATTGTAGAAATAAATTTAAATCTATCATCAACTAAATCTTTTTTCTTATCATCTTTCTTTTTCATATCCTTAGCAAGTTCACTAGATACATTTCTATTATTTAAGATACGTTCTCTTTCAATCCAATAAGATGCTTCGATATCTGCTCCTAAACCTTGAAACATTATTTTACCTGAATCATATAAAGTTGTTACACAATCAAAATCTTTTACTTGAAAAGTACTATATGGAGGTTTCTTATCTATAAATCTATCTTGATAAAATTCTATTACTTCTTTCTTTAAATTAGGACTTAATTTAAAAACTATTGTTGTTTGTGCCATACATTCACTCCTTCTTAATATAGTATAACAAATATTTCTTTATTTTTCATTATTAATATAATATAATTTTAGTAGGAGGATAAATATATGAATATAGTAGATTATATAATAATTATTATATTAGTATTATGTGCATTTAAAGGTTTTAAACAAGGTATGCTACCATCTATTGTTAATTTTGTTGGAACATTCTTAGTATTTATTATTGCTTTCTATGTTAAACAACCTATATCTACTTTAATGTATGAGAATTTACCTTTTTTAGACTTTGCAGGAATATTTAAAGGGATTATAGGTGTTAATATTCTATTTTACGAAGTAATAGCATATGGTTTAACTATAGTATTACTTGCTATAATATTTGGTATTGTAAAAAGAATATCATTAGTCTTTAATAAAATTTTAAATGCAACTATAGTTCTTACTTTACCTAATAAAATTATAGGAGCTATAATTGGTATATTTGAAGGTGTTTTATTTTCATTTATATTATTATGTATAGCTAGTAATGTTAACACTACTACTAAATATGTTAATGAGAGTAAATATAGCAGTATAATATTAAATAATATACCTATACTAAATAGTGTTACTAGTAGTTTAACTGATAGTAGTAAAGAAATATATGATACTATTATAAATAATGAAAATGATAAGAATAAAGCAAATCTTGAAACCATTGATATTTTAATGAAGCATAATATATTAAGTTATGAATCTGCTACTAAGTTGGTTAATGATAAGAAATTAAATATTGATGGTGTTAATCAAGTAATAGAAAAATATAGGAGTTAGATTATGATAAAATATTTAGAAAATAATAATTTAGATGAATTAATTGGTGATGGAGTTTATTTAGTTGATTTTTATGCAGACTGGTGTGGTCCTTGTAAAATGCTTGGTAGTGTTTTAGAAAGTATGGATTTAAACATTATAAAAGTTAATACAGATAAATTTCCTGAATTAGCAACTAAGTTTGGAGTTATGAGTATTCCAACTGTTGTTATTTATAAAGATAAAGAAGAAAAAACTAAATTTATAGGCTTTAGAAGTAAAGAAGATATTGAAGATATTATAAAAAGTTTGTAAATTTGTTAAAAATGTAGCAAAAAGTACTTGAATTTGCTACATTTTTATTATATAATCTTTTTTGTAAGCGAGTTATGTCTGCGTAGCTCAGCTGGATAGAGCAATCGCCTTCTAAGCGATCGGTCAGGCGTTCGAGTCGCCTCGCGGACACCACTTTGATAATTAACTACCTTTTGGTAGTTTTTTTATTTTATTCATACTTGATTAAAAATAATATTTATGCTAATATGAATATGTCAAAGAGATTTGCATAGAATAAAAAAGGAACATTCAATATGAGTGTGTTGAATGTTGCCATTATGTTTGCATCACCTATAGCTCAATCTCCTAAGTTAGGTGATTTTTTTATATTAAAACTATAAATAATAATAGTATTAATAAGAAGTTAATCAGAAGCAATGAAGAAATTAAAAAATTTGAATATAAAAAACATTCAATTTGAATGTATTCTATATTCCTAATCAATTTTTTCACCAATAAAGCTTGGTGTTTTTTTATTTTTAATCTTTTGCTCTAGTAATTAGAGAAAATATAAATGAAAATATAATTGCACTTGTTATACCTAAACTAACTGTAGATAACATATTTAAAAATATACCTATAAAGCCTCCGCTTTTAAAACCTATATAAGCTCCATTAAACAAAGAATTACCAAAAGAAGTTATTGGAATATTTGCTCCTGCTCCAACAAACTTTATTATTTTATCATATATGCCAATCATTCCTAAAAATGCACCTACTACAACTAATATACTTGTAACATGTCCTGGAGTAAGTTTTGTATTATCAAGAATTATTTGTCCTATTAAGCATACTAATCCGCAGAATAAAAATGAATAAAATATAGTCAATTATAACACCTCCAATTCAACAGCATGAGCTATACTAGGTATAGAATGTTTTTGATTAACTAATGTTGGACTATGAAGACTTCCTGTTGCAATAAATAATATTTTTTTATATTTTTTATTTTGTAAAATATTATTAAATAGTATTAAAGGTAAACATACTGGCCCTGAACCCCCACTATATTTTTCTTGCTCTTTATTATATATTATTGCTCCAGCATCTACATAATTATTAATATTAATACCATAATCTTTTTTTAATATTGTTTTAAATAAATCATAACCATATCTTCCTAAATCTCCAGTTAAAATAATATCGTAATCTTTTAAAGTCTTATTCATATATTTTAAATGATCCATTAATGTTTTTACTGCTGCAGGAGCCATAACTGCTCCCATATTATTTGCATCTTTTATACCCATATCAACAACACTACCAATTGTTCCGGATATAACCTTTATATTTGATGGGACGTTAGATAAAATACAACCTACACTACCGGTAGTTGTGAAAGTACTATATATAGGTTTTAAAGCTCCATATTCTACTGGAAATCTAAATTGTTTTTCACTACATAAATTATGACTACTAGTTATAACTATACCGTTTTTTACTTTTTTACTATCTATAAAAGTAGACATTATAATTAATGATTCATTAAAAGTAGCACATGCACTATAAACATCCATAAAAGAAATATTATTATTTATAACACTAGAATTAGTTGCTGTATTTTGATTCATTAAATCTCCACCAACAATAAGTTCTGTTTTAGGATTAATTAAATTATCTAAGACTTCTTTTTGCATTTTAACCTCTGCATCTTCGATAGTTTTTTCATTATCATAAAAATCTTTTAAATATCTATTTACGTTTTTTAAATTGCCATTATTTTCATACATACCAGCAATACTGTAACTATTATTTATATAAACGTTTTTAAACTTTACACTAGCCATAAAAACACCACCTTTAAAATAGTAAATATAAATGCACTAACAATACCATACAATATTACACTTCCTGCTAGTTTAAAAAAATTTGCTCCTAACCCTGTTACTAATCCATCTTTTTTATAATCTAGTGCACTACTTTGTATAGAATGGGCAAATCCCGTTATTGGTATTATAAGACCTGCTTTAAACTTTATAACTAATTTATCAAAATCATAAAAAGATGTCATAAAACAAGCACCTAAAATTAATATAAATATTACCATTGAAACTGCATCTACATCTTTAAAATGATAATAATTTACTAAAAGTGCTCTTATAACTTCTGATGCTGCACCCATAATTCCACCTGATAAAAATGCAAGTATATTGTGTGTCATTCTTCTTGGTTTTGGTGTAGTATTACGTACTAATTCTTGATACTCTCGCTTTTCCATATAAAAACCTCCACTTATATTATGGAAGTTTTTTTATACTTTATGCATTTATATATTCTTTGATTTTTCTTTTAGAACTTGTTTCTAATCTAGAAACTTTAACTTGATTAATTCCCATCATATCTGCAATCTCTTGTTGAGTATAATCATAATAATATCTATAATTGATAACTTTATATTCATCTTCATTTAAACATTCTAGTGAGTCTCTAACTAAAATTTTAGTATCATAGTCAACTGATTTACCAAGAAAAGTATAAAGGTTACTCTCATTATCTAAATCAGTTATACTATCTAACGAAGTTGTAGTACTAGGTACTTTTAAGATACTATTTATGGTATTTAAATCAATTTCTAAAAATCTACTCAATTCATTTATTGATGGTTCTCTGTTAAATTTTTGAGTTAATATATTTCTTGCATTTTCTATTTGTTTACGTAAACTTATATAATTTTTAGATATTTTAATGTTTCTATCATTTTTAGCAAATTCATACATTTCTCCAAAGATAGATAAATAAGCATAAGTACTAAATTTTGTATTAGAATCTTTATTATAATTATCTAATGCTTTTAATGCTCCAATGTATCCTGCTTGATATAAATCATGTTTGTCAACATTGTAGAAATTTTTCTTGTTTGCAATAGACATTATAAGTTTTTTTAAATCTTCTAATTCTATGACATCTAGTATATTTTGTTTCATTTTTTTCACCTAAATTTGTAATATTTTAAGTGCACTTAATTCATTATTTGTTTCTTTAAAGTATAATAATTTAAAATTATTATTGACTACAAGCACTTTACCATTATTACATAATATTTCATTATATATATCTAATAAAGTACTTTTACCCGTTTCGTCAATACTTTTTAATTCTAAAAAATTATAAACTAAATTTTTTATTCCATAATTTTTTATCATGGGTATTAATGTATTTTTTAATTTGTTAGAAGTATTTATATTTAAGGTACCTATAGGTCTAACAAATAAAATTCCATTAACAAATTCCATATTTATATTTAACAAAATAACCATCATCCTTAATATAAAATATTTTTTTAATTATTTAAATAGATTCGACAAAACTTCTAATTTCTTTTAAAAAAACTGTGTTAAACAGTTTTATTCTTCATCATCTATTTCTGTATTTTCATAAGTTGTTTCTTCTTTTTCACTTTCATCACATTTAAATTCTATTTCGTAATATGCATCTTTTATAGCTATTTTAATTATGTAATATAATAAATATGATATTAGTGCTACTAGAGCAATATAGAATATTCCTATTAGAACGTTTATCATATAGATTCAACAACTAATTTTATAGCTGTTTTTTCCTCCCCTTCTATTAGAATGTCTGAAAATGCTGGTATTACTACTAAATTTTCTCCAGATGGTGCTAAAAATCCTCTTGCAATACATACTGCTTTAATTGCTTGATTAAGACTTCCTGCACCTATAGTTTGTATTTCTACACTACCTTGTTCTCTAAATACATTTGCAATCGCACCTGCTACTTTGCTAGGATTTGATTTTGATGAAACTTTTAAAATTTCCATTATTTTCACGCTCCTAATTAAATATATTAAAAAAAGTCACAAAAATGATATTTTTTTATGACTTTTCTCCTTCTTCTAACATTGTTGTAATAAATATACCATATCCAGCTACTGGATTAGATACTATAACGTGAGTTACTGCTCCAAATATTTTATTATTTTGTATTATTGGACTACCACTCATTCCTTGTACTATACCTCCAGTACTATTTAATAATCTTGCATCAGTTACTTCAAAAGATATATTTTTTATTTTACTATTTAAATTTATTTTTGTTATGTTTATTTTAAATTCTTCTTTTTTTTCTCCATTAATTACTGTATATATTGTTGCTTCACCTAGTGTAAGTTCTTCTTTCTTACCTACTTCCATTGTTTTTCTTTCATCTATATTTTTTGTATAATTTCCGTAAATACCTGATATTGTATTTTTTTCTATATTACCATATTTGTTATTTGAATAAAATTTTGCGTTTTTTGTTCCTGCATTTCCTACACTACTTCTATCTATACTAGTTACTAAACTTTCAAATATAGTACCAGTTTTAACTTCTACATGTCTCAAACTGTTTCCTTCAATTATTTCATGACCTAATGCACCAAATATTTTTGTTGTTGGATCTATGTAGGTTAGTGTTCCTATTCCGCTTATACTATCTTTGACATATAGTCCAGTTTTATAAACCCCATTTTCGTTTATGAGAGTGAAATCTATATCAATTTCTTTTTTATTACGATTTACAGTCATTAATATTTTATTATCTTTTACATTATTTTCTATATTTTCTATCATATCGTTTACTGTGTAAACATTATTATTATTAATTTTTGTAATTACATCTCCTACTTTTAAATCATTTATATTATATTTATTATTTATTTTGTAAAATCCTATTACAATAATACCATCATTTTTTACTTCAATACCTATGTTATCTCCACCTGGTATTATGTAGTTTGAATATGCAAATACATTTAATGGAAACAACATTATTAAAAGTATTATAATTAATTTTTTCTTCATTTTACCACCATTATTATTGTATACGTTTATATCTTTTTTAGTTAGGAAATTAATGGCAAAAAAAATAGAATAACTTTTAATACCGGTTATTCTATTATCACGAATTAGTGCTATACTAATCCAGCCCCTAGCAAAATTATTACCTTTGCTAGTATAAATATATTACTTTACATTGTACTTTTCAAGAGTTTTATATATCCTTTACATTTTAATTTACATTTTTGAAATACCAAATTCAATATTATAGTTACTTAATTAACTAAGTATGGATTATTTTTGGTACCGTCTCCTGTAGTAACAGTAAGAGTATTTTTCAATGTAATCATTGGTCTTACTAATAATTCAAGATAATACGAATCGTTCATAGAAAAATCGCCAAATTGATATTTATTGGTGTTTTCTTCACTGTTTAAAATGCTATTATGATAAGGATGTAAATCTATCATTCCATCAGAATTGGATAATATATAATCACCTTTTGCATTTTCTAACAAATAATTTTCTGTTCGATTTGTATTATTTTTATATCCTACGCTATAACCAGAAAAAATTGCTTCATCTGTTGATAATGTATAGTATTTACTTTCTTTAGCATATTTATCACAAACAAAACTGTATTGATTTTTCATGAACATTCTATAACCAGTTTTATTTATATTTGCTTCATTAAAGGCACCATATTCTTTTAAGTAAAAGAATTGTTTTGCTATTGCTGAATTATCTTTATCATCTTCTGATACATTATTGGTATAATAACTTTCGTCTGAAACGCACATTTTAGTTTCTTTTAATAAAGTTTTATTTTCTTCGCCAAAACCATCATATGCTACTGTTTCTGGACTGGTTGTTCCCTCCCAAAATGTTAATGATCCACCGTTTCCAAACGTATTAATTATTGTTTTTAAAGTTGGAGCTTTAATTTGAGAATTATTGTTAATTGCGTCGTAGTCAAATATATTATTAGTACCTGAATATCCAATAATTTGAAGTATATCATTATCTTCATCTATTTTTGTAATAAACGCACTTTTTGTATCTTCATCGGTTATTAAATTACATGATTTTTGAGCTGATAATATTAATCTTACGCTTCCATCTCCTTCTATTCTTACTATTCTCCAACATTTGTCATCGAATTCAATGTAATTATTTTTTACATTTCCTCTAAAATAATAACTTATTCCTTCATTATCACTAGTAACACTTAAAGTATTCTCTAAATTTCTATATTTTGATGTTCTTTTTAAATTATTATAATATATTGTTGTAGCATCAGTTGTGTCTAATACTTTATTTATTCCATATTTTCCTACTGCAATACGAAAGATTGAATCTAATGGACTAGATTCTGTAGAACCTTCTGTTGACACTAAATATTTACCTTTTAGTTCCTCATAGCCTGTACTGTATAGTACTGATTTTAATGCACTTCCATCTTTATTATAAATTTTTACCTTTCCTTCTAATTCGTCAAACTCATATGAATCTCCATATGTATAATAATTTGTTGTAGTTGCTGCTACAGATTTATCAGTTCCTGCATCTAATTCATAATATCTTTGAGTGCTACTTTCTATCCCAGGTATTGTTATTGGTTTTCCTCTTAATACAGCTACACCATTTTCTTCATCGCTAGTTTTTGATATCATAGCATTATTTATTATAGTTC
>CAKOID010000029.1 GCA_934086355.1 uncultured Bacilli bacterium
GAAACAACATTTCCAAGTGGTATATCACAGTTAGTAACAAACACTATAGAACCAAATAAAACACATACATATACATTTACTTTTACGTATAAAGATACTGGAACAGATCAAAGTATAGATATGAATAAAGAGTTAAGTGCGAAAATACAAATATTTGGAAAAAATAGTAACAACGAATATTTCCCATATGAAGAAGGCACTTTAGCTTATAATATAATAAATAATGCGATAAAAAGTGTAAATGGAACTGAGCTCCTTGATACACCTAAAACTAAACCAGCTGAGGAAATAAGTGGTGAATTTGCGACTGGAAAATATGAAGTTCAAACTTTAACAGATCAACAATTGCAATATGGTTTTTCCCCATGGCTTTATGCCGATACTGAAGAAGCGGCAAAAACAGGTGCCGAAGCCACAAGTAAATCTTGTGCTGATTTAATTGGAAAATATATATATGATAGAAGTAATACTATAGAAAATATTTTTAAAATAGAAGGTTGTGACGGCGAAACTCCTAAAGCAAAATTAGAAATAATTGAACCTGAAAAAGCTTTATCTAAAGTAGAAGACGATTACGGAACAAGTTATTATTTTAGAGGAAATCCAATTGATAATTATGTTAATTTTGCAGGAATGTGTTGGAGAATTGTACGAATTTCTGGTGATGGAAGTATAAAATTAATACTTGAAGATCAAGATGAAATATGTTCGACTACAATGAACGGTAACTGGAGTATATCAACTACACCAAATGGAACGACAAACAAGGGTAATTATGGTTATAAATATTATGATACTAATTCATTAATTTCATCGGATGGAACCAAAAATACAAATGGAATAAATGTAATGAATTATTTAAATGGTGGAACATATGTTAATGAATCAATGGCAACTACATTCAAAAATTTTCAGGGTGATGAAAATAAACTAGAAGGAACTTTAACAAATAAAATATATAATAAACATAATAAAAAGTTAATAAGTGACTATTTAAAAGTTGGAGATTGGTGTTTGGGTGACACTGCGTATAATACTGCAAACGATGATACGAATTCATTAACTAAACAAGAAGTTTTAGATAAAAAAATAAAAAAAGAAAAAATTTATTATGATTCCTTTGTCCGTTTAGCAGGTAAAACTACTAAAGAACCTACACTAAAATGTAATGGTACAAATGTGATGAAGTTTGGAGATGATACCACACCTATGTATGTTGGAACATTAACCGCTGATGAAATTGTGTATGCTGGAGGAAAGGTTGATACAGATAATCGTAAGTATTATTTAATAAATGACTATCAGAGAAAAGAAATGTTAAATTATTTTACTTTATCTCCTAGTGCTTTTTACTTTAGTTTTACCCAAATTAATATCTTATGGGATGATTTCGTTTTTAAAGTACAATATACCGGTCATCTTTTAGACGACGATGCAGTTTCAAATAACTCGTTCCGACCTGCAATTCAACTTAAATCAGATGTACAAATTTCAAAAGGAAATGGAACTATAGAAAATCCTTACATAATTGCAAGTTAAGTACTATTAATTTAGTACTTTTTAAATGCATATAATTAAGTGGTGAATAATAATATGTTTGAAATATTTAAAAGTTATTTAAAAAAAGAAGATTATTACGTAATATTATATTCTAATTATATATATATATTTAAATACTTAGATATAATTAAATTTACAGATAAATATATAAGTTTAAGATTAAATAAAATAATATTAAATATATATGGATATGATTTATTAATTACTAAAATGGAAAAAGATGAACTATTAATAAAAGGTAATATTAATAAAGTGGAGAAAATATATGAATAAATATATAATAATTAAAGTTACACAAGATATAAAAAGATTTATAAATAAATGTAATAGTTATAATATAGAATTATATAATATTAAATATATTGATAAAGATAATATAATAGTTAAAATAAAAAAAGATGACTTTGATAATATTAAAATATATAATTATTATTCTAATATAGAAATATATAATAAAGTTGGAATAGATTATTATATTCATAAAATAAATAAATTAAAATATTTTATATTATGTTTTGTTATTATGATAATATGCATGTTTTTAGTATCTAATATAATATTAAAAATAAATGTTATTCATAGTAATAAAAAAGTTAGAGAATTAGTATATAGTGAGTTATATGATAATGGTATAAAAATATTTAGTATAAAAAAAGATTTTAATAAATTAGAAAATATTAAGAATAAAATACTTGAAAATAATAGGGATAAGTTAGAGTGGATTAGTATTACTAATATTGGTATGACATATGTTGTAAGAGTTGAAGAAAGAATAATAGATAATATAAAGAATGAACATGATTATTGTAATGTAGTTGCTACTAAAGAAGGTATTGTTACTAATATATTTAGTGATAAAGGAGATATATTAGTTAATGTAAATGATATTGTTAGAAAAGATGATATACTTATTACTGGTAATTTAATAGTAAATGAAGAAACTAAAAATTATACTTGTGCTAGTGGTAGAGTAATGGCTAAAGTTTGGTATACAACAAATATAAATTTGAAAAGAGATTATTTAAAGAAAGAATATACTGGAAAGAAAAGAATAAATTTTTATATAAATCATAAAGTTCTTAGAAATAATAAATATAGTAAGTTTGATAAAAAATATATTATTAATAATAAATATATTAAAATATATAAAGAAATAGAATATAAAGAAAAAAAGTATAAGTATAATGAACTAGATAGTGTTAATAAAGCTTTGTTAGAAATAGATAATAAGTTTAAAAATAAATTAGGTGATAAAGGGAAAATTATAGATAAAAAAATATTAAATAAAAGTATAAATAATAAAGAAATAAATATAGATGTATTTGTAATTACTTTAGAAGATATATCTAAACAAATAGAATTAAATAAGGAAGGTATAAGTGATATAGAAAATAATAAAAATTAATATATATTATTTTCTATTTTTTTGTTATAATTTGATTAAGATAGGAATGATAGTATGAAAAATAAGAAGGGATTTACATTAATAGAAATTATAGTATGTATTATTTTGATATCTTTAATTGTAACTATAAGTATTATTCTTTTAAAAAATAATTCTGGTAAAAGTGAAGATAAGAATAAAAAAGAAATTGTGTCTGCAACTGATGTGTATTTTTCTTTAAATGATAAATATAAAAAAGAAATAGAAGAAAATAATGGATACTTAGTTTTAAATATTAGTGAATTAGTAGATGAAGGACTGTTAGATAAAAAAATATTAGATAAATTACCAGAAGATTCAAATGGTATAAGTTATAAAAAAATAATAGTTAAAAAGAAAGATGAAGTATTATTAGGAAGTGGTGATGATGTAGGGTTATATGATTATATATATCCTTATATTGAAAATAAGGATGTTTGTGTATTCGGAACTATATATTATTATAATAGAGACTTTATTAGTACAGATAGCTGTGTTAAAGAAGATGATGATTTAAAATATTTAAATGAAAATTATGAAATAATGAAATTTCCTAGTAACACAAATATAAATAGTTGCAGTGATGATTTAACTTCTAGTTTTGGTTTAAAATATAAAGTTTTTAAATATAGATATAATGATGAAGAAAAGGAATGTCCAGTTAGAGTTGAACAGTGTAATGAAAGAAAAATTAAACTATATATAAATAAAGATGAAGGAGAATCTGAATATAACGGTGATTGGACAAATAAAGATATAACTTTAAAACTTGAAAGTCAAAATAATAAAAGTGATAATTGTGATAATGCTTTTAAAATACAAATGGATAATAACGAACTTACAAATAATTCCATTATTGTCGAAAGTAATAAAGAACAAATTATAAATGAAAACAAGATTATTTATTTTGCTTTAAACGGAGAAGATAAAGTTTCAGAAGAAAAACAAATTCGCTACGATGGAATTAAACCTAAAATAGAATTAGGAACTAAAGTAGGCAATAGATACAGTATTAATTTATCTGATGAAGGTAGCGGACTGAAAAGTTATAAATGTAATAATGGAGAAAAGATAAATATTTCTACAAATGAAGCCACTATCTATGTTACAAATTCTTGTACCAAAATTACAGTTTGGGATAAAGTTGATAATAAAAGTGAAAGCATATTAGATTATAGCAACTTTAAATCTATAGAAATAAATCCTTTAAATGAGTATGAATTTGAAATTTTATTTGAGAACTATAATGAATTAACAAATGTAGCAGTTAATTATAATTATGATGAAAATAATAATATTTCAAAAAAATATGATGTTAGTAATAACAAAATAAAAGTTAATGTTTTTGATTTTTTTGTAAGTTGTAGTGAAAATTACAATTGTCAAAAATATTTAAAGTCTAAATTTACAAACAAATTTATATTAAATTTTAGTATCAAAAATGATAATAACGAACTTACAAATTTTAATATAAAATTTAATATGTCGTTACACGAATATACAAGAATTAACAAAAAAATGCGTTCTAACGACATAATTAGTTTATTAGGCATAAATAACAATGGAGATATTTTAATATCTTTATATTCTGATGAAGATGAATTGAGTAACTATTATATATATAATAAAGATAAAGATAATATTTATGATTTATATTCATTTAGTAAATCTAAAAGTGGTAGTTTACCTGATTTATCATTAGGTGGAAGTTATTGTGCTAGTAACGCTTGGGCTCAAAATGTATTTGATCCAGCTAATAAATTAATTTATAATTTTGCTGATAATAGTATTAACTTTGAAAATTTATCACTTACAACAATTAAATGTAGCCGTAATTCCAAGGCTGAATATTCTTATAATTTATCCAAAATTGTTACAGACTATGATATTAAAACAAATAATTTTGTGAGCGAAGATTATACCATAAATTATAATAATAACAAAAGTAAATTAAAATACTATGAAAATGATGTATTAGTGACTGAAAAATCAAAAGTTTATTCAAAAGAAGGCACAGCAGCGACACACACTTATTACAATAATGCATCTTCATTCACTATAAATAAAAATTATCAAAGTAATGAAAGTCTAACTATGATAAGAAACAACTACAGTAAAATATATGATAGTCTTTATAGAGATGATTCAAAAAATTATGAAGAATTATATAATCCAAATAAATATATTAATAATGCAAATAATTTGAATAATTACCACGAAAAATTAAATAATGGTAACACAATAAGTTTTTTTATCAAATATAATAAAAACGGAAGTAGAGACAATACATGGGTTTATTTAGATTATCTATATTACAAAAATTTAGAGTTAGTATCTTAATATTGATAAAAGTGTATTTTATTACTTTTATCTTTTTTTTAATATTAAAATATATTATAATATTTATGTAATATTAAAGAAAAGAGAGATTATATGATACCTAATGAAGTTAATATAGTATTAAAAGATATATGGCCTATGTTGTTATTATTTATTATAGTTATAGTTACTATTAGAGTTATAGATGTTATAATCAATAAGAAAAAGTTTGTATTGTATAAAGATTTATTTTTATTAATGTTTATATTATATATGTTTTTGTTGTTTGAATTAGTAACTAGTACTGATTTTGAAAGTTATTCTAATAATTTTATACCATTTAAAGAAATAATGAGATATAAATATACTAGTAAATTATTTTATAAGAATGTATTAGGTAATGTATTATTGTTTGTACCATTTGGTTATTTTGTAAATAAAGTATTGAAAAATAAAAAAATAATTGTTGGAATATTTATTACGTTAGTTACTAGTTTATCTATAGAACTTATACAAATGAATATTGGTAGAAGTTTTGATATAGATGATATTATGTTAAATTTAGTAGGTGGAATATTAGGCTGTTTAATATATAAGTTTTTAGATTATATAAAAGAAAAGTTACCAAATTGTTTAAGAAAGACATGGATATATAATGTATTATGGATATTAATTTTATTATTTAGTTCTTTGTTCTTGTTAAATTATTATGGAATATTGGAGGTAGTATGAATACAGTTTATGATATTATAGATAATTATGGATATAGGGATTATGAGTATTTGAATGAAGTGTTAGATTATGCTATAAAGAAATTAAACATTGATAATAGTATATTTGATATAATTTTTATAGATGATGAAGAAATGCATAAATTAAATAAAGAATATAGAGGGATTGATAGAACTACTGATGTATTATCTTTTGCGCTTAATGATAATAAACATATTGATGCATTTATTAATAGTTTAGGAGATATATTTATTTCTATTCCTAAAATGAAAAGTCAAGCAGAAGAATATGGACATAGTGAGAAAAGAGAATTATCATTTTTGGCATTACATGGTTTATTACATTTATTAGGTTATGATCATACATTGGGAAAAAAAGAAGAAGAAGAAATGTTTGGGTTACAAAAAGAAATATTAAGTGAGTTAGGGATATAGATATGGAAATAAAAGATTATATGGGTAAAATACATAATATTGATGGTTGTTTAGGTTGTACTTTATCTAATGGAGATATACATGAACTATTATATAAAGATGAAGATTTTAATGTATCTCAAGATTTTGAATTGCCTATTGATGGTTTTATTATAATATCTACTAATATTCATGTAGTTTCTATTAATGAATTAACTAAAGAACAAAGATATAAATTAATAGAATTAGAAAATAGGGTTATAGAATTATTAAAAAGTTATGATATTAGTAGTAGATTTAGAATTATATTTGAAGAAAAAGGACATTTTCATATATGGTTAATGCCAGAATATGAATGGATGAAGAAAAATGGTAAAGTAATTTTTAATTTAGAAGATATATTTAATTATGCAAAAAATAATTTAAGAACTGAATATAATTTAAAAAAGGTAAATGATACATGTAAGAAATTAAAAAGGGATTTGAATAGGTGATAGTATGTTTGAAAGATTAAAAGAGTTGCAAAATAATTGCTACGTTAATAATAGCAATTACAAAGTTAGTGTTATAGTAAAAATGAAAGATGGTACTTTATATGAAGGTGTTAATGTTGAAAATCCTTCGTTTAAAGATGGTATGTGTGCAGAACAAGTTGCAATTGGAAGTGCTATTTCAGATGGGTACAAAGAGGGGGACTTTGATACACTATATTTATTAGGATCAAGTAAAAGAGCAATTACTCCATGTTTCTTATGTAGACAATTATTAGTAGAGTTTATGGAGTGCGATAATAAAATTATTAGTTATGATTCTGAAGGCAATGAAACTATCTATAAAGTTAGTGATTTATGTCCTTATACATTTAGTAAGGAGGATTTAAATGATTAGTGAATTAAAAGAATTATTGAATAATTCATATAGTCCGTATAGCAATTTATGTTTTTCTTGTATTGTAGTTATGAAAGATGGTAATAAATTTAAAGGTGTAACAGTAAAAAATGCAACTTATAGAGATGGGCTTTATGCAGAACAAATTGCGATAGGAAGAGCCGTTGCTAGTGGTTATAAATATGGAGATTTTGAAAAAATATATTTAATGGTTGGAAGCAATGATATAAGTGATTTAAAATATTTAAATGAAAGAGTTATTACAGAATTTTTTGAACCTATGAAAAGTGTAATACTTTACACTTTAGATGGAAATAATAGAGTATTAAAAGTAGGTAATTTATATAATAATATATATTAAATTATTAAAAAAATAAAAAAAATTTAAATTTATATGATTTTAAAAATTGGTTAAAAAAATCGTACAGATTTTAAAATTTCTCTAGGGAGATTTAAAGAATCTGTGCGTTTTTTTGTGCAGATTTTAAGAATCACGTTTTTGCATTATTTTTCCTATTTTGATATGGTTATTTTGGGCCCAGTAATCCAAAAAGAACGGGAGGTGAGTTGATGAGACGAGAACGTGTTTTACTGAAAGATAAAGTTGTAAAAAAACTCCTAAATAGTGAAAATCCTACTTGTAGAGAATATCTAGTTAGATTAATTAGTGCATCTACTGGAATTAGTGTTAAATTATTAAGAAATAATATTGAATTAGTTACTCCTAATATTAGTAGTAATTCTAATTATGTTAATAGTGTAAGTGATGTTATGGTCAAAGATAATGAAAACTACTATAACATAGAAATAAATTATAATAATGTTCCTATTGCAATAGTAAAAAATAATATTTATATGTATAACTCTATATTAAGACAAGTACATAAAAGTGATGACTATAAAAACGTTAAAGGTGTAATACAAATAAACATAAATAATTATGATTTATTTGGTAAAGGAGAATTTGTATATGATTCTATGATGATAGAAAAGAAACATCATATAGTAAGAGATAATATGCTAAGAGTTATAGATATTAATCTAGATTTTTTATCCAATATAGACTATAATAAAATAAAGAAAGGGAATGAATATAATCTAGAAAAGTTATTATATTTCTTTGTTTGTAATGATAAAAAACTACTAGATAATATTTATAATGGTAATGGTTTAATGAGAGATATTAGTAAAATATTTAATATAGACATAGAAGATTTAGATAAACAATTATATTATGATTATGACGAATATATGAAAGAAGTTTC
>CAKOID010000030.1 GCA_934086355.1 uncultured Bacilli bacterium
AAAAAGAATTATTATTTAAAAACAACGTAAAAGATATTACAAGTATATCACTTGATTCTAACTACAAAGTTGAAGGACAAAAGATAGTAGGTAATTTTATAATAGAAGGTGAATACAAAATACATGAAGTATCTATAAATAAAGAAAAATTTGATTTTAAAATACCATTTAGTTATGAACTAAATAATGATATAGATACAAAAACAATTAAAGTAGATATCACCAACTTCATATATGATTATAAAAAAGATGAATTAATTGTTAATATTGATTACGAAATTACAGGAGATAAAAAGAGTGTATTATTATTTGATGATGAAGAAAGTTTAGATGAATTTCTAAGCAAAAGAGAAGTAGAAGTAATTGATATTAGAGATACTAGTAAAGAAGAAAATAAGAAAGATGAAAACAAAGATAGAAAATCTATAGATAAAATCGAAGAAAAAGAAATAATTGACGCAAAAAAAGAGTTATCTCTAGAAGATACAAGAGAAGAACCAAGTAATGACAATATAAATATTATTGAAGAAGAAGACAGAGATAAAATAGAAACAGATAGTATAATTAATAGTATAAATAATAACAATGACAATTTCGTAACATATAAGATTTATAAAATTCACGAAAATGAAACATTAGAAAGTATTGTAATAAAATATCATACAACTATAGATGATTTAAAAGAATATAATGATTTAAATAATTTAAATATAGGAGATAAAATAATAATTCCTAACTATGAATAGTATAGATATACTAACTAAAATATATAAACCCTATAAAGTTAGTGTAAAAGGTAATACAAAAATATTTAACTGTACTAATGGTAACTATGTAATAAAAAATAAAAAAAACAAAGATATAAAAGAATTATATAAATATTTAAGTAGTAGAAGTTTTAAATATTATCCTAAGCTTATTGAAGATAATAGAGATGAAGTAAATGTATTTGAATATGTTGAAGATAATAGTATAGATTCTGAACAAAAATTAATAGATTTAATAAATTTAGTTAGTTTATTACATAGTAAAACTAGTTATTATAAAGAAATAACAAATGATAAAATAAAAGAAATATATGAAGAACTATTAGGTAGAGTAGAATATATGGAAGAATATTTTAATAATATAATATATTCTATAGAAGATAATGTATTTATTAGTCCATCAGGTAATCTATTATTAATTAATTCTAATAAAATATTTGCATCTTTAAACTTTCTAAAAAAAGAAATAGAAGAGTGGTATAAAATAAGTATAGATTCTAATAAAATGAGAGTGTCATTAGTACATAATAATTTAGAACTAGACCATTATATAAAAAATGAAGAAGAATATTTAATTAGTTGGGATAATTATATAATAGATAGTCCAATACTTGATATAGTTAAATTATATAAAAGTGTATATTTAAATATGGATTTTTCAAACCCACTTAAAGTATATATGGAAAAATTTCCTTTAAACGAAGATGAAAAAAAATTATTATTTATTATGTTAGTTATGCCAGATGAAATAAATTTAACTGATAATGAATTAAATAATGTAACTATAACTAGAAAATATTTAGATTATATTTATAAAACAGAAAATTTAGTTAGGCCATATTATTCTAAATAATATAAAAAATAATAAACCCACTTCTATAAGTAATATAAGTACATTAAATCTAAATGGAAGAATTAAAGTTATTATAGTTTGATAGAATATTAGACAAGATAATATTAATATCCAAAATATACTAAAGAATCCTCTGAAGAAATTATTATTGTTATTACACATAGTACCACCTAGTATAGTTTATGAAAATAAGCAATTTATTGTTTATTTTTTTTCTTGTTTATGTTATTATTTAATAGTAAAAGAATAGAGGGTAATTATGAAAAAGAAAATTATTATTGGTTTATTATGTTTTTTACCGTTCGTAAAAGTAAATGCTATTAGCTGTAATGATAAAAACGTTATAGATATTAGTACAGTAGGTAATTTTACTTGTTCTGACATAAAAGGAGATAAATTAACTTTTAAAGATAGTACAAGTGATGAAGATTATACTAAATATTTTACTTATAGTATAGATGAAGGCAAAGCTCTAATCACTCCAGATAAGTCTTTAAAGTTTGATGGTTCATTTCCTAATAGATATATAACTGTATCAGACGGTACTGGAACTTCACAAATAAATGTAAAAGATACTGCATATGTCACTCCAACAACAACAAAACCAACAACTACAACGGCCGATCCAAATGTTAAGGAAATAACTGTTACTTTAGATACTAATGATGGTAAAGAAAAAACTACAAAAACATGTAAAATTGTTTCTCCAAACACTACTTGTTCAGTAACATTACCAAAATTAGATACTACTGGTTTTAATGGATGGGGTACAGCAAGTACTTGTAAAGAGGGTAATATAGGTTCAATAAAAGTAGATAAAGATACAACTTATTATGCCTGTTATGAAACAAATGAAACACAAGACACTAATTTATTATTAAAAACTTTAAAGATAACAGATAAAGATACTAATAAAGAAATAAACTTTGGTACATTTAGTATCAAAAAAACCGAATATAGTTTTAAAGTATTAAATGAAGTAAAAAATTTAAATATCGAAGCTACTAGCGATGATGGAATAAAAATAGATATAAAAGGTAATGAAGATTTACAAGAAGGAGAAAATGATATCACAATAATTTTAACATCTAGCGATAATAAAACTAATACTTACAAATTAACAGTAACTAGATTAAAAGAAGGAGAAACAATTACATCTATACACTATTTAAAAAGTTTAGTAATTGGTGGATATCCAATAACTTTCACTAAAAATCAATTTAATTACACAATTACAATCGCAAACGATATTGATAAACTACAAATAGATCCAGTAGTAGAAACAGATAGTGATAAATTTGAAATATTAAATAATAATAATTTAGAAAATGGTTCTGTTATAAAAATAAATGTTACAGGTGATGATAAATTAGTAACAACATATAATATTAACATAATAAAAGAAAGTAAAAGTAATTTATTTCTATATATTGGTATAGGAATAGTAGCATTACTTACTATACTATTAATAGTATTAATTATATTAAAAAATAATAACAAAAAAAAGAATAATAAAATAGGACCTAAAACATTAGATAATAAAAAAGATAATATTGAAGTATTAAACATTTAATATTATCTTTTTTCATTCTATAATATTATCTATTATTCCATATTCTAATGCCATACTACTATCTAAATAAGTATCACGTTCAGTATCTAATTCAATTTTCTTTAACGTTTGTCCAGTTAAATTAGATAACATTTTATTTAATAATTTCTTTTTATTTTCTATTCTTTTAGCTTGTATAAGAATATCAGTTGCTTGCCCACTAGTATTACCTAACGGCTGATGTATCATAACTTCAGAATTCTTTAAACTACATCTTTTACCTTTTTCACCACTAGCAAGAATAAGACTTGCCATACTGGCAGCCATGCCAGTTACAATAGTTCTTACATCACTTTTAATAAAATTCATTGTATCAATTATTGCAAGTCCACTAGTAACACTACCACCAGGACTATTAATATAAATATCAATATCATTTTTATTAAGTGAATCTAAATATAATAACTCACTAATAACCAAATTACTTAAATTATCATTAATCTCACCATTAATAAATATAATTCTACTTTCCAGTAATTTAGAATATATATCAAATACTCTATCTTTATTACCAGAAGTTTCTTGTATAGTTGGAATAAACATTATATCACCTACTAATATTTTATAAAATAAATTAAATATAATACTAAAAAAAATATGACAAAATATTTATATGTATGATAGAATATAATTAGTATAGTAAAGAGGGATAAAATGAAAGAAGAAAAAGCTGGATTAAAATTTATTTTTATTATAGCTGCAAAAGAAGTGTTAAACTGTGATGTAACATTTAATCATAGTTTAGATATTGGAATGCGTGGTAGATTTATTACAAATCATAAAGTTACTAACGCTGATATAAAAAATATTAATGATAAAATGATAGAATACATAAATGGTAAATATCCAATATTAAAACTTAATGTTAGTAGTAGAGATGCTATAAATTATTATGAAAGATATAATGAAATAGAAAAATCAAAAACAATAAATAATTTAATTAATGAAACTATGGTATTTAACGAATTATTAGGTAAATATAACTATTTCTATACTAATATAGTTAGTAATACAAGTGAAATAAATAAATTTAAAATAATAAATTTAAACAACAATGATTTTGTTTTAATAGATAATGCACTTAATAAAAGAGAATATATACATAAAAAGAATATATTTAATGAATTTAATCATTATACTGAATGGATAAAAAAACAAAACATCAATTATGTTTGTGATTTAAATAAAATAATATCTGATGGTAAAATAGAAGATTTTATTAAGAAAAATGATATTATGATAGATGACTCTATTATGAAAATTGCTCAAAATATTATTAGATTAAAAAAGAAAATAGTATTTTTAGGAGGACCAAGCAGTAGTGGTAAAACAACAAGTAGTAGAAAATTAGCTCTATATTTAAATGCATTAGGAAAAAATACTGTTAAAATAAGTTTAGATGATTATTATAAGGAGTTAGAAGAAATTAAACCAGATAGTGAAGGCAAAAGAGATTTTGAATCTTTAGAAGCAATAGATTTATCTTTATTTAGAAAACAAATGTTAGATTTATTAAATGGTAAAGAAGTAGTTTTACCAAAATATACTTTTGCAACTGCATCAAAAAGTTTTAATAGTGATGGTATAAAACTTATGAGTAATGACATATTAATAGTTGAAGGATTACATTGCTTAAATGAAGTAGTAAGTAAAAATATTGAAAAAAGATACAAGTATAAAATATATGTTAGTCCTTTTATGCCAATGATGTTAGATAGACATAACTATATATCTACAACTGATAATAGATTAATTAGAAGAATAGTAAGAGATAATAGAACTAGAGGTGCTAATGTCGAATCTACATTAGCAAGTTGGAAAAGTGTTCGGGATGGAGAAGAAAAATATATATTTCCATATACAGATTTAGCTGATATAGTACTTAATACTAGTTATATATATGAATTAGGTGTATTAAAAGTATATGTAGAACCTTTACTATATACAGTTAAAATGGATAGTCCATATTATGATATGGCAAGACGTCTTTTAGATAGTTTAAAGATATTCTTTCCAATTAGTAGTGAATATTTAGCTAGTGATAATGTTTTAAGAGAATTTATTGGAAAATCAGAATTTAATGAAGGGTAGGAGATAAGATGAAAAAGATAGCAATAAATGGATTTGGTAGAATAGGAAGACTTGCATTTAGGTTAATTGCAGAAGAAACAGATTATGAGGTTGTAGCAATAAATGATTTAACTAGTGCTGAAGAATTAGCATATTATTTGAAATATGATACTAATCATAGAAGTTTTGCTTGTGACGATATAACATTTGATAAAAATAATATTATTTATAAAGGAAGAAAGATAAGAGTATATAGTGAAAAGGATCCAAGCTTATTACCTTGGAGAGATTTAAATGTTGATGTTGTACTTGAATGTACTGGATTATTTACAAAACTAGAAGATGCTTATAAACATGTTGTTGCAGGTGCTAAACATGTTATTATATCTGCACCTGGTAAAGGTAAGATGAAAACTATAGTTTATGGCGTAAATAGTGATACATTAGATGGAACAGAAACAGTTATTAGTGCTGCAAGTTGTACAACAAACTGTTTAGCACCAGTTGTAGATATTTTAAATAAAGAATATGGTATTGAAAAAGGATATATGACAACAGTTCATGCAATAACAAATGACCAATCAACTTTAGATGTTCCACATAAAAAAGGAATAAATTCAAGACGTGGACGTGCTGCTAGTTTAAATATTATTCCAGCATCTACTGGAGCTGCAACAGCAATAGGAAAAGTTATTCCTGATTTAGAAGGAAAACTTGACGGAGGAGCTTTTAGAGTTCCTGTAGGAGACGGTTCTTTAGTTGACTTAACACTTGAACTTAAAAAGAATACAACAGTAGATGAAATAAATAAATTATTTAAATCTAAAGAATCTGATTTTATAAAATTTACAATGGATCCAATTGTTTCAAGCGATATATTAGGTGCTAGATGTGGTTCTTTAGTTGATGGACAATTAACAAAAATACTTGACGTTGATGGAAAACAATTTGTAAAAATAGTATCATGGTATGATAATGAAATGAGTTATACATCCCAAATGATTAAAACAATGAAAGTATTACTAAAATAGTAATATTTTTTTTAAAAAATTTAATTACATGAATTGACTACAATAAATAATTTATGATATGATTATAGAGTATAAGAGTGTGATAATATGAAGAGAAAGAACGTAATCATTATTAGCATTGCTGGTATAACTCTAGTATTATTATGTCTTCTCGGTTTTACTTATGGTTATTTTATGACTAATATTAATGGAAATACAAATAATAAAAGTATAAATGTAACTACGGCCATTAAAGGATTAGAAATTAATGATTTAACAGAAGAGGATATAAATGATACAATAGAACCAGGTTATGAAAATATTAAACTTTTCACTGTAAAAAATACTGGTAATACTGAAGCTGGTTTTAATATATATTTAACTGATTTAATAAATACATTTATAAGAACAGAAGATGTACAATATACATTATATAGAAAAGCTGGAAATGCAACAATAAATGTAAATGATTTTTCTGATTGTACAATAGTAAGTAGTGGTCCACTACCTACGACAAATTCATATATCGCAACAAACGAAATAATAAATAATAATGGAGATTATTACACTTATGCTTTAAAAGTAATTTATAAAAATTTAACAGATGTAAATCAAAATGTTGACCAAGGAAAAACCTTTTCATTTAAAATTATTATAGATTCTGAGAAGGTTCAACAAACATTTAAACAAGTAATAATGGATAGTGCAAATAAAGGTGGAGAAAATAGAACAAGCATGGGTTCAACTGTAACAGAATTTACATCTATATCAGGAGAAAATGAAAGAGTATTAAATAATGCACCAGATGATTACGGAACAAGTTATTACTTTAGAGGAAATGTATTAGATAATTATGTAACATTTGCAGATAAAACATGGAGAATAGTTAGAATAAATGGTGATGGCTCTGTTAGGTTAGTACTTGATGATGTTGCAAAAGATTCAAGTGGAGCTGTTATAAAAACAGCATTTAATTCTAACACTAATGATAATGCATACATAGGATATATGTATGGAACTGCAGAAAGTACAACATATGATTCAACACATGAGAATATTAACGATAGTACAATTAAAACAGCGGTAGATAAGTGGTATGAAGATAATTTAAAAACTAATTATGCAAGCTATTTGGCAGACACATTATTTTGTAATGATAAAACTTTGTCATCTAGCACAGTAGGTTCTAATAATACTGCTTTAGGTTATGGAACAAATAAAACATATTATGCATCAATTGAAAGAATCGGTGAATATGGAATAGAAGTTACAAATTTTAAACCAACATATAAATGTGCAGAAAATGCAACAAATAATTTTTCTAGGTATACAGTAGAAGTTTCAACACTTCGAAATGGAAATAAAACAAATAGCAATTTAAAATATCCAATAGGATTACTTACAGCAGACGAAGTAGCATATGCCGGAGCATATAAATATGATGAAGCAAACCAATCATATTACTTATATAATTCATCTATAACTTCTAACTGGTGGCTTTTATCTCCAAGTTATTTTGATAATTTGTATGTATTTCAGTGGGTTATATCTTATTTACACGGTACCTATGGTAGCGATGCGGTGGAAGTCACTTATGCTTTCCGTCCTAGTATCAATCTAAAGGCTGATATACTAGTATCGGGTGGAGATGGAACAAAAGAAAATCCATATACAGTAAAATTGAGTTAGAGGTCTATATGAAATTAAAAGTATATATAATGCATAGTGATAAAACAGACTACATTAATGAAATATATAGACCATTACTTAAAATGGGGTTAATGAAAGAATATTATTTAATATTACCATTATCCGATAGGTATAAAGGAACTTATATTAAAGATTTATGTAAAGATAGTGATGTAATCATTTGTGACTTAACAAAATCTAATTTCTTCCTAAATATTGAGTTAAACACTGCAAAGAAATTAAATAAAAAAATATATTATTTTATAAATTGTAATGATAAAAATATAAAAAAATATAAAAATTTAGAATTAAATAAATATACTGACAAAGAAGAATTTTGTCTATTAATAAAAAAATTACTAGATTCTCTTAATAAAAATCAAATATTATTAGAAAGAGATAATATATATCCGTTAGGCAAAATAATAAGAAAATAGAAATCTGTTTATCAGATTTTTTATTTTGGTATAAAATGTAAAAAAAGTTTAAAAAAAAGCACGAAAAAAAAAGGAAAAACAAATTTTTCCATAATAATATATAGTGTAGGAGATAAAATGAGGAGGTGATTAACT
>CAKOID010000031.1 GCA_934086355.1 uncultured Bacilli bacterium
GGATTAACATATGCTTACTTTCTAACTAAAATAACTGGAAATACTAATGAAAAATCTATAAGTGTAACGACAGCAAATCTAGTACTAGAATATGGAGAAAATACTAACGTAGTACAAGGGATAAACAATGCAGAACCAGGTTATTCTGTAGAAAAAATATTTACTGCAACTAATAAAGGTAATAGTGATGTTACTTATGGTGCTGCATTAGAAAATATTGTTAATGAATTATCAAGACAAGAAGATTTAGTATACACATTAACATGCACTTCATATCTAAAAGAAGGTTTTAGTTTAGCAAGTGATGGAACTATAACAGGAACAGTAGATGGAACATGTAATGGAATAAGCGTTGAAACTAAGTTTCCTAGTACATCAAATTTATCTATAATGGTAAATAACACGATAGATACAATTCATACACATGCTTATAAATTAACAATTAAATATAAAGAAATGAATGTTGATCAAAGTGATGATATGAATAAGACATTCAGTGCAAAAGTAAATATAGTAGATTTAAATGCAGTAGCACGTAATAACCCATATAAAGATAATACAAGTAGTTTAGCATATAATATAATTAATAATGCAATGAATAAAACAAATGGAACTGAATTAGTAGGTACACCTAACACCATTCCAGGAAAAGAGTCATCAGGTATTCAATACTATTCTGATAATGTTGATGAAGTAACAAAAGAGGATGGTATTTCAATAAGTACGACATATCAAGGATATTATTGGACATACGGAACAGGATATACAGTAGATGAAAATACTGGTAAGTTTACATTAACGGGAGTAAGTACTTGCAAATATAATGATGGAACTTGTAATACAACATTAGTAGGAAAATATCTAGTAGCTTCTCATTCGAGTGATAATTCTTCAAGTACAGATACTAAAAAAACAACTACAAATTTGCCAAGAGTATACAAAGTAATTGAAGCACCGGCGAGTAGTACATCAGCAATAGAAATGAAAGTAAATATTATAATACCTATTTCTTATAATACTGAAAAGGTCTTAAGTATAACAAACGATGATTATGGAATAAGTTACTATTATAGAGGTGGAGTAGAAGATAACTACGTTAATTTTGCAGGAATGTGTTGGAAAATTGTTAGAATTAATGGAGATGGAAGTATCAAACTATATTTAGCAAATAAAAATGCAACATGTTATAAAAATATGACTTATGAAAATGCTAGCATAGGGAACGGAATTTATGGTTATTCCACAACAAATGACAACATGTTTAAATCAAATTATACCAACTCAGAAGTATCAGGATTAGCAGATATATTTAAAAAATTTCAAACCACTGCAGTCACCCCTAATATTAATAATTATTTAAATTATCTTAAAGCTGGAGACTGGTGTGTAGATGTATATAATAACAAAAATTTTTCTTTAAAATGTGAAGATACTTTAACTAATAAATTTTCTGATAAAACTGATATGTATGTAGGGACAGTTACTGCTACTGAATTAATTTATGCTGGAGCGCTAGATTTTTATAGTAATACTAATAATATTACAGCTAATATTTTTAGTTTATATTATGGATACAACGTACCTACTTTATCACATGCTTCTAGTTTTGGGGACCTTGGTGCACAAACACCTTATGGTTTGTATACTTATACTGGCACATCAAATGAATTGAGTGTACAACATGAAAATTATATAATTTCCTCAGGCCCATTTTATTATAATACAGAATTTCCTGCCATTCCAGCAGTAAATCTAAAAAAAGGAACAACAATTAGTGGTGGAGACGGAACAATTTCAAATCCATATGTAGTAAAAACAAATTAAACAGATATCGAACAAAGGTATCTTTTTTTCTTGACAAAATATAGAAAAATGATAAAATAATATAACAAAAAAGAAGGGGTTAATAATGCAAGAAAAGAAATATAATACAACAAAACTAATAAATAAAAGCTTAGATAATTTAACTAATAATATAGTTTTTGATAAAAATTTAGATGTTAAAAGTATTATGTATAGTTTATTTGCGATTATTACATTAGATATAATGGCAAATAAAGAAGATTTAGTAGAAAAAGATATAGAAAATAAATATACTAATTTAATGTCAGACGACACAATAGATAATATATATGAAAGATTACATATTAATAAAGAAAATTATAATATGAATGAATCAACTTTTTTTGCCAAATTAAGAGGAACTATAGCACATGGACAATACTATATAGAAAATGATAGAATTGTTTTAAATATTCAAACCGGAAATAATGAATATAAAGAATGTGATGTTTTATTAGATGATTTCATTAATTATTATTGTGAATTAACTGATTTTATAGATGGAAGAATTAATGAAAAAAAATTTGTAATATATGAAATGTTTAATAAAAATGAAGATACATTAACAACACTATCATCTAATGATAAATGTATTAAAGAATATTTAAATGGCATAATTTTTAAAAAGATTACTTTTAGTAAAATTAGTAATGAAAATCTACTAACACAAGAAAAATTTTATTTAAATAATTTAATATTTAGAATTAGAACAAAAATTTCTGAAAAAAATATTAATCATTATAATAATAAGTTCTTTGATAATATTTTAACTGAAAGTATTAAAAATAGTCCATTCTCAATTGGTATAACAAATAGTAAAGTTAGTAAAAAGTTTGATAAATTAAAGGATATAGTTGGAAAAATAATAGATTTTTATAATAAAACAGATATACAAAATATAAATCCATACGTAACAGAACAATTATATAATTACATGCATAATGAAATAGAAGAAAAACAATACAAAAATGGATTATTAAGAACAAAATATGCTTTATATCACATGTATAAAAACAAAATAAATTCATTTAAAGATTATATAGACATATCTTTTCAACATGATGAATATTATGCCTTGTCTTATCCAGTAAAAGAACAAAGAATAAATATTTTAATAGCAATGCTATATTTTAACTATTGTTATCCGTTAGAAAATAATTTTAAACTTAATAACAAAATAGAAAATAAAGAAGATCTATCATTTATTGATTTAGATTTTAATAAAATAAAAGAATGTGTAATAGTTAATAAACTATTTGAAAATAAAATAAGTAGTAATGTAAAAGAATTAAGTGATAAAAAAGCTTCTTTAAAAAACAACCTAAAAAAATATGAAATAAAAATAAAAAATAAATTAAATAGTCTACAATATTTAAATGATGAACAAAAAAATAGAGTTGAAAAAGAATTAAGTGAATTAAGAGATGAACTAGAAAAAATAAAAGAATCACTAGAAAGTATAGAAAAAGAATCAGATGAATTATTAAAATTAACTTCTTCTAAAAATATTAATTATTATAATTATACTATTATTAAAGGTATAAGAAATTCTTTAGCTCATGGTAATATAACATATAAAAATATATATTATAATGATGTTAAAGATACTTTAATTGAATTTACAGACTATTATAAAAATGAAATAAAATTTAAATTAACTATAAGAATTAACGACTTAATTTATTTATTTGAAAATAAAAATATTAATGTATTAAATAATTTTTATAATGAAAAAATTTTAAAAAAGAGTACTAAATAGTACTTTTTTTGTCGAATTTTTTGGTACGAAATAGTATTGATATTATTGAAATATAATTTAAAATATATAACTAGAACGTTTAATTATGTATATTTTTATATTTTATTTTTTGGTTTTGGTTGATCTCTAACTACTAATTAAACGTTCTAAATATTTATGTTGACATCAAATAAATTTATAGTATAATTTATATAGATAGTTTACTTGTAAACTATTTGGGTGGTGTTATGAAGAATGATTTATTAGAAATAATTAAACTATCTAGACTAGTTGTATGTAGTCATAATGATAATGTAAAAAAAGTTGCAGATAAATATAATTTAAGCTTTGCAGAAACAGATATGTTATTAGTATTCTCAAATAATCCTAATATAATAAATGCAAAAGACGTAGTAAATTTTTCTAAAGTATCAAAAGCATACGTCTCTAAATCATTAAATACATTATTAGAAAAGAAACTTATTAGTATACAAATAGATGAATTAGATAAAAGAAAACAAAAAATTATAATTAATAGAAATGCTAATAATATAGTAAATGATTTAAAAATATGTGAAGAAAAATATTTAAGTAGCTTAACAAAAAATATGAAAAAAGATGATATTGATATGTTTATAAGATTATATCAAAAGATAGGTAATAATATAATTAATAGAAAAGAGGATATAAATGAATAAATTATTTAAAAATTTTAATAAAAAAGATATTATATATATTTTACTTTGTATTGTATTTATAGTTGCACAAGTATATTTAGATTTAAAACTTCCTGATTATATGAGTGACATAACTAAATTAATACAAACTGAAGGAAGCAAAATTAATGATATAGTTATTAAAGGATGTTATATGCTAGCATGTGCATTTGGTAGTTTAATAAGTGCAATGATAGTAGGATACTTTGCAAGTATAATATCAGCAGATTTTTCATTCAATACTAGGGAAAAAGTATTTAATAAAGTATTAAAATTTAGTACTGGAGAAATAAAAAAATATAATGTTAGTAGTTTAATTACTAGAACAACAAACGATATAACTCAATTAGAAATGGTTATATCAATGGGACTTCAAATGATTATCAAAGCACCTATTATGGCAGTTTGGGCAATAACTAAAATAGTTGGTAAAAGCATGGAATGGAGTATTTTAGTTGGAGTTTGTGTACTAATTCTATTAACAACAATTGGTATACTTATGATTATTGTATTCCCAAGATTTGAAAAAGTACAAAAGTTAATTGATAAAGTTAATAGTGTAACTAGTGAAAACTTAAGCGGTATAAGAGTTGTTCGTGCATTTAATGCAGAAAAATTTATGGAAAATAGATTTGGTAAAGTAAATAAAGAATTAACAGATACACAATTATTTAACCAAAAAGCATTTGCAGTACTTATGCCAATAATGAATATTGTTATGAATTCTTTAACATTAGGAATATATTTAATTGGTGCATTCTTAATTGATAAAGCAAACATGATGGATAAAATTACATTATTTAGTAATATGGTTGTATTTACAAGTTATGGTATTCAAGTTATAATGTCATTCTTAATGTTAGCAATGATATTTATGATATGGCCTAGAGCAAGCGTATCAGCAAAAAGAATAAATGAAGTACTTGATGAAAAATTAAGTATAGAAGATGGTAACGGAGTAACAAAAACAGATTTAGTAGGTACTGTTGAATTTAAAAATGTTTCATTCAAATATCCTGATGCTGATGAATATTTATTAGAAAATATATCATTTAAAGTTGAAAAAGGTGAAACAATCGCATTTATAGGTTCTACTGGTAGTGGTAAAAGTAGTTTAATAAATTTAGTACCAAGATTTTATGATGCAACTGATGGAGAAATACTAATAGACGGAATTAACGTTAAAGATTATACATTAGAAGAATTACATAACAAATTAGGATATGTACCACAAAAAGCAGTAATGTTTACTGGTACAGTTAAATCAAATGTATCTTATGGAGATAACGGAAAAAAACATAGTGTAGATAAAATAAAAGAAGCAGTAAAAGTTGCACAAGCAAATGACTTTGTATTAAAACTAGATAAAACTTATGATTCTCATATTGCTAGAGGAGGAACTAACGTTTCAGGTGGACAAAAACAAAGACTTGCAATAGCGAGAGCAATATATAAAGATCCAGAAATATATATATTTGACGATTCATTCTCTGCATTAGATTATAAAACCGATTATATATTAAGAAAAGAATTAAAAAAATATACAAAAGATGCAACTAGTATGATAGTAGCTCAAAGAATAGGTACTATAATGCATGCAGATAAAATAGTGGTATTAGACAAAGGAAAATGTGTTGGAATAGGAACACATAAAGAATTATTAAAAAACTGTAAAGTTTATAAAGAAATTGCATTATCGCAATTCAGAGAGGAGGAATTATAATGCCAAGACCAATGAATGGAAAAGTTCCTGAAACTTCAAAAAACTTTGGAGCCTCAATGAAAAGATTATTTAAAAGTTTAGATAAATGGAAATATTTATTTGTCACTGCCTTAGTTCTTGCAATGGTAAGTGCTATATTAGCATTAATATCTCCAAATAAATTATCTGATTTAACAAATATTATAACAGATGGAATAAAACCTAATATCAATGAAACTGTAATAAAAGATATAATGAAAGATAAAGATATTAGTTTAGAAGATAAACAAAAATTTAATGAATTATTAGAAAATAGTAAAGATAAAAATGAAAAAGAATTAATTAACGAATTTGATAAATTACCTAAGTCTATATATAACAAAGTAAAACCAAAAATAAATATAGATAAAGTTAAAAAAACAGCAATATTATTAGGAAGTTTATATATAATTAGTGCTATATTGAGTTATATAGAAACACTTATAATGACTATAATATCAAATAATTTTGCAAAAAAATTAAGAAGTAATATTTCAAAAAAAATAAATACTTTACCTCTTAAATATTTTGATAGTCATGAAACAGGTGATGTATTATCAAGAGTAACAAACGATGTAGACACAATAAATCAAAATATGAATAATAGTTTATCTACATTAGTTACAAGTGTAACTCTATTTATAGGTTCAATCATAATGATGTTTATCACAAATGGAACTATGGCTATAACAGCAATATTATCAAGTCTTATAGGTTTCATATTTATGGGATTAATTTTAAAAAATAGTCAAAAATATTTTGTACAAAGACAAAATGAATTAGGGGACTTAAATGGTTTCATAGAAGAAATATATTCTGGACATAATGTAGTAAAAGCATACAATGGAGAAAAAGAATCTATAAAAGATTTTAATAAATTAAATAGTAAATTATATAATTCAAATAGAAAAAGTGCATTCTATTCAGGTTTAATGCAACCAATAATGATGTTTGTAGGTAATTTTGGTTACGTAGCAGTATGTATTGTTGGTGCAATGTTAGCAATGAAAGGTAACATAACTTTCGGTGTAATTGTAGCATTCATGGTATATGTTAGATTATTCACAAATCCGCTTTCTCAAATAGCACAAGCTATGACAAGTTTACAATCTACTGCAGCAGCAAGTGAAAGAGTATTTGAATTCTTAGATGAAAGTGAAATGCCTAATGAAAGACACTTAACTGGTAAATTAAATAAAGATAAAGTTAAAGGTAAAATAGAATTTAAGAATGTTAAATTTGGATATGATGAAAATAAAACAATAATAAAAGATTTTAATGTATTAGTTAAGCCTGGTGAAAAAGTTGCAATAGTTGGACCAACAGGTGCTGGTAAAACCACATTAGTAAATTTATTAATGAAATTTTATGAAATAAAAAGTGGAGACATTTTAATAGACGATGTAAGTATACATGATCTAACTAGAGAAAATATACATGATTTATTTATTATGGTTTTACAAGATACTTGGTTATTTAATGGAACTATCAAAGAAAACCTAAAATTTAATAGTAAAAACATAACAGAAGAAGAAATATTAGAAGCATGTAAATTTATAGGTATAGATCACTTTATTAAAACTCTACCTGGTGGATTAGATTCTACTGTAAGTGATAATGATTCTATTAGTGGAGGACAAAAACAATTATTAACAATTACAAGAGGTTTAATAAAGAATGCTCCATTCTTAATATTAGATGAAGCTACTAGTAATGTAGATACTAGAACAGAAGAATTAGTACAAATTGCTATGGATAAATTAACTCATGGTAGAACTTCATTTATAATAGCACATAGATTATCAACAATAAAAAATGCAGATTTAATCTTAGTAATGAACGAAGGAAATATAATTGAACAAGGTACACATGATGAATTAATAAAGAAGAACGGATTCTATGCTGATTTATACAATTCTCAATTTAAAAATAGCGATTAAAAAATGAGAAAGGTACTTGAAATAAGTATCTTTTTTTGATATATTTTTATTAGGGTAAAAGTACCTAATAAAAAATTTACGATTCATGAAAAAGATGAAAACAAGACTGTATAACTTCTCTCCTGACCTCGAAATTTTGTTCGGGAGGGGGTTATAAAGAAGTAAATATATAGTCTTTTTTGTGTATTAAAAAATGACAAATTATTTAATTTAAATATGATTTAATATAGGTGCTATATACACGTTAAAATTAAATATGATATTTATTATAATAATATTGTCACAATAAAGAAGGAGTGTGATTACGATGAATCGTAAACAGAA
>CAKOID010000032.1 GCA_934086355.1 uncultured Bacilli bacterium
TTTTTATTGTACATTTTATTATATGCTTCAAATCCAAGTGCTATTTTCCAAATTAACGGTATTTTAACAGGTGTTTTATCTGGTAAAAAGTCTTTAAATTCTAAATCTTTTTTAAGTTTATTAAAAGCACTTTTATAGAGTTCTACATCAAATGGTATTTCTAGTTCTTCAAATACTGCTTTTTGATAGTTTTCAGACTTTAAAGCCGTTATAACACTTTTTTTAGTGCATTTTCTTAGTTTTAGCAATTCATTAGTATTATTTAATATATGGTTATATATTAAATCTATTTGATATTCATTATTTACTCTTTTTTCTTTTTTATATTTGGTTTCTATATCTTTTAAAACCTTATCAAATATCAATTCTAAATCATCAATAATGGTATATAAGTCAATATTATATTTATTTTGATATTCTTTTAAATCATCCTCATTTAATTCATTGAATTTTAGTTTTGTAATATCTTTTTCTTTTAAAATTTTAATATCTTTTATATTTTTAGCAACTTCTAATAAAATGTCATTTCTAAAATCATATATATATTTTAAATTAAAATTATAATTATCATCTTTATATAATTTATTAAAAATATATTTATATAATTGTTTATAACAATCGTTTTTATAATCTTTTTGTAAATTATTAAATTCATCACGTTTAATTGAACGTTCTTGAACTTTTTTTTGTGTCATATTATAGTCATCCTTTCCTAATTGTAAATGTCAATCTTAATCTATCATTTCATGGTTTTAATGTCAATATTTTTTATCATTTCAATCTAACACATTTTTTACTTTATTATAAAGTCTAACAAGCAACTACTCATACTTCATCCGTTATCTCCAACCAATATTACGATTTGTCATTAACAACAATAAACCATTTACCAATATTAGTATTCATATAATTATCTATTTCATTATAAGACATTAATTTTTTATCTTTGTTTAAAGGATCATGCACTATAAATCCATTATCTACATATTCACTTAAAAGTATAGAATGGTATATATTATCTATTTTACCAGCCAACATTATTAAATTATTCTCGCTTAATTTTTTTTTCAATAATTCGATATTTATATTAACTGCCTTATAAACTTTAGCACCACATTTAATTGCATTACCTAAAAACTCACTATATTCATTTATCAATAAATCAAACATTTCATCATTAAAAGTATCATTATTTTTAAATAAATTATTTTCAGAATGATATATACTAACATTTAAATTATTTTTTGATAAATGATATAAAATTGCACTAAATGGAACTCCATCAATATATTTGGATTTATATATTCTATATAATCTTCTTTCATCATACCAATTAATTTTATTAATTACATTATAATAATTTAATACCATTAACATACAACATATAGCACAAGTATTCCCACTTTGTTTATAATGTTTTATATCTTTTTCCATAATTACCTCAATATTTATTTTGAATTAATTATAACACTTCCCAATATCCTGTTTTATCTGAGCCAACTCTAACAATAATATTATTTTCAATTAATACTTTAAAATTTCTTTTTATAGTCCTAATATTTACATTTAAGTTTTCTGCTATTATACTTTGTGTAATATATTTATCATTTATAATTAATTCAATAATTCTATTTTGAATGTCATTCATAACAAATTTATTATTTTTGATTATCTTATCCAAAGAAGTATTTATTATTTTTAACATAAATTTTATAAATTCATTAGCATTTGAATTAATATGACACTGTTCTATAGAAGAATAATATTTTTCTTGATTTAAGTATATTTCCTCTTCTATTGGAATAAACTCAAAATTTTTATCATAATTAAATAACATCAAACTCATCCAAAATCTTGCCATTCTTCCATTCCCATCAGTAAATGGATGTATTGCTACAAAATAATAATGAAAAATTGAAGATAATAATATTAGATTTAAGTTACTATTATTAATATAATGGAATAAACTTTTCATAAGATTAGGTACTAATATAGAGTTTGGAGCTACATAAACAATTATATCTTCTTTTTTTATAGCCTCACCATGATTTCTATATCCACCATTATCATCATCAAAAAACTTCATCATAACTTGATGTGCTTTTAAAAAATCTTTTTCATCTTTATAATTTAATGTATTAATAAGATTATAAATTTCAATTGCATTTTTTACTTCTTGCACTTCATCTCTTTTACCAAGAACATTTTTATTTTCAGAAATATTTTCTACATCAAAAAGTGATAATGAATTTGCTTCGATCGAAAGAGAAGAATGAATCGATCTTACTTTGGACTTTGTAACCATATATTTTCTTTTTTGCTTATCAGTAATTTCAATATTACTTAATTTTAAATCAATTTCTTTAATCATATCATTTATTTCATCACTAATATAAAATATTGGTTCTACTTTATCAAATAATTTCATTTTATTCCACTCCCATCTAATTTAGATTATATCAAATGTCACTGTAAATGTCACTGTATTTTATTGCCTATTTCAAACAAAAAAATCTGATTTAACACTTCAGATTCCTTATATTTTAATACTATATTTCATTAATATATTTTATTTTTTAAACACAACCTTAAACGTAGTAATATGATTATCAGACTCTACACTAATTTCACCATTATGATTTAACACAATATTCTTTGCAATAGCAAGCCCTAAACCATATCTATTGTTATTTCTATTTCTAGATTTATCTACCCTATAAAATCTTTCAAATATTTTATCTCTATCTTCACTACTAATATTATCTCCTCTATTCTTAACCAACAATACTATATTATTACCATTACTTTTTAAACTAATATTTATAGCACTATTTTTATAAGAATGTTTTATAGCATTATCTATTAATATACTTAATAATTCTTTTATACTAACTTCATCTAATAACATATTTATATCTTTTTCTATATCATACTTTATTTTAACATTATCTTCATAAGCTTTTACTTCCATAGATAATATAGATAATTCTATTATTTTAGATAAATTATTATTAACTTTAGTAATTGTTTCTTCATGTTCACTTTTAGCAAGTTCTAACATATTTATAATTAAATTATTCATTCTTTCACTTTCATATTTTATATTATTTATCCATTTTTCATTATAATCATTTTCTAATGCTTCAGTACTAGCAATAATGACTGATAAGGGAGTTTTAAGTTCATGTGACGCATCTTCTATAAATTCTTTTTGTTTCTTAAATATATTATTTACTGGTTCAGTAATATACTTAGTAAGTAATTTAGTAATAAAATATATAATTAATTCTAATATAGCAAATATAATTATAGATATCTCTAAAGATAATATTAAACTACTTCTTATCTTAGTATTATCAAGTATAGTTAAACTATCGCCACTAACATACTTATATGAATAATTATTAAAATATAAATTACCAATATATAATTCTTTAATATTATCTTTATCCAATATATTCTTTGCAATAGAATTTATTTTAGTATCACTAATATTATTATTAGAATGATTTATTACTTCTTTTATACTATTATCATCATTTATCAAAACAGTATAAATAGTACTATCCATAAATTTAATATTCTTATCTATATTGCTATCTTTATTCATTTCTATATCTTCATCAGGTTTCATATCTGGTTTCATATCAGGTATAATTTCCTCATTTTTATTAGTAGCCATATTTAAACTATTTTTAACATTACTCTTTAATTCTATATATTTTTGTATATTAAATAAAAATATAAAACTTAATACACTAATAGTTAATATTATAAATATTATATTAAATACTTTATTTCTTAATTTATTCATCTTTATACTCCATTTTATATCCTAAACCTCTAACAGATTTTATAATAACATTACTACCTATACTAGATAATTTCTTTCTTATAAAAGATAAATAAGCTTCTAAATTATTACTTTCTATCTCGTTATCTATTCCCCATACTTTATCATATATTAATTCTTTACTTAGTACTTGTTCTTTATTTCTAATAAATACTTCTAATATTCTAAGCTCTTTACATACTAATTCTAACTTTATATTAGTTTTATTACAATATATATAAGAATTTTTTATATCTAATTCTATATCTTTATATTTTAATATATTTTTATTTTCTTTATTATTTAGTTGTATATTTATTCTAGCAAATAACTCATCTATATGAAAAGGTTTTGTCATATAATCTACACAACCATTAGTAAGTCCATTTAATTTATCTTCTAATGTAGATTTAGCAGTTAACATTATTATTTTACTATCTATATTTTTATTTTTTATATTATCTAGTATTTCAAATCCATTCATACCAGGTAACATAACATCTAGTATAACTAAATCATATGCATTAGTAAGTATATTATATAATCCTTCTAATCCATCAGTACATATATCTACAATATATTTTTCTTTTTCTAACCTAGATTTTATCACGTCTGCTAAATTAAATTCATCTTCAATAATTAATATACGCATAAAATACCACCTACTTAACTTTATTATATATTTATTAAATGAATATTAAAAGAAAAAAATATTATTTTTTGTCAATAATATTTATTCAAATTCAACATTAATCACTGTAATTTCAGCTTTAGTTCCTATTCTCATATTAGGCCCATATAAACCTACACCAGAAGTAACTATATTATGTAAATTACCATATTTCTTATAACCATAAGCATTATCCCACATTATATTTACAGTAATATTACCTGGAAACAATTGTCCATCATGAGTATGTCCAGATAAATCTAAGTCGGCACCTGCTTCATTAAGCAAATCTTGTTCTTTAGGTTGATGATCTAATACAATTATAGTTTTACTTTTATCTAAATCTTCTGTTAATTCACTAGGAGTTTTTCTTACGCTTATATCTCTTCCTGGTCTAGTTCTATCCGCTCTTCCTATCAAATATACACTATCATTTAATAATACATTCTCATCTCTTAATAAAGTTATATTTGCCTTATCTAAAAAATCATCCATTTCTTTAGCGCTCATCTTTTCTGCATGATATTTAAAAGTAAAACCAAATAAAGTTTTTTCATCTATGTCATGATTACCATAAACTGCATAAACACCATTTTTTGATTTAATATTTTTTAAATCATTTATTATTTTATCAGGATTATCTATGGCTTCATAACTATTGTCAAATATATCTCCAGCAATCAAAACTAAATCAGCATCTTCTTTATTAATTAGCTTAACCATATTACTTATTTGTTTATCACCAATATTATATCCAATATGTAAATCAGCTATCATAACTATTTTCATATTGCTAACATTATCTATCTTCTTATTAATTTTAATATCATAGTTAGTAGTATGAATAATTCTTGCATTTATAACACCCCATATACATATAGATGCAATTATTACAGTGCATAAAATACCATTAATAAAATATCCTTTACTAGTATATAATCTACTATTTCTTAACTTACCATTCTTTTTTAATATAATACGTAATATTTCAAATACAATAATAGTCAAAAATAAATAAAGTAAGACACCTAACCAATAATTACCTATACACATAAATATTCGTTTTAATTTACATGGTTTTAATATAAAACCGATAACACCAGATAATGCAAAAAAGAAATAAATACTTAATAATATATACTTAAAATATTTTTTCTTAAAAAATTTATTACATATATGAAACCATTTAAGTATCTTTCTATATAAATAATAATTTATAATCAAATAAATCGGTGACAAAAATATTGCTATCATATCAATCTCTTTTCTATTTTTATATTTAATCTATCATAATCTGTTATACCTTTTCCAGTATTAGGATAATGTTTTGAATATATTAAATCTATAATATATAAACTAGTAAATGCTATACATAATATAACTAAATATTTTGAATTAATTTTTCTTATATAATTATCTAATATTGGAATTATAAAATATACAACTGCTACTCCACCTAATCCAAATATCAATAAACCTTCTAAACATATTCTACCATTTATATTTAAGAAATATCCTGTATAATCCCACCACTTAGTTCCATTCATTACTTTTTCTAATATAAATGAAGCACAATATTCTAAAACTCCACATAATATATTTGAAAGTAAAAACAACTTCCAAGGATTTTTACGAAATCTATATAGAAAAACTAAAATCATTATACATCCTATACCATATATAGGAAGTATTGGTCCATGCAAAACACCTCTATTAACAAATACACCATCTCCAACTAAATGTAGAGTTACTTCCCATAACCATCCAACAAAAGATAATATAAAAAATATTAATATTAAAGAAGTAATTGTATAATGTTTTAAATAATTTATATTACTAAATCTATCTTTTTTCTTTTTTATTTTAATTGGATATAACATATCAGGATAACTTTTACCATTCATTATATCTTCATAATTATATATAGCTCTAATTCTATTTTGTTCACGTTCTAATAAAATATTATCATTATTACTATAAGTTGTTATACCAAAATTTTTATCTATAAAACCTCTTATGCCAACTCTTTGTTCTAATTTAGGTTTCTTTTCTTTCATTTTATTAGTTATATCACTATAAGTTTCTTCTAATAACTTTTTACTAGCTTTCTTATATAAATATTTATCATTAAAGTATAAATAACCTTCTACTTTATTTTTTATAGCAAGATTTCTTAAATAAACATAATATTCACTATAAGTAGATACATAGTATGCATTTGAATAAAATAATCTACTTAAATTAAATGTAAATATTCCAAGAATTTCCCAGCCTATAAAAGATAAATGCAATTTAAATGATTCCCATTTATGACCATTCATAATAGTTGTAGATAATTTTATAGCATCATCACTAGGTATATCAGGATTCTCAGCTAAAATAAAAGGTACCATAGAATAAGAATAAGTTTTAATAATTCCACCAATTATTGTTAAATACCATAAAAATAATCTAACAGATGTTCTAAACATAGTAAATGATACTTTTAACCATTTCTTACATTTTATTATAAATATAAATTTTTCAATTTTTATCTTTTCATACGTTCTAGCTTCTAAAAATATTCTTCTAATAACTACTTTAAATATATTTATAATAAAATACCATATAGAAAAATAAAATATAAAGTTTAAAAACAAAATAATAATATAAGATATAGACTTAGAATGAGTAATATTTTCTACTACATTTAACATTGTTAAATATATTTTATCACTACCAATAGAATTGGCAATTAAAGATAATACTCCCTTTTTTCTAGATAATGATTTTGATTGAGTTACTTTATCAGTTGTTTCTTTAGCAGTATTTTTTATTTCTTCATATGTTTTATTAACTTTAGGAGATACTATTTTAAATGATGAAATAACATCAGTAGTACTATTTAATAAAAAAGAATTAGTAAATTCAGAACCTATAAGTCCTGCTAACGCACAAGCAAGTATTAATATTAAGTAATGTTTCTTTAATGTTTTTCTAGCATTATATTTCATGTCTTTAAACTTGTCGAGTAGACGACTTCCATTTTTATTCATTCCTTTTTACCTCTTTTCTTATTTCTTTTCTTTGAGGTCGAACAAAAACTGCCGTCCCTCACAGAACCGTACGTGCGTCTTTCTCGCATACGGCTCTTTATAATAATCTTTGAAACTACCAAAGTTGAAAATTAATTTTAGGTTTAACTAGTAGATTATGTTCTTTAATTTTGTTTAGTTTTGACCAACTTATCTTTCCTCTTTGACTTCTTCTGCTTAACCATTTCTTTAATGTTCTTGTTACAAATTTGTTGTTAATGTCAATACAAAAATGTTGTTTTTTGACTAAATAAAAATGTAAGAAATCATGCATTTTTATTTAGTCATTT
>CAKOID010000033.1 GCA_934086355.1 uncultured Bacilli bacterium
AATAAAAAAGTTTTAATGGATGTAAAGTGTTCTAATGCTCTTAAATTAGATATTGAAAATATTGGTGCAGAACCTATAATGGTAAAAAATGGTAGTGCTTATATTGAAACAGTAATGAACGAGAGAGATGTGTTAATTGGTGGAGAATACTCAGGACATATATTCTTCAGAGATAAGCATTATGGTTATGATGATGGAATATACGGTAGTTTAAGATTTTTTGAAGTATTATCAAGTACTCAAAAAAAATCTAGTGAATTACTAGAAGGTTATAAACATTATTTCAACACCCCTGAAATTAGAGTTAGAACAACTGATGATAAAAAATGGAATATTATAGATAAAGTTAAAGAATATGTTAAAAGTAAGAATTATGAGTATATAGATATTGACGGTGTAAGAGTTGTATTTCCTGATGGATGGGCTCTTCTTAGATGTAGTAATACAGAACCTAGCATAACAATGAGATTCGAAGCAGAAACTAATGAAAGATTAGAAAAAATAAAATCAGAATTTACAAATTTACTTAACACATTATTGTAAACAAAAGGAAATAATTATTTATTTTCTTTTATTATGTGATATAATTAAAATACCTAGAGGATTGGTATACTTCATAAAACCGACTAAAGTGTGATATAGGGAGTTTGATTAATATGTGGTGTTGAATGCTAGACCATTAAGTGAACTAGAATCCTAAAGCATATTATGGGACACCCACCTGGCGAGAGCGGGTTTTTATCACTTATACTGATTTCTGGGTTTTTATTTTGGAGGTAAATATGTTTGATAGAGTTATTAGTTTGATTGGAAATGATAAATTTGTTAATTTACAAAATACAAAAGTATTAATTGTTGGATGCGGTGGAGTTGGTGGTTATGCTTTTGAAACTTTAGTTAGAAGTGGTATTGGTAATATTGATTTAATAGATTTTGATGATATTGATGTTAGCAATTTAAATAGACAAGTAATTACTAATCAATCTAATATTGGATTGTCTAAAGTAGAAGAAGCAAAAAAAAGAGCATTATTAATAAATCCTGATTTAAATATTAATACATATAAAATGTTTTTAGATGATAGTAATATAGATTTAGTGTTAAATAATAATTATGATTATATAATAGATGCGTGTGATTCTGTTAATACAAAAATAGGATTAATGAAAAAAAGTGTTACTGGTGAATTTAAATTAATATCTTCGATGGGTACTGCAAAAAAAATGAATCCAACTAAACTTTCTATTACAACATTAGATAAAACTAATTATGATCCACTTGCAAAAGTTTTAAGAAAGAAAATAAAAGATTTAAAAATAAACAAAAAAATGTATGTTGTTTCTAGTGATGAGGCCGCTATTAAATGTGATGTATTAGGTAGTTTTATGATGGTTCCAGCAAGTGCTGGGATATTATGTGCTAAATTTGTTATAGATGATGTTTTAAAAAAATAATTATTATAGACTTTATTCGACAAAATATTTAGATGTTCTGGTGTAGTATATATAACCAGAACATTTATTGTTTATGTCCTGCCTTTTATATTTAAGTATGAAGGGAGTAATAATTATGAAGTTTTATTCATTTATTTTAGAAATATTGGATAGAATAATTATTATATTTTTTATTAAAATCATATATTCTTTTTTTTAAGATTAACTATATGGGGGTTTTGGTAAATAAAAAAGACATAGTACTATAAAGTACAAATGTCAAACCACAAGGTAGGACATTTAATAAATAAATGTTCTACTTACTTAGAATTTTATCATCATATATAGTTGTTGTCAAACATAAATTTTTTTCAAAATTATAACTAGATAATAGAAAATATTATCTTTTTTATTTTTTCTAGCAAAAAAATATGTTATTATTAAATTGTATAGTATTTTAGACGTAAAAATAGTGCTTTTAGACAGTAAAATATATATTTTTTTAAAGAAAAATATATTATAAGACTATTTTATGAGGGGGATAATTATGAAAAATACAATTTATTATGAATTAAAAAAATTCTTAAAAAATAATGGAGAAAGTTTTAAAATAGATAAAATTAATTCAATAGATTTTATTAAAGAGATAGATAAAATAAGTAGAAGTATATTAGAATTAGGTATTAGTAAAAAAGGTAATATTGTTATTCAATCTAATAATAGTATTAAATATTTAGAATTATTATATTCGTTTTCTAAATTAGGTTTAAGTGTTACTATAATAGATGATGATGTATTAGATAAAAATAATATAATTGATAAAGCAGATTATTTATTTGTTTCTGATATAGATGATATAGAAATTGATGATTATAAAAGAATTATAATATATGATAATTTAGATAGTGATGATGACATAGTTATTAACTGGGATAAATTTTGTGATATTTCTAAATATTATAATAAAGAAATATTATATTTTGATGATTTTAATATTAAATATTACTCTAATAATGTAGAACTTAATATAAATGATAGTGATATTATTGAAAGTATAGATGAGTATAATCAAATATTAAATATTAAAGAGAAAAATATTTGTGTAAAGTTTATGGATTTTATTTTAATTAATTATTTAATTATGAATAAAAAGAATATTTCATTTAGTGAAGGTAATGTGTTAATTACTAAAGATAAATATTTATTAAATGATTTAGATGGGAATTATAAAAATATATATTCTAAGTTTGATATGATAAATGAATATGAATTATCTAAAATATTAGAAAAATATGGTAGTTGTTATAATAGATATTTTAGTTTTAAAAATAAATTTATTGGTATTGGTAAAGATGGTAATATAAATTTAATAGATTTAGATGTTGTTAAAATATGTAATGTAATTACTGGTAGGAAAATAGATTGTGGTAGTATAGAAATTAAAATAAATAAAAAATATATAAAAACAAATTATATAGGTAATATTGTTGATAGTAGATTAAATATTATTGATTATTTAGATAAGGAAATTGAAAGAGTAAAAATTAGAAAAACTGGTTTACCTGAAATTGATATGCCTTGGTGTAAATATTATCCTAGTGAATCTAAAAATGATAAGCCTTTAGAATATACTTTGTATCAAAATTTAAAAGTATTAAATGAAAATAATTATTTAGAAATTGCTCTTAAATATTTAGGGAGAGAAATTAAATATTTTGAATTATTTAATGAAATTGAAAAAGCTGCAAAAAGTTTATATGCATTGGGAGTTAGAAAAGGGGATCACGTTACTTTTTCAATGCCTAATATTCCAGAATTTGTGTATTTGTTTTATGCAGTAAATAAAATTGGTGCTGTGGCATGTTTAATAGAGCCAAGAACTCCAGCAAGTCGAATAAAGGATTATTTAGATGAAAGTCATAGTAAAGTACTTGTTATGGTTGATTTATGTAAAAAAAATATTGATAAATTAATTGATAGAGAAGAATTAAAACATGTAATATCTGTTAGTCCTATGAATTCTGTTACTTCTAGAAAAATAAAAAACACTTATAATTTAACTCATAAAAAAGTTAAGACTAGTGGAAAATATATAGATTATAAAGATTTTATTAAAATAGGGGAAAGTATTTTACAATTTAGTGATAATCCATATACTTCTGATGAAGTTGCAACAGTTGTGTATACTAGTGGTACAACTGGTAAACCTAAAGGAGCTGAGTTGAGAAATGAAACTTATAATGGTCAAAATATGCAACTTAAATATTCTGGTATATTACCACGTGTTGGAGAAATATTTATGGGAAATGTTCCATTTTTCTCAGCATATGGTTCTAGTAGTGGAATGCACAATGCTTTGTCAAGTGGTGTAACAATAGAGTTAATTGCTAGTTATAAACCATCTAAGTTTGCTAATATGTTAAAAAAATATAAACCTACACATGTTATGGGAGTTCCTAGATTCTTTGAAATTTTATCAGAAAGCAAAACTTTTAATGGTGAAGATATAACGTTCTTGAAAAATGCAATATCTGGTGGAGACAAGATGAGTCCTAATAGAGAATATAGAGTTAATGAATATTTAACTAAACATAATGCTAATAAACTAAAAAAAGGACTTGGTATGAGTGAATTCGGTGGAGGATTTATAACAACTGTAAATGATGATGTAAATAAAGTTGGAAGTGTTGGTATTCCACATGTTGGTAACAATATTATGATAATTGATCCTGATACGAATGAACATTTAACTTATGGTAGAGATAAAAAAATCGGTGAACTTTATGTTACTGGACCAACAATGATGAAAGGCTATTTAAATAATAAAGAAGAAAGTGAAAAATTCTTTTATGTAGATTCAAATGGAATAAAATGGGCTAAAACTGGTGATTTAGTTTATATGGATGAAGATGGTGTTATATTCTTTGTTGATAGAATTAAAAATGTTATTATGAGACCTGATGGACATACAGTTCCTTTATTACCAATAGAAAATGCTATCGATAAACATGAACTTGTCGAATCATGTGCTGTTGTTGGAGTAATTGTAAGTGATAAAAGTACTGGTAAGAGACCAATGGCATTTATTGTACTTAAAAAAGATAATAATGTTTCAGTAGAAAAAATTCATAATGAAATAAAAGAATTACAAAATAAATATATTCCAGAAAGAGAACAACCAATGTGGTATAGGTATGTAGATAGTTTACCTTATAATTTAGCGGGTAAAGTTGATTTACGTAAACTTGCAAGTATTGGTGAAGAAGATGAAAATAAAAATTTAGAATTTGTTAATAATATGAAAAAGGAAAAGAATTAAGTTGTCTTTTCTTCTTTTTATGTTATAATTTTTTTAGAAAGTAGTTGATAGTATGAGCGTTGGAATTTCTTTTACAATGTGTAGTTTTTTCTTTATTGCACTTTTAAATATTGTATTCTTTAAAAAAGAAAGATTTAATACTTTAGAAAATAAAATATATTCTTATTTAATTTTAACTAGTTTATTTGGTACTATGATTGGAGTGCCATGTTATTATTTTATGAAGTATAGAGAATTATTTGGTATATTTAATGTAATTACATCTAAGGCTTATTTGGTTTATTTGGTAATGTGGTTAATGATTTTTACACTTTATATATTACTTATTACTGTAAAGAATATAGATAAAAATAAGTTAATAAAAAATATATTTATAATTACTGGAATATTGTTAGTTGGAGTAGTATTATTACCTCTATATTATTATAGTGATGATACTTTGGTTTATTCTTATGGACCTAGTACTAATTTAATGTATGTTATTTCTTCTATATTTATATTAATTGTTATTGGATGTATGATTAAAAATTTTAAATCTTTAAGACAAAAAAAGTTTATTCCAATAACTGCATTTTTAGTGGTAGGTACTGTTATAATGATAATACAAAAGATGAATCCTGGTTTATTATTGCTTACATTTGGTGAAGCATTCATAACATTTTTAATGTATTTTACTATTGAGAATCCAGACGTTAAGCAGATTAATGAAATGGCAAGAAATAATGAAATTGTTGAACAAACTTATATTGATAAATCTAATTTCTTATTTGAAATGACTGGTGAAGTTAGAGAACCATTAAATAATATTAGGAAATCATGTGATATTATACAAAATGAAAAAGATGTAGATGTAATCAAATCTAATGTTAAATATATTAATAATTCTATTAGACAATTAGATTTTATTGTAAATAATGTATTAAATGTTAGTAGTTTGGATGTACAAAAAGTTAAATTTTTAAATAATAGATATAATTTAAAAATGATTTATGATGATTTAGTTAAAAGAATTGAACCTAGTGTTAATGCTAATGTAGAGTTTAGAAGTAGTATTCCTAATAAAGTTCCATTTCTTTATGGAGATAATATTAAAATAAAGCAAGTTTTATATTCTATATTGATGAATGCTGTTAAAAAAACTGAAAAAGGTTTTATAGAATTTAATATTAATACTATAGAAAAATATGATGTATGTAGAGTTATATTTACTGTTTCTGATAGTGGGGTTGGAATAGGAATAGATAAAATAAATGAGATATTAAGTGTTACAGGTGAATTAAATAAAGATGATATTGTTAATTTAGAAAAATCTGAATTTAATATAGAATTGTGTCAAAAGATAATAAAATCGTTGGGTGGTAATTTACTTATAAAGAGTAAATTAGATAAAGGAACTGAAGTAATATTAACCTTAGATCAAAAAATATATAGAGAAAAAGAAGAAAAAACTTTTAATTATGAAAGTGCAGTTACTACTAAAAAAGTTTTGTTAGTTAATCAAAATAAAGATATTACGAATGTGTTTAAAAAAATATATAAAGAAAATGATATTAATATTTCGTATTTATTATATGGTATGGATGCTGTTGATAGAATTAAAAGTGGTAAGAATTATGATTATATAATTATACAAGATGATATGAGAGAAATTAGTGGATATGAAACTTTAAAGAGATTGAAAGAACTTGATAATTTTAATATACCTTGTATTGTGATACTTAACAGTAGTAAAGATAAAATTAAAGAACATTATTTAAAAGATGGTTTTAGTGATTATATATTAACTGATGATCTAAGAAATGAAATTAAAAGAATTATTGAAAAATATTAATTCTTTTTTTTGATATAAAAAAAATTCTATTGCTAGAATTTTCTATATAAACCAATTGCTTTTCCTAATATTGTACAGTTATTTAATATTATAGGAGACATAGTGTCGTTTTCAGGTTGTAATCTTATATGGTCTTTTTCTTTATAAAAAGTTTTTAAAGTAACTTCGTTGTCTTCTGTAAGGGCAACTACAATATCGCCATTACGAGCTACTTTTTGTTTTTGTACTATAACATAATCTCCATCATAAATTCCAACATTAATCATTGATTCTCCAGAACATTTTAAAGTAAATATTGTTTCTTTTCTAGGAATTAAACTTGATGGAAGATCAAAAAATTCATTTGGTTGTTCTATTGCTTCTATTGGATTACCGCAAGAAACTTTACCTAATAATGGTACTTTAACTATTTCTTCATTCTTTTCTTCAAACTCGTTTTCGACTAATAGTTCGATTGTTCTAAATTTATTAGATTCTTTTCTAATTATTCCTTTTTTTTCTAATTGTGCTAAATGTGCATGTGCAGTTGCTGGACTTGATAAATTCATACCAGCACATATTTCCCTAACTGATGGTGGGAATCCATGACTTGCAATGTATTTTTTTACAAAAGTTAGTGTTTCAGCTTGTTTAGCTGTAATTTTTTCCATTAATACTTCACCTCATTTAAATAGTAACATTTTTCATATAAAATGTCAAACAATTGTTTTGTAAAAAAATTAATAATGTTTTGTCTAATATTGATAAGTATTTAGAAGTTTTGTCGAATGACTTTAAATTAGTATTAATTTATATTAGTATAACAAATCGAACGTCCAGGTTGGTGTTTACCTTACTAACTGAATTATTAATGAGTAAAAGTAGTAAGGGGTGATATTATGTTCAAAAATTTAGAAAAATTATTGAATAGAATCATTATTATTTTAATATTACTC
>CAKOID010000034.1 GCA_934086355.1 uncultured Bacilli bacterium
TATAAAAGTGAAACTGGCATTAATCAAGTAATGAAAGAATTTATAAATATAGGACAATTGACCATTGATAAAGAACTTAGTATAAGATAAAATTATAAATAAAAAATGTGGTGATGAATTTGAAAAGATATAACGGTGAATTTTATATAATGGAATATGAAGAAACTGAAGAAAAAAATCTCAAATTATTTGTAGATGTACTAAATAAGAGTTATCAAGAAATTATTAATTTTTTCAATTTAAAAAAATTAGAAAAAAAGATTACAATAAAACTTTGGAATAATGTTAACAATTTTAGAAATTATAATAAAAATAAGCTTAATTTCGATGATCAAGAATGGATAGTTGCAAGAACATATTATAATGATATGGAAATAGACATTTTAACATTAGAAGAACGTAGAAAATGTAAAGGGCATAATAATGATAATATTGATACATTATTAAAATGTTTGATTCATGAATTTGTACATATATGCCATTTAAATTATAGTGCAAACACTCTAAAATGGTATGGTGAGACACTAGCAGTTATATTATCTAAACAATATAACAATTGTGAATTACATATTGATTGTACGTTAGACGAGTTATTAAATAAAAATATAAATTATATTAATTATTATACAATAGGAAAATATTTATTTGATACTTATGATAGAAAATATATTTTAGAACTATTGAGAGATAAAAAATTATTAGAAGAACAAACACCAATTATATATGAAAAGGCAAAATTATATATAAGGAATAATAAACTTAATAAACAAAATGTAATGAAATATTAAATAAAGTACATGAATATATGGAATATGAAGCAGTTGACTATTATTCATTAAATGAAACAACACTACTATATTTAGTAGCAACTAATCTAGAAATAGAAAAGACTTTATTAAAGTATGATAGTATATCAGAAGAACATTATCAAGGAATAATGAAAGAGGCACGTTTTTTGTTAGATGCATCTAAATTAAGCTTTAATGATAGATTAAATTATAACAATATAAAAAAAATACTTGATATTTAGAAAGATACTCAATCAAGAAGTCAAACACCGGAAAAAAAAACAGAAAATCATAAAAAATGTAAGATAATAAAATTAGTTAAAAATGAACAAAGAGATTAACAAAAGTAATCTTTTTGTTTTATTTTTTCAAATTTAAGACCTAGTAAGATGATTTAGTATATGACTAATAATAATATTATGTCGCCTTAATCAGTTAAAAAAGTCCGGCTACAAGTGAAAATATTGTTAGCGATGAAGATTATTTTGTTATTAAATTACATAGAAATCTTCCTATGAATGTAACCAAAAATACTCATGATAAAATTCAAAAACTATTTGATAAGTTTAGTTATCAATATGATTTTAAATGCGAAGATGTTGTGGAAATATTTAAAGTAAAAAAATCTAGAGCATCAGAAGTTATTGCCTTATTGTTAGACTCAAACTCGATTGAACAATCAGAGCCAACTAAATATAAATTTAAAAAATAGCGATACTAAACGTTGCAACAAATTATATTGCTTTTTACAAGTTCTATTAAAAAGCATTTGCAAACAAGAGAAAATATTAATACTAAATCATTAGAAGTACCAGATAAGAGATTACTTAAAATAACTTTAAGAAATATCTATATATATAGATATTACTATGGAATATTTTCATTAGTGGTACATTTAGAAATGTTATTAGCTAAAAATATACCTAACTATTTATCAGTAATAATAGGATTAAATACATTTTTAATATTTATAATTTTCTATATATATAGTTTTATAAGAGTATTAAAAAATAAGCAATTACTATATGATAAAATATTAAATATAAAGTATGTAAGTACTATAAAAGTAAATAATGTAGATTAATATAGTCTATGTTTTTTTTCTTTATCCTCTTAAGTCTAGGTCTTAAGAGGTAATTTAGAGCCTATTATATAGTCTCTAAATTAAAAGTTTTATATTGCATTATATATAAGTAATAGATATATGCTAAGTCATTATCAATTACTTATATTACATATAATTATCTAATAAAGCGTAAAGTATTTTATATAAACTTATGAAAATATAAATATATATGATATAATATATCAAAAAAGCAAAAATTATTATTAATATGTTTATAGGAGGCTGACATGGAAAAATTTATTGAAAGAGTAAAAGTAGAATCAAATATTCATAAATTTATAAAAGAGGATTTAATTTACCAATTAATAGATTATTTTAAAAAGGATTATACTAAGATGGATTATCCCCAAAATATAAATAATCCTCTAGGCATAGTTCTTGAGTTTTATAAAAGTTATAATAAAGAATACTACAAAATCATTTTAGAAGGAATAAATAGTAACAGAATTATCATAAATAAAAACGAAACTAAAAGTTTAGTTGATACAAATAATAGAAGAGCATTTATAAGACTTTCTGGAAATGATTCTGACATTTTCATACTGGCTCATGAATTTGCTCATTATATTGACAGAAGTTCTAATCCACCAATAATTCCTGATAAGTATAGTTTTCTTTGTGAAGTATTTTCATTTTATATTGAAAAGCAATTAGAACTTTGGCTTAATCACAAAGAATTTTATGAATTAATTCAAGCAAGAAGAAATAATAGAATGTATTATGAAGAAAAAATGCTAAATGCTATAGAATATGAACTATTGTGTGAAAAATTATATATTCAAAATGGACAAATAAATATAAAAGATTTAGATGTCAATAAAGCTAGAAGACTAATGCGTTATGATTATGATTTAAATATTGGCTTAGTTAATTATCTATTACGTTATCCTTTAGCAAATCTTCTTTCAGATTATTTATTAAATAATAATTTGGTTAAAAATGATGTGGATATTTGGAGTATCTGTTTGAATACTAATTTATATAAAATTGTAACAGATCAAAATATAAATAAAAAAATGAGAGCTATTTAACTATGCATCAAATATTATGTAACAAATTAAGATAGGAAAGGAAAAATAAATATGAATTATGTATATCATGGAAGTAGTATTCCTAACTTAGAAGTAATTAAAAAACATAAAAGTACTCATATGAAGGAATGGGTATATGCCTGTCATTCAAAAGGAATAGCAACAATTTTCCTATCAAAACAAGGTAGTGACTTATTTTATTCATTATCAGGAGACGGAAAAAATTATCCAGTAGAACTAGTAGAAAGAAAGCCTGGTATGTTTAAGAAGATATTTAATTGTTCCGGATATATTTATAAACTAGATGCATCTAATTTTAAAGAAAACCAAACTGGATGGTCAGCAGAAGTAGTAAGCAGTGCAGATGAAAAAGTAATATCTTCTGAATATATAGATAATGTTTATGATGAATTAATTAAATTAGATAAAGAAGGATTAATAAAATTATATTTATATCCAAATAGACCTGATTATTTTCTTATAGACAACAGTGATTTAATTACCAAAGTATTAAGATGGTATAAGAATGGATTTAATATAAATAACTTTTATAATATATATCCCGAATTAAAAGATAAGTTTATAGAAGAATTAGAAAATTCAAAAGGAATTAGCAAAGGTTAGTCTCTTTTTTAATAACTATGATATATTAATGTTGTATAATACATATGAGGAGACATATATGGATGAATTAAAAGAATTTTTGAGAAAGAATAACACATTATTTGATATTGGAATTATAAACAATGGTTATTTTCGCAAATTACCAAAGCCTTTTAAAGACAAACAAGTAATTAGATTTAAATGGAAAAAAAATTCAATTAAAAAATTACTATTTAATTTAAATAAAATAGGGATAATATTAAAAGAAAATGCAATGGGATATTATAGTGCATTGTATGATATAAAAGGAACAGACAATCAAGTTTTTATAATATATGCTGTTGATTCACATGTTCAGCTTCCTAAATTGCTATTAAAAAATTATAGGACAAATTATGACTTGTTTTATTTAAATACATCTTCAAATAAAATTATAAAAACTTCTGCTAAGAATTATAATGCAAGTTTTGGATATTTTTCATTAGCATTTGAGGAATACTTAAGCGCAACTTATGAAAAAATAATATCTAGTATTATAGAAATGTTTATTCCGTTTTTAAATCAAGAAGTAAGAACTATTACCCTAAAAGACTTTAATACAAGTATAAATAAATTGTTTTTTATGGCACTTATCAGGAATCCAAAATATATAAAAGAAATAAATGAACATAGTTTAACAGCTCAATTATTTGATGGTGGATATGATGCAGAATATTTAGCAAAAGTAGGAGAAAAAATGAATACCAATTTCATCAAAGGATATACTCCTATTCCATTAGTAAATATAACAAATAAAAATCTAGTAACAATTAAATCACTTATTTCGAATTTATCTATAGATGATAGAATTGAGTGTATGGTAATGTTACTGCACCCAAAATTTGCAATAGCATTAGTTCCAGATGATTATTATAACAAAATGTTGAATGAGCAGGGGGAGCAGACTTACTTACGATTGAATGATGAAAAAACTTTAATTAGAATGAATAAACAAATTTATAATTGTGCAAAATTTAATAACGATGATGTAATTGGTATAAAAGAAGATTTAGATGACCTGGTTGAATATATGGATAAGCAACATGGTAAGGAAGAGTGCAAGACGTGATTTTAGAGAAATATTAAATTGTGTGCATATATGTAATTAGTCACTAAATACAGTTTTAATATAAAAAATATATAATAAATATAAAATTCATATTCTGTATTATTGCTATTGTGTCACAATAAAAGAAAAAAATTATAATATTATATTAATAATACATAATCAAATTGAAATGAAGAAAGGAAAGATGATAATTATATGAATGCTACTGATTTCAAAAAGTATTATGGAGATAGAAAATATAAAGAAAAACAAATTGAACTAGAGAAAATAGATTTTACAAATTTTGAAAAGAAAAGAATGTTAAGAGAGATAAATAAGTACGCAATGGAAAAAGAATTTGATTTATATCACGATTTAATGGACGATATAATGGATAGTCATCCAGATTGGTTTAATATGTTAACGTTTAACAAAAAAGAAAATAAATTCATTCTTGATTATATAAAATCAAAAAATAGAATCAAACATAAAAGGCAGATTAATTAATAAATTATTATATGATACGTAATAATATATACTTATAACTTAGGAGATTAACAAAAACTAGTCTCTTTTTGTTTTTACTAAAAAATGTTATAATATAACTATATTTAATATTCATTTAATAAATAAATTATATATTTAAAGAGGTGATTAACTATGCATATCTTAATAATCGAAGATGAATACGCTCTTGCAGAACTAATAAAAGAAAAATTAACTAAAGATAGTTACATTGTAGATATAGAAACAGATGGTGAAGAAGGTTATTACAATGCCTTGTCTGGACTATATGATTTAATAATATTAGATGTAATGTTACCAAGTATGAATGGTTTTGAAATATTAAAAAAACTAAGAGAAGAAGAAATAGAAAGTAAAGTCATAATGTTAACAGCCAAATCAATGCTCGAAGATAAACTAAATGGTTTAGAAAATGGAGCGGATGACTACTTAACAAAACCATTTCATATTGAAGAGTTATTAGCAAGAGTAAATATTCAGTTAAATAAAACAAGTACTAGTAAAAAGAAAAAAATATCTTATGAAGATATAGAAATAGATATAACAAAATCAGTACTAAAAAATACTAACAATAATGAAGAAGTAGAACTAGTATGTAAAAAATTAAAATGGTTATAAATTATATGTAAATAACACCGCTATAAATTAAATATCAAAAAGATACTAAAAAGTAAAATTAGTATCTTTTTATACTAGTCAAGTTAACCAAATTAACATTATTTACATATACTACTTTGAAGGTGATAACTATGAATAATAATGAAGATAGAGCGGTCCGTAAAGTAATAATTGACCCAGGTCACGGTGGTACTGATTCTGGTGCTACAGGCAATAATTTACTAGAAAAAGACTATAATCTATTAATATCCAAATACATGTATGATAGATTTAAAGAGTTAGGAATACCGGTAGCTATAACTAGAGACTCAGATACCACATTATCTCCAACTGATAGAGTAAACACTATTTTAAATAAGTTTGGTAATTCATCTGATGTTATACTAATATCCAATCATGTTAATTCAGGGGGCGGCGAAGGAGCCGAAGTCATATATGCCCTAAGGAACAAAGATACCCTAGCCAAAAACATTCTAAACAATATCGGAGCCACTGGACAAGAAACAAGAAAATACTATCAAAGAAGACTACCAAGTGATACCTCAAAAGACTACTATTTCATACATCGAAATACTGGTAACCTAGAGCCACTAATTGTTGAGTATGGCTTCATAGATAATGCCAAAGATGTAGGCTTTCTAAAAGAAAACTATGAAGAACTAGCAGAAGCTGTCATATCCACAGTAGCAAACTATATAGGAGTACCATACACACCGCCTGAAGGATTAATAACCAATACCTACATAGTACAAAAGGGCGACTCACTATATAGCATTGCCAATAAACTAGGTACCACGGTTTCAGAATTAAAAAGAGAAAACAATCTTACCTCAAACACTCTCCAGATAGGAGAGGTCTTAAGAATACCATCAAAAGAAGTATATGATGGAGAAACCAATATCTATACTGTAAAAAGTGGTGACTCACTATACAAGATAGCTCAAAACAATAACACCACTATTGATGAAATAAAAAGATTAAATAATTTAACATCAAATAACCTTATAATAGGCCAGACACTAAAACTACCAAGCCCTCTTACTCCAGAAAATACTTATACAGTAAAAAGTGGCGATTCTCTATATAAAATAGCCCAAAAATATAATACCACAGTAGATGAAATAAAAAGGTTAAATAATCTTACTTCAAACATTTTATCCGTAGGTCAGGTCTTAAAACTACCAACCACATCATCCGAAACACCATCATCAAATACAGTAAATTATACCGTTAAGTCAGGCGACTCTTTATACAAGATAGCAAATCAGTATAATGTAACTGTAGATGCTATCAAAAGAGCCAATAATCTAACTACCAATACTCTCCAAATAGGTCAGGTATTAAGAATACCACTAGGTACTTCAAGGGAAACAACATATACAGTTAAATCAGGCGATTCTCTATATTCTATAGCTAAAAAGTATAACACAACAGTAAACAGACTAAAAGAGCTAAATAATCTTAGTTCAAATCTATTAAATATAGGTCAAATATTAATCGTAGGATAATGTCCATATAGAAAGTATATAATAATATATTTTCTTTTTCTTTATATTTCCCCTTAAGCCCGTAGTCTTTCGGGGCATTATGA
>CAKOID010000035.1 GCA_934086355.1 uncultured Bacilli bacterium
AAAAATGAAGGCTACTCTACAGATAAAATATTAAAAATAACAAAATTATCTAAAAGTATGATTATGATGCTATAAAAATGATTGAAATATATCATTTTTTATTTTATAATTTTTATAGTAGGTGATAGTATGAACATTCCAAAATTATTACGTGATGAAACAAACACTAAAATAACTAACAAAGAAGAAATTATAAATTATATTAATAGCGATAATAATTTAGAAGAATTAAAAGTTTATTTATCACTATTAGAAAATCAACAAAAAGTTGATAGAAGTGAAGTACAAGAAATTATTAATGTTTTAAAAAATAAATTATATAACAACAACGAATTTAATTATAAATATGATTTAGTAAGCAATGATTTTGATGCTTTAGCTGACTTTTATGAAGAAAATATTTCCTTTATAACAAAATATATGAATAAGTTAAATAGTGGAAACTATACAAACGTTAACATAGTTATTAAATTTATGGAATATTGTATTAACAGAGAAATAAATGGTTTTCAAAATAAATTAAATACTCAAAATATATTTGATGGATTTATCACATATTATAAAAATAATAGTAATAATTATAATGAAAACTTCAGAAATATAATGAATGACATTATTTCTAAAAAAGATAATTTATTAAATAGTACTGATAATAATGCAATGGATTACAAAGAAGATAATTATTTAAGTAGAACACAAGTATTATCATTATCTCCTACCTCTAAAAAAGGATATAATTTAACAGAAGAAGATTTAAAATTAAATAAAGCAGCTTTTGTAGCAACTACAATTATTTTAGAATTTTCTTTAGCTGCTATACTTATAGTTTCACTAATAATTTTATTTAATAGGTGATATCATGAATACAAAAGAAACTAATAACACAGAATTATTAATGAATTTTTATAATCAAAATAAAAAAGATTTAATAAATTTTTATAATAAAACTAATGATTTAGAAATTTTAGAGAGTACACTTAATAATATAAATAATAGTATCATTGAATATGATGTAATAAAAGAATTAAAAAATATTATAAAAAATAGAATTTATGAATTAAAAAGCAAAAATATAGAAAATGTTATTGATGAAATAAAACAAAATAATTCAAATTTAAAAAATTTTAACATTGTAGAAACAAGTAAAGATATTAATAATAAAGATTTTTATGGCTTTAGAAATAATGCAACTTATTTAAAAGTAACTGATGAAGATAATACTAAATTATACGAAATAGAAAATAAAAATATAGATAAAGTTAAAGAAATATTAGAAAAGGAAAATAATAATAATATACAAACAAAAGATTTATTAGAAAAATTAAAACCATTTTTAAAAGAATTAGAACAAGTAGAAATGGACTACAAAACTAATTTAGATAAAGAAACACTTATTGAAGAATTAAATAATATAAATGAAATGGATGTAAAACAAGTATTTTTAAGAGACATAAATGAAGTATTAAAAGAAAGAATAAAAATAAATTATTATATGAATGATAATGGTTTATTAAATGAAAGATTAAATTATTCTTTAAATTCAAATGGGGAAAGAATATATTATGTTGGAAATGAAATAATAAAGTTTGATAATGAAAAGAACATGAGAATATTAAACGAAAACAATAAATTTGTAGAAAATGAAAAAAGAAATGAATTAGAAGAAAACAAATTTAATATTCATACAAAATCACAATCAAATGAACAAAATGAAACCATAACTATACCTAATAATTTAGAAGGATTAGATACAGAATTTTATATAAATGCAATAAAATATAGTTTTGATAAAATATATTCTAAAGAAAATTTAAGTAATTATGAAGAAAAATTAGTAGAAGTTTTTTTAGCATTGTGTAGTAATTCAAACGAAAATGAAATACCTTTACCTCTATTTGATATTTATAATACTTATTTAAATTATGTACTTGAATCAAAAGATTATTATAATGATTATGTAGAAGAATTATTAAAAGATAAAGAAATTGATTCAAAAGAAAAAACTAATACAAATGAAAAACAAAAGAAACTTATACTAGATAATAATGGTACAGTCGATATTATTTTAGTACTATGCGGAATAATATTAGTAATTATAATTATATTATATTTCTTACTTGTAAAAAGATAAAAAAATTTATATAATAAATAAAAAGAAGGAGATTATATGGATATATTAGACAATACAGAATTAAAAATGATTAGTGCAGTAGAAAACTTAGAAAGTAGATTGACAACTATTAGAGCAGGAAGAGCTAATCCAATGATGTTAAACGGAATTAATGTTGAAGCATACGGTGTTATGAGTCCAATTAATACTTTAGCAAATATAACTGTTCATAATGGCAAAGAATTATTTATTAAACCATTTGATAAAAACAATTTAAAAAATATAGAGAAAGCAATAAACGAAGCTAATCTAGGAATTAACCCTACAAATAATGGAGAAGTAATAATATTAACAGTCCCTGATTTAACTGAAGAAACTAGAAAAGAATATGTTAAGCAAGCTAAAGCTATGGCTGAAGAAGGAAAAATTGCTCTAAGAAATATTAGACAAGATGCAAATAATTCTATTAAAAATAATGATGAATTTACTGAAGATGATAAAGATAGATATACAGATGATGTACAAGAATTAATAAATAAATATAATAAAAAAGTAGATGAAGTTTTATCATCTAAAGAAAAAGAATTGATGGAAATCTAGCAAAGTCATACAAAACCAAAAGTGTTCTCAAACACTTTTTTCTTTATAATATGGTTATTTTAAAACTATTGTGATAAAATACTTAGTAGGTGATTGAAGTGTTAAGTATAAAAAATTTAACCGTTAGTGTTGAAAATAAAACAATATTAAAAAAATTTAATTTAGAAATAAATGCAAATGAAATCCATACTTTAATGGGAGTTAATGGTAGTGGTAAAAGTACAATTTGTAAAGTTTTAATGGGAGATCCACAATATAAAGTAGATGAAGGAAGCATTTTTTATAAAGATGTAGATTTATTAAAAATGGATACAACTGAACGTGCAAGAAACGGAATATTTTTAGTAAACCAAAATCCTATTGAAATAGAAGGTGTAAAAAATTCAGAAATGTTAAGAATGGCTTTAGAAGCTAAAACAGGAAAGAATGTAGATATATTTTCATTCTCTAAACTTATGAATAATATATGTGAAAAAATTAAAGTTGATAAAAGTTTTATCCATAGAGGCATTAATGAAAATATGTCAGGTGGAGAAAGAAAGAAAAATGAACTTATGCATCTATGGGTATTAGAACCTGATTTAATACTTTTAGATGAAATAGATAGTGGTGTAGATGTAGATAACTTAAATACAATAACTGAATCACTTAAAGAATATTTTGATACACATTCATGTTCATTTCTTATAATTACACATCACACAAATATATTAAAAAAACTTGTACCAAATTATGTTCATATATTAGAAAATGGAAAAATAGTTAAAACTGGAGATTATACTTTAGCAGAAAATATTGAAAATAATGGTTTTACTGGGACAAATAAAGTAAGTGAGAAATATAATAATGAATAAAATAGTATTAGATAAAGAAAAAAATATAAATTTAAATGTTTCAGAAGATACTATATGTATAATACCAAAAGAAAATAACATAAATGATTTAAATATAAATATAAATGATGGCGTAAAATTAATTATTAATCAATATAGTGAAATAATAGAAAATAATTTAAATATAAGAATAAAACAAAGAAATAACAGTGATTTTATATACAATCATAGTTTTATATCAAAAAAAGAATATAATTTAAATATTAATGTAAATATGATTGGTAATAATTCTAAAAATATTATTAATGTACACGGAATAAGTGATGAAGGTAAATCTAAAGTAGTTGTTGATGGAAGTGTTATAAAAGATACTCATGACAATGAATTGTATGAAAATATAAGATTATTAAATATTAATAATGGTACATCTAATATTTACCCAAACATGTATATAGATACAAAAAATGTAATTGCAAATCATAGTGCAAGTATAAGTACAGTTAATGAAGACTATATATTTTACTTAATGAGTAAAGGAATAGATAGAAAAAATGCTATAAAACTAATATTAGATGGCTTTTTAGAAAATGATGCTAGATAAAAAATGGAGGTGATAAAGTGACAGAATATAGATATGATTTTCCTATGTTAAGAAATGATATTATATATTTAGATAATGGTGCCACAACTTTTAAACCTGATGTTGTAATTGATGCAATAACAGATTATTATAAAAATTATAGTGCAAATGCACATAGAGGTGATTATACAATTAGTTATAAAGTTGATGTTAATTATGAAAACGCAAGAAAGAAAGTTGCAGATTTTATAAATGCAGATTTTGATGAAACTATATTTACTAGCGGTTCTACAGAATCCTTAAATATGATTACTAATGGTTTTTTTAAAAATTTATTAGAACCAGGAGATGAAGTTTTATTAACAAAGAGTGAGCATGCTTCGAATGTACTTCCATGGTTTAAATTAGCAAAAGAAAATGGAGTAATAATAAATTATATAGATTTAGATGAAAATTTGCATGTTACAATGGAAAACGTTATAAATGCTATTACAGAAAAAACAAAAGTAATCAGTATAGCTGGTATAACAAATGTAGTAGGTGATGAAAGACCGATAGATGAAATATGTAAATTTGCACATGCAAATGATATTTTTGTAGTTATTGATGGAGCTCAATTAGTACCTCATAAAAAAGTGGATGTAAAAAAAAGCGATATGGATTTTTTAGTTTTTTCAGGACATAAAATGTGTGGTCCTACAGGTATAGGAGTATTATACGGAAAAAAAGAATTCCTAGAAAAGTTAGAACCAATTAATCTAGGTGGAGGAATGAACGAATCTTTTGATAATGAAAATGAAGTATATTTAAAAGAATTACCAACTAGACTCGAAGCCGGTACACCAAACATTGCTGGTGCAATAGGTTTAGGTGCTGCAATAGATTATTTAAATAAAATAGGTATGGATAACATTTTCCTATATGAAAAAAAATTAAAAACATATTTAATAGATAAACTAATTAAATTACCATTTATAGATATAATAAATTTAGAAAGTGATTCTGGAATAGTATCATTTAACATAGATGGAATATTTAGTCAAGATGTAGCATTTTATCTAAATAAATACAATATTTGTGTTAGAGCAGGTAATCATTGTGCTAAAATATTAAAAAGTGAAACAGGAGTAAAAAATTCATTAAGAGTAAGTTTGTATTTTTACAATACTTATGAAGAAATAGATAAATTGGTTGAACTATTAAGTGATAGAGATAAAATAATGAGAGAGATGATATAGTGGATAACGAATTTAAAAGAGAAATAATATTAGATAATTTTCAAAAACCATTTAATAAAGATGGTAGTGATGACTTAAATTATTTAAAGACCAATTCCAATAACGAATCATGCATTGATAACATTGATATATATATTGACATAAAAGATAATATTATAAAAGACATTAGATTTAATGGAGAAGCTTGTGCTATTTCTACTGCAAGTACATCAATAATGTTAAAAAATATAATAAATAAAAGTGTAGAAGATGCAATAAAATATATTGATAATTTTATGAATATGGTAAATGAAAAAGAATACAAAGAAGAAGAATTAAATGAAGCCATTGCATTCGATGAAATATATAAACAACAAAATAGAAAAACTTGCGTTACATTACCATACGTTGGAATATTAAAAATACTAAATAATTATAGAAAAAATCATTAAAAATAAATATGAACTCGCTATTGACTTAAAATAAAAAATAAAGTAAAATATATCTATATTCTTGTTGAAAGAGAAGTAGATATATTTTTTATATCAAGAGAAGACTAGTTGGTGTGAATGTCTATATTAAAATATATTGAAGACACTTTTAAAAAAATAAGAACGTATAATTCACGTTAAGAATAAAGAGAGTACACTTGTAAAGTAAGGTGGCACCGCGGAAAGTATCTTTTCGTCCTTACATATTCCAAGTGTTTTTATTTTAGAAAGAGGGAAAATATGATAACAAAACAAAAAGGAACTTATGACGTTATTGGACTTGATGCAAAAAAAAGAAAATATGTATGTGATGTAATTGATGCAATATGTGAAAAATATAATTATAGTTATATTGAAACACCTATATTTGAATCCAGTGAATTATTTCATAGAAGCGTAGGAGAATCAAGTGATATAGTAACAAAAGAAACTTATGATTTCAAAGATAGAGGAGATAGAATGATTACTCTTCGTCCAGAAGGAACTGCAGGAGTTGTTAGAAGTTTCATAGAAAATAAATTATATGGAAATATGACTGAACCATTTAAAGTTTACTATAATGGACCTATGTTTAGATATGAAAGACCGCAAAGTGGTAGAACAAGACAATTTACACAATTTGGAATTGAATGTATAGGTACTGATGACGTGATGAGTGATGCAGAAATAATAAGCTTAGCTTACAACACTTATAAGTTATTAGGAATAGATGTTAGTGTTAGAATTAATTCTTTAGGAGACAATGAATCTAGAGATAATTATAGAAAAGCTTTAATAGACTATTTCACACCAATAATTGATAATTTATGTGAAGATTGTAAAGAAAGATTAAATAAAAATCCACTTAGAATATTGGATTGTAAAGTGGATGCAGGAAGTGATTATTTAAAAAATGCTCCTAAAACATTAGATTATTTAAATGAAGAAAGCAAAAAGAGATTTGAAAAATTACAAGAATATTTAGAACTAATGGATATAGATTATGAAATCGATACTAATTTAGTTAGAGGACTTGATTATTATAATCATACAGTATTTGAAATAATCGGAAACATACCTGAATTTGGAAATGCAAATGTGTTAGGTGGCGGAGGTAGATATAATGGTTTAGTTAAAGAACTTGATGGCCCAGAAGTGCCTGCCGTTGGATTTGCAATGGGACTTGATAGAACAATACTTGCAATGGAAACACTTAATATAAATTTCAAAATAAAAGAAGATATTGATTTATTCATAATGTATGGTAACGAAGATGAAAAAGATACTGCAACATATTTAATACAAGATTTAAGATTAAATGGATTTAG
>CAKOID010000036.1 GCA_934086355.1 uncultured Bacilli bacterium
ATTCATAATGTATGGTAATGAAGATGAAAAAGATACTGCAACATACCTAATACAAGATTTAAGATTAAACGGATTTAGTGTAGAAACAGATTTAATGAATAAATCATTTAAAAACCAATTTAAATCAGCAGATAGATTTAATGCAAAATATTTAATTATATTAAATAGTGAAGATATAAAACAATATAAAGTTAAAGTAAAAGATAATATGACTAAAGAAGAAGAGTTAGTTGATATTAATGATTTAGTAGATTATCTAGATACAAAAATGTAGGGAGAAATTAAAAATGGATATAAAAGATATATATAAAGAAAAAGAATTTGGCAAAGTTTATAAAGTTTCAGGTTGGGTTAGAAATCATAGAAAACAAGCAAAATTTGGTTTCATTGATTTAAATGATGGAACATATTTTAATAGTATTCAAGTTGTTTATGATGATAAGTTAGATTGTTTTAATGAAATACAAAAATTAAAATTAGGTTCTGCTATAACAGTAGAAGGTATTTTAAAAGAATCACCTGCTAGTGGTCAAGAATTCGAGTTAGAATTAACTAGTTTTGTTTTAGAAGGCGATTGTAGTGACGATTATCCATTACAAGCAAAAGGTAGACCTACTCGTGAATATTTACGCGAAATATCTTATTTAAGACCTAGAACTAATTTATTCAGAGCCGTATTTAGAATAAGAAGTATTGCTGCATATGCAATTCATAAATATTTTCAAGAAAATGGATATGTATACTTTCATGCACCACTAATTACTTCAAGTGATTGTGAAGGCGCTGGAGAAATGTTCCAAGTAACTACACTAGATTTAGATAAAGTAGCAAGTACTGGAAAAGTTGACTATAGTAAAGATTTTTTTGGAAAACAAGCATCTTTAACTGTTAGTGGTCAATTACAAGCAGAGACATTTGCACTTGCTTATAAAAAAACTTATACATTTGGACCAACTTTTAGAGCAGAAAATTCAAATACAAAAACTCATGCTAGTGAATTTTGGATGATTGAACCTGAAATTGCATTTTGTGATTTAGAAGGCGATATGGAAATAATGGAAAGTATGCTTAAATATGTTGTTAAATATGTACTTGATAATGCAAAAGAAGAAATGGCTTTCTTTGATAAATTTGTTGAAAAAGGTTTAATTGATAAATTAACTAAATTAGTAAATTCTAAATTTACTAGAATTACTCATCATGATGTAATTACTCTTCTTAAAGAAGCAAAAGTAGACTGGGAATTCACTCCAGAATATGGTGAAGACATAGCAAAAGAACATGAGAAATATATTACAGAATACTTTAATGGTCCAGTATTCATTACAGATTGGCCTAAAGATATAAAAGCATTTTATATGAAACAAAATGACGATGGTAAAACTGTTGCAGCAGTTGACCTAGAAGTACCAGGTGCAGGAGAATTAATGGGTGGATCAGAAAGAGAAGCCGACTATGAAAAATTAGTTCATCGTATGGATGAGCTAGGAATGGATAAAGAAGGATTAGATTGGTATATTAACTTACGTAAATTTGGTGGATGTAAACATTCTGGATTTGGTATGGGATTTGAAAGATTACTAATATACCTAACAGGTGTAGAAAATATAAGAGATGTTATTCCTTATCCAAGAACTCCAGGTAACTGTGAAAATTAAATAAAAAAATATACGAGTAAATAAAAAAGTTACAATTTATTTGTAACATCAAGCTTAAGTATCTGCCTCTCTTTTTTTAGAGAGGTATGATAAACGTAAAAAAGAATTTTTAAAATAAAAATTCTTAAATACATTCCAATCATTTTATCGCTTCTTATTATATTAATAAGAAAATTAAAAAAATAGTTCTTAAGCTTTAGAGGCTTAAATGTCTACATGAAGTACTACTACTTCATATACAAATTATAACACAAGTAAATTATTACTTCAATACAAAACAAATAAAATATATGTAAAAAAATATTGATAACATACATATTAAAATGATATAATTAATTCAGGAACATTAAGTTTTGGGTGTCTACCTCTTATTCTTATATATATATAAAAGATAGGAGGTTTGATTTATGAATAAAAGAGTCTTTATAATAAAGATATTTCAATATTTATCGATCATTTTATCGCTTCTTATTATATTAATAATAGCTATAAAAAAATGACACTTAAGCACATAGGCTTAAATGTCTATCAACACAAATAGGTAGACATCCAATCGATCAAACTGAATGTTCCTTTAATATTTTATGAAGTTTTTCTTCATAAATACATTATAACATAACCAAATTATTTTATCAATATATACAAAGAAGGGAAATTATGAAAAAAGTATTTAATAATGAAATAAATGAGAATAATATAAATCAAATAGTTGAACTATATGGTTGGGTACAAAAGGTACGTAACTTAGGTGGTTTAATATTTATAGATTTAAGAGATAGAACAGGGTTAATACAACTTGTTGTTAATCCAGAAAATAAAAATTATGAACTTGCTAGTTCATTAAAAAGCGAGTACGTAATAAAAATTACAGGTAAAGTTGTAGAAAGAATTACTAGTAATGAAAAATTATCTACAGGAAAAATAGAAGTAATTGTTGATGAATTAGAATTAGTTAATACATCTATAGAAATACCATTTCAAATAAGTGATGATGTTAATGCTAATGAAGATACATTGCTAAAATATAGATATTTAGATTTAAGAAGAAACAGTTTAATAAATAATTTTGTTCTAAGACACAAAATAACAATGTCTATAAGAAATTATTTAGATAAACTAAATTTCTTAGAAATAGAAACTCCAATACTTTGTAAAAGTACACCAGAAGGTGCAAGAGATTATTTAGTTCCATCACGCATATTTAATGGTAAATTCTTTGCTCTTCCACAATCTCCACAAATATATAAACAACTATTAATGGTAGGTGGAGTAGAAAGATATTTTCAAATAGCAAAATGTTTTAGAGATGAAGATTTAAGAGCTGATAGGCAACCAGAATTTACACAAGTTGATGTTGAAATGAGTTTTGTAACTGAAGACGATGTAATGAGTCTTTGTGAAAATTTAGTAGTAAACGTATTTAAAGAAACTAAAGGAATAGATATTAAATTGCCATTACTTAGAATGAAATATGATGATGCAATAAGAATGTATGGTTCTGATAAACCAGATTTAAGATTTGATATGCGTATTAATGATATAACTAATATTTTTAAAGATACTAATATAGAATTCTTTAACAAAGTTATAACTAATAATGGTGTAATAAACTGTATAGTTGGTAAAGATTTAGCAAATGTGTATTCAAGACGTGAAATAGATAAATTAACAGAATACGTTAAAACATATAAAGCTGGTGGTCTTGCATACATCAAATTTGGTGAAGAAATAACTGGTAGTGTTAAAGGATTAACCGATGAAGAAATTAATGGTTTAAAGGAAGAATTACTAATTAATAATAATGATATAGTATTTATAGTTTGTGGTAAAGAATCATTAGTAAAAATTGCATTAGGTGCTTTAAGATGTAAAATTGCTAAAGATAATAATATGATAAAAAAAGATGATTATAAATTACTTTGGGTAACTGATTTTCCATCATTTGAATGGAGTGATACAGAAAATAGATTTGTTGCATGTCATCATCCATTTACTAGTCCAAAGGATGAAGATGTAGATAAATTATTAACTGATAAAGCACATTGTTATTCAAAAGCTTATGACATTGTAATTAATGGATATGAAGCAGGTGGCGGAAGTATAAGAATACACAAAGAAGATGTTCAAGAAAAAATGTTTAAAGCTTTAGAACTTAGTGAAGATGACATAAAAGAAAAATTTGGATTCTTCGTAGATGCTCTAAAATGTGGAACACCTCCACATGGAGGATTTGCCTTAGGTTTAGATAGACTTACAATGATTTTAGCAGGTACAGAAAATATAAGAGATGTTATTGCATTCCCTAAAACAACTAGTTCTAATGATTTAATGAGTGATGCACCAAATACAGTAAGTGAAAGACAACTAGAAGAATTAGGAATAAAAGTGAGTGATAAAGATGAGTAAATTTACAAAAGAATTAATTGAGGATTATGCAGATAAACTATTAATTGGTTTAACTGAAGAAGAAACAACTACTATATTAGATGAATTTGAAGTAATAGAAGCTAATATGGATTTAATAAACGAAATAGAAGGAATTAAAAATGTTGAACCACAACATTATCCATTTGTTATAGAAGCCCGTCCAAGAGATGGAAAAACTATAAAAAATGATGACGTAAAAGACATTTTAAAGAATTCTGATAAAGTTAGTGATAGAGAAATAGAAGTACCAAAGGTGGTGGGATAATGTTAGAAGAACTACATGAAAAATTAATAAAAAAAGAAATATCTTCTGATGAACTAGTTAAAGAATCATTAGAAAAATCACATCAACTACAAGATGAATTAAATGCGTTCGTAACAATATGTGATGATGCAACAGGTAATGTATCTGAAAACGTTTTATCAGGCATTCCTTATGTAGCAAAAGATAATTTATCAACAAAAGATATTCTTTCAACAGCAAGTAGTAATACCTTAAAAGATTATGTACCATTTTTTGATGCTACTGTTATAAAACGTTTAAAAGATGCTGGTGCAGTATTAATAGGAAAAAGTGCTATGGACGAACTAGGAATGGGCGGTACAGGTACTACTTGCCATACTGGAATAGTTAAAAATCCATGGGACAATCGACGCATAACAGCTGGTTCAAGTGCAGGTAGTGCTGCTTTAGTTGCAAGCGGTGTCGTACCTTACGCATTAGGAAGTGATACAGGAGACTCTGTACGTAAGCCAGCAGCATATTGCGGAGTTGTTGGATTTAAACCAACTTATGGTGCAATAAGTAGATTTGGTTTATTCCCTTTTGCATCAAGTTTAGACCATGTAGGTGTTTTAACACGTAGTGTTCGTGACGCTGCAATAGTAGTTGATAACGTAGTCGGAATAGATGAAAATGATATGACAACAATAGATTTAGAACAAAACTTAACAGCTAATTTAAATAACGATATAAAAGGTAAAAAAATATTTTATATAAAAAATTTATTAGATAATTTAAATGATAATGAAGAAACAAATAAAATTCTAGAAGAATTTAAAAGAACATTAAAACACTTAGAAGATTTAGGCTGTACTGTTAATGGTATAGAAATAGATATGAATTTATTAAAAGCAATATTTCCAACTTATGTATGTTTAAGTTGTGCTGAAGCAACTAGTAATGATTCTAACTTAACTGGTATTATATTTGGACCAAGAGGTGAAGGTGAAAACTATGTTGATATGATTAAAGATCATAGAACAAAAGGCTTTTCTTCATTAATTAAACGTAGATTTGTTATAGGTTCATATGTATTACAAAAAGAAAATCAAGAAAAATATTTTCTAAATGCAAAAAGAGTTAGAAGATTAATAACAAACAAAATGAATGAATTATTTAACTCTTATGATGCAATGATAATGCCAGCAAGTGGAAAAGTTGCCCCAAAAATAGATAATGTTAATGAAAAGATAAGTGGTAATGAACAAATCTTAGAAAATTTAATGGCTATAGGAAACTTTGGTGGCTATCCAAGTATAACAATTCCAAATGGATTTGTTAATAACATGCCTATTGGAGTAAATATAACTGGTAATATCATGAAAGATAAAGATGTTTTAAACATTGCTTACAAATTAGAATCAACATATAATTTTAAAAATCAAATTGCAAAGGAAGTGAAATAATGGAATTAATACCTGTTATAGGTCTTGAAATGCACGCTGAAATGAATTCAACTACAAAAGTATTCTCGCCAGCAGAAAATACGTATAATGACATTTCAAACCTTCATGTAAATAAAATAGATGTTGCACTTCCTGGTATTTTACCTGTTTCTAATAAAGAATGTATGGAACGAGCAATAGAAATGGCTTTAATACTAAAGTGTAATATTCCAGAATACTTTATATTTGATAGAAAAAATTATTATTATCCAGATTTACCAAAAGGATATCAAATAACACAATTTCATAATCCTATCGGAACAAACGGTAAATTAAGTATTATGGTTGATGACAAAGAATTGGATATAGACATATTAGACATACATCTAGAAGAAGATTCAGCATCACTTGACCATTATTCATACTTTTCTTTAATTGATTACAATAGAGCAGGAGTTCCACTTTTAGAAACCGTTACTGCACCTTGTATGCATTCATCACGTGAAGCTGTTGCATTCTTAGATACTATGAAAAATATATTTAGATACACTGGTATAAGTGATGCAGATGTTAAAAGAGGACAAATAAGATGTGACGTAAATGTTTCAATGATGGAAAAAGGAAGTACTGAATTTGGAACAAAAGTAGAAGTAAAAAATGTTAACAATATAGGAAATGTAGAAAAAACAATAGAATATGAAATAAAAAGACAAACAGATTTAATTTTAGCTGGTAAAAAAGATGAAATAGTTCAAGAAACAAGAAGATTTGATGAATCTACAGAAACAACAGTTAGTATGAGAAGTAAAGCTGATGCAATAGATTATAAATACTTTATAGAACCAAACATACCACCATATAAAATAACAGAAGAATTAATTGATGAAATTAAATCACGTATTCCAATTTTACCAAACGAAAAAAAATTAAAATATATTAATGAATTAGGATTAACAAATACTGATGCATCAATAATAACAAAAGATAAAGATATAAGTGATTATTTTGATAAATTAATTAGTTTAAATTGTGATATTAAATTATCTACTAATTGGATTATAAATAACATAACTGATTATTTAAATAGTAACAATATATCTATAAAAGAATTATTTCTAACTCCAGAAAAACTAGCATTTATAATAGATTCTATAAAAAATAATAAAATTAATTCTAAACAAGCCAAAGAATTATTTAATAAATCTTTAGAATTAAAACGTGAACCAAAAGAATTAATTAGTGAATTAGGTATGGAACAAATAAATGATAGTACTGAAATAGAAAATTTAATAAAAACAATTTTAGACAATAATACAAAACA
>CAKOID010000037.1 GCA_934086355.1 uncultured Bacilli bacterium
AATTTACGATTCATAAAAAAGATGAAAACAAGACTGTATAACTTCTCTCCCGACCTCGAAGATTTGTTCGGGGGGGGGGTTATAAAGAAGTAAGAATATATAGTCTTTTTTGTGTATAAAAAAATGACAAATTATTTGATTTAAATATGATTTGATATAAGTACTACAGGCACGTTCAAAAGATATTAAATATTTATTATGATAATATTGTTTAAAATAAAGAAGGAGAGTGAACCTATGAATCGTAAGCAAAAAATAATAGTTAGTATAACAGGAATATTTTTAGTATTAATGATTTTAGTAGGATTAACATATGCTTACTTCCTAACTAAAATAACTGATAATACTAATGAAAAGAGTGTAAGTATATCAACTGCTAATTTACAAATTAAATATAGTGATAACAGTGATGAGATATTAGGAAAAGATTTAATATTAGAACCTAGTAATGAGGCTATCGGTACTAAAAATTTTACAGTTACTAATGAAGGTAATAATAAAACAAGCTATGTAGTAATTATTGAAGATGTGGAAATTACAAATATAGACAATGGTACAACTACAACATTTAATTCGAATGATTTTAGATATACATTAATATGTACAAAAAAAGATGGAACTAAATGTAATGGTGTAGAAAAAGAAATAATGTTGCCATTGAAAAAACAAATATTGGTGGGAAATAATATTGATGTTGATGATGTACAATCATATACATTAACATTATGGTATATAGATACAGGAATAGACCAAAGTAAAGATATGAATAAAAGGGTAGAAGCAAAAATAAATATAACTGATATAGTACAAGTAGAGAACCAATATTTAGATAATAAAAATAGTTTAGCATATAATGTAATAGAAAATGCAAAAAATAAAACAAATGGAACAGAATTACTTGCCAGTCCGTTAACTCAAGTTGCTGAAGAAAAAATAACAGAAACAACAAAAGAAAGTACACTTAGTGTTATTCCAGATGATTATGGAATAAGTTATTATTTTAGAGGAAAAGCAATAGATAATTATGTTGATTTTGCAGGAATGTGTTGGAAAATAATAAGAATAGAGGGTGACGGAAGTATAAAGATACTCTTAGATGATCAAGATAATTTATGTTCTTCAAGTACCAGCAATTATTCAATTCCGTTAGAAACAGGTGGGGAAAAAGTAACAGTAGGTATAGGCAATATTTCTAACACAGCAGGAACAATGATTGCTTCTGATGGTACCACGAATGATAAGAATATATACATATCTGACTATTTAAATGTTGCGACTAATACCAATGATGCAAAAAAGTCGATGGTCTATGCATTCAAAAATTTTCAAACTGATAAATTGAATAATTATTTGAAATATTTAAAGAGTGGTGGATGGTGTTACAATGCTAAAGCGTATGCATCAATCTCAGATAATAGTGTTTCATTAAATGAACAAGAAATATATGATAAATATGTAAAAAATGAGACCTTTTATTATGATTCTTATGTGAGATTAAATGGAAAAACAATAAAAGAGCCAAGAATGAGTTGTAATGGAACAATTTTTGATAAGTTTGTAGATAATATTACCGATATGTATGTTGCAACTTTAACAGCTGATGAAGTTGTATATGCTGGTCTATCTTATGGTAGTGCAAAAAGTGGTATAAGTTATGTAATATTTACTGAAGGTGCAACAAATGATACATTTTTATTATTATCATTAAATCGATTTTCAAGTAGGCAAGATAATAATTTTACGGCAAATAATAAAGGGTATATGGGAAGTTCAGCATCTGGTTATGCTAGACCAAGTATACAGTTAAAAAATAATGTTGAAATAACTAGCGGAGATGGAACGAAAGACAATGCTTATCAAATAAAAGTGGATTAAAAAATAGAAAAATAAGTACTATCAATTTAGTACTTTTTTTGATACAATTACTATAGGTGTATAAGATATGAAAGATGTAGAAAATTTATTAACAACTGATTATATATATTTTCCATTAAAAAAAGATAGTAAACTATTTATAAATGATGGAGAATATGTTTATAAAAATGATAAATTAATAGAATATAATAATAAAATAATATATAGTAGTGTATCTGGTAAAGTACTAGGTATGACTAATATAGATAATAATAAATACTTAGTTATAGAAAACGATTACAAAGATAAAACGAAAAAAAGAATTACTTCTAAAAAAAATATTAACAACTATACAAAAGAAGAACTAAATAATCTAATAAATGAATTTAACATTATTGATAATTTTGATATAACTAGTAAAGTACTTATAATAAATTGTATTGATGATTATAACTTAGAAAATACTAACAATACTATACTTAAAAACTATACAATAAATTTACTAGATACTATAGATACATTAATAGATATAATGGATATAAAAAAATGTTTTTTTGCTGTTAGTAACAATGATATAGAAGTAGTAGATATACTTTTAAATAATATGGGAACATATCCTAAAATAGATTTAAAATTATTTAAAAATGATAATATTATTGGAAAGAAAGAAATATTAATAGATAAATTAACTAAATATAGAAATAAGAAATATAATATACAATATTTAAATATAAAAGATGTTTTAAATATATATAATGTATTAAAAAAACATATACCTATAACAACAACATATATAACATTAACAGGTAATTTAATAAATTATACAAAAGTGTTAAAAGTTAATATAGGAACTAATTTACTAGATGTATTAAATGAATATGATATAAAAAACTATAAAAATATAATTATAAATGGATTGCTAAATGGAAATATAATAAAAAATCCTAACTACATAATAGATAATAATACTAGAAGTATATTTATTAATACTATAAAAAAATATAAAAGTGTAGATTGTATAAATTGTGGTAAATGTGTGAATATATGTCCAATAAATATAAATCCTAAATATATGTATTTTAATAAAGATAAAAAAAGCAAATTATATAAAGAAAAATGTATAAATTGTGGTATGTGTAGTTATATATGTCCATCTAAAATTGAATTAAATAAAGGATGTGGTAAATATGAATAAAAGTGATAATTCCATAAAAAAAATTACATTAATTTATATAATAAGTTTATTGCCATTAATATTATTTGGATTTTATAAAAGTGGTATAAGTCTTTATATAAAAAAATATATTAATATATTAGAAATGTTCAAACCATTAGTTATTATATTATTAGGTTTTATAATTGGTATACTAGTAAATATCATTTATGAAAAGAAAATAAATAAAAATAAAGATAATATTAAAGATATTATATTTAGTAGCTTACATCCCATTTATGGTATATTAATAGGTTGTATATCAAGTATTAATACTAATATAATTTTATTTTCTATAGTTACCTTCATAGTATTATTAATATCTAAATTTATTAAAAATACTAAAATTAATTATATAGCATTAACCAGTTTAATAATATTTTTTATAATGAATATATTTGGTAAATTTTCATTTTTAAACATATATGAAGTTAGCAATAAATTTAATATGAATGCTATAGATTATTTATTTGGTAAAGGTAGTGGGGGTATAGTAACTACTAATATATTATTATTAATTATAAGCTATATAATATTATATAATTCTAATATTTATAAAAGAAATATACCTATATATAGTTTTATATCTTTCTTATTATTAACTATAATATATTGTTTTATTAAAAATGATATTGGTAATATAATGAATATGTTATTTACTAATGGAATATTATTTTCATTTGTATATATAGCAAGTGAACCAAATAGTAGTAGTTATACTAGACTAGGCAGTACTATATATGGTATTATAGTTGGCATATTATCTTTTATATTTTATTTAATAAATCCAGCATTATCTAGTTTAGGTGGTATATTTATAGCAAGTATATTTAATAGTTTAATAGATTTAAAATTCGAGTAAATTAGACAAAGATATTTTATATAATGATTATGGTGATTATTGTATGAAAGTAAAAGTAATAGATGAATCTCATGAAAAAGATTTAGAAAATAGTGTAAATGAATTTATTGAAGGCAAGGATGTTATAGATATAAAATTTAATGTAAGTGTATGTGTAAGTGGAGAGGAACAAATATATTGTTTTGATGCGTTAATAATGTATAAATAAGAAAAAACTTGAGATAATCTCAAGAATAAATTAAACCATATACATGTTATTATTGTATGTATCTCCTAAATCTTTATTTGTATAATTATTAGTTAGTTCACTTTCTAATTTATTTAATCTAGTTTCAATTCTGTTAATTTGTCTTTCCATTTTTGATAGTCTAGATTCTATGTCTGATGTATAATTATTATTCATGTTGTTATTATTATAAAGTGGCATATTTTGATTATCTACCATAGCAGGTCCAGAATAAAAAGATGATTGACTTGCTACTTGATTAGGATACATATTTGGCATCATAGGTTGCATGCTATTATATGCACTCATGTTATATTCTGAAAAAAATGAATTCCTATCTTTTTTCAAATTTATTTCCCCCTCTAATTCATTATATGCAAAAAAGAAAGAAGTGATATTATGCGTTTAAGAAATGTTAAAAATGCTTATGAAATAGTAAATAATTCTAATTATGTTATTAAAAATCCTGAACAATATATTGGAAAATATAAAGAATTATTTAACAATGATAATCCAATAAATATAGAAATTGGAATGGGTAAGGGAGACTTTATTATTGGTATGGCAAAAAAATACCCAAACATTAATTTTATCGGCATAGAAAAATATGAATCAGTTATGGTACGTGCTATAGAAAAATTAGAAAATATTGATTTACCAAATTTAAAATTAATAAGAATGGATGCAATAAATATTGATAAAGTTTTTAATAAAGAAATAAATACTATATATTTAAATTTCTCAGATCCATGGCCTAAAAAACGTCATGCTAAAAGAAGACTTACAAGTGAAATATTTTTAAAACTTTATGATAAAATATTTATATCTACACCACATATTATTCAAAAAACGGATAATATACTTTTATTTGCATCTAGTATAGAATCTTTAGTAGATTATGGCTACAAATTTAATAAAGTAAGCTTAGATTTAGAACATGAAGATATAGATAATGTAATTACTGAATACGAAAATAAATTTATGTCTATGGGAACCAAAATAAATTATTTAGATGCATACAAAAAATAATACAAGTTTAATATTAAATTAGACTTGTATTATTTTATTACTTTTTTCAAATTCTAATATATCTTCATCAACCAACATATTATATATATTATAAGCTTTAATATCATAATCTTTAATAATAGAATCTACATTTTTTAAATTAGATAAAATTGGTATACTTACATCTTTTTTTATACTATTTAAATATTTTTTTCCATTTGAATTAAAACCTAGTAATCTAATATAAGTATTATGAATATTATTTAATTTATCTTCTTTTGTTAATCCTATAAGTATATGTACAAACATTCTATTAATTCTATTATATGTATATCTTTTTGTTTTAACTTTATTTATTAATTCTTGAATATTATTACATTCGTTAATAACCTTTTTTAATCTATTTTCTATTCCTTCATCTACAGTTAAATATTTGTTTAAATCATTATCATTAATTATTTTATATTTTAATAATTTAAAATATAAATCATAATCTATTTTATTAATGTAATTAGTAGTTGGAACATAGTCACTTATATCAATATTATTATTTATTTTTTCTCTTATATTAGAAGCACTTACAATACCTTCATTTTTATAATTATCATGATAATTATTAGTTCTTTTAATTGGAATTGCTTCTATATTATAATTATTTTTTTTGATAGTTTTTATATAAGATAATCCTAATAAATCATTTGGAGTATTTACGCTTATTCCAAGTGCTTTATTAAGTGCAGTAGGGTAATTAACACCATCTTTTAAATGCTTTTTCACGCTATTATTATAGTCATTATCAAGAGATTTTTCCGCAAGTTCATTTAATAGTTTAATATCACAAGATTCACTACCAAATATTAATTTATTTACACCAACTGCATTAAGTATTTCTAAAGCAGCATCACTAAAAATATCGGCAGAATTACTTCCAAATAAGAAAGGTAGTGATAAAACAATATCAACTTTATTTTGTAATGCTAACATTGTTTTTGATTGTACACTTTCTATGCTAATCTCTCCACGTTCTAAGAAATAGCCGTTAAGAACTAATACAATAATAGAGTTAGGATACATTTCTTTTATTTTATTTATATGATAAATATGACCATTATGAAATGGATTATATTCTGCAATTATTCCAATTATATCCATTATTTCACCTCAAGATATATACTACTATATATAGTTTTTTTAGTCAAATTTATTAATGACACAATAAACAAACTGCTAATAATATAATGCAGCAGTTTGTTTAATAGTTATAAACTCATAACTTGTTCTTCAGTTAAATCAGTAAGCTTCATAATCTTATCATTAGAAAATCCATCTAATTTTAAATTTTTAGCAATATCAAATTGTTTCTTTTCTTGGCCACGTTCAATTCCTTGTTCAAACATTTCCTTCTTTTCATTTTCATGAAATTGTTCTTCATTGAATACTGGAAATATTTTTCCATCTTC
>CAKOID010000038.1 GCA_934086355.1 uncultured Bacilli bacterium
ATTACATAATAAAAAGAAATTATAAAACAGAGATAGAAAGAATAATAAATAAATATTTATAAATTATTCTTTTTTTCATATAATAGCATTGACAATTGAATGTTCGTTCAACTATAATATAATTGTAAGGAGAATTAGTATGCCAACCAAAACAAATTTAATGTGTGACTGCAATGTAATTCACGAAAACAAAGTAAAAGAATCTAAAAAAAATATGCTAAAACTAAAAACAATAACAGATATGTCTAATTTTTTTAAAATATTGGGAGAACCAACAAGAATAAAAATACTTAATACTTTAGATAATAATGAGATGTGTGTTTGTGATATAGCAAACGTGCTTAACATGACAAAATCAACAATATCTCACCAACTAAATATTTTAAGAATAAATAACATAGTAAAATATAAAAAAGTAGGTAAAGAGGTATATTATACTTTAGATGATGAACATGTAAAAGAAGTTTTTGAAATTGCATTATCACACATAGGTCATAAAGGAGAAAAAGAATGAAAAAATACAAATATAATATTAACAATTTAGATTGTGCCAATTGTGCTAGAGAAATAGAAGAAACATTAAATAAAAGAAATGATATGAACAATGTAATAGTAAATTTTAACACATCAATTTTATCATATGAATCAGAAAAAGAATTTACATTAAATGAATTAAACAACATAGTAAAAAGTATAGAACCAGACTCATACTTATCTGAAGAAAAAATAGAAATAAAAAAAGAATATCACTTAAGTATTTTAATAATTGCAATAATTATATGTACGATATCTTACTTTCTAAAAATACCAAAATCCATAAAAATAATATTATATATAATATCATATAGTTTATTATTATATAGAACAACAATTAACGCAATAAAGTTATTAGTAAAAAGTCATAGCATAAACGAAAATTTATTAATAACGATATCATGCATAGGAGCGTTACTATTAGGTGAAGTAATGGAAGGTATGATGGTAATCGTACTTTATACAATAGGAAAAATATTAGAAGAAAAAGCAATTAACAACTCTAGACGTTCTATAAAAGATTTATTGGACATTAAAGAACCATATGCCAATTTAAAAAAACATAACAAAGTAGAAAAAATCGAAGTAGAAAAGATAAATATAGGAGATATATTAATTGTTAAAAAAGGTGAAAAAGTTCCAGTAGACGGTATAATTTTAAAAGGAGAATCATCATTTGATATGTCTAGTTTAACAGGAGAATCAGACTTAGTAGAAAAATACATAGATGATGAACTATTATCCGGTTCAATAAATATGGGCGAAGTAATAGAAATGAAAGCTACTAAAGTATATAATGATTCAACCGTAGCTAAAATATTAGATTTGTTAGAAAGCGCAACTGATAAAAAAACTAAAACAGAAACAATGATATCAAAGATATCAAAAATATATACTCCAACAGTAATAGTACTTGCTATCTTAATAATTATATTTTTACCATTATTATTTGATGTTAAATTAACTGATGCAATCTATAGAGGTCTAACATTCTTAGTAATATCATGTCCTTGTGCAATAGCAATAAGTATACCCTTATCTTATTTTACAGGAATTGGTGTTTCAAGTAAAAAAGGTATATTAATAAAAGGTAGTGATTATTTAGATAATTTAAGTAATGCTAAAAATATTATATTTGATAAAACTGGTACTTTGACATATGGAACTATGTATGTTACATCTATAGAAATATTTGACCAAGAATATACGCTTGAAAAAATTTCAGAAATATTAAAAAAAGGTGAATCATTTTCAAATCATCCAATTTCAAAAGCAATAATGCAATTACCTGGAAAAAAAGTTAATAACAAGGATGTAAAAAATTTCAAAGAAATTGAAGGAAAAGGAATAGAATTTGATTTAAATAAAAAACATATAAAAATAGGAAATAAAAACTTATGTAACTGTAACGATGATACAACTTTACATTTAAATATAGATGGTTCACATGTAGCATCAATAACAATAGATGATGGAATTAAAGATGATGCATTCGATACAATTTATGAATTAAAAAAACAAGGATTAAAAACTTATATGTTTACAGGTGATAAAAAAGATATTGCTCTAACAATTGGAAATTTACTTGGTATAGATGAAATAAAATATGAAATGTTACCAACAGACAAATTTGAAAATTACGAACAAGTTAGTAATACAGGAACTACAATATTTGTAGGAGATGGAATAAATGATGCTCCCGTTTTAAAAAGAGCAGATATAGGCATATCTATGGGTAATGTAGGTTCTGATTCTGCTATTGAAGCAAGTGATATAGTTTTAATTTCGGATGAGGTTATAAAAATACCTGAAGCAATTAAGATATCTAAATATACAAAATATATAATAAAACAAAATTTAATATTTGCAATGTCAGTTAAAATAATCATATTATTATTAAGCATATTTGGTTTCGCCAATATGTACTTAGCTGTATTTGCAGATACAGGAGTTACACTATTGACAATTTTAAATACTTTAAGAATAACAAAAAAATAAGGACACAAAGTCCTTTTTCTATTTAAAAAATTTAATTCCACATAACTGTATATATACCTTCTCCATTAGGATAAATATCATCCATTTCAATGACATAATCTAAAATTGTACTATAAACAATACCGGAATATCTTTCATATGTTTTTGCACGTAATCCTTTACCCAATGATTCTGCTGTATAAATATTTTTATCATCAATCCCTATTATTAAAGCAGCATGACCGTTTTTAGCAATATAATCTCCAACTTTATAATTACCATTCTTCATATAATCAAAAGTAATTTTTTTATGAACACCTAAATCTGATAACTCATCATTTAATTCTACAAAATCACCAGCACCAACATCTCCAACATCAAATCCACCATTGTACATAGCCCATGTCACAAAACCACTACAATCAAGCCCATTTGCTTGATTAATTCCCATGGGATTACTATATAACTGACATCCCCAAGGTTTAGGACCAGTTAAAGTACTGGCATTTTGCATTAAATCTTTATATTTAACTGAAGATAAATATAAGCCTTTGTGATAAAACCTGCCTTCACCATCTATGGTTCTATGTAATCCATGATTATTAATTCTACCATTTTCTGCAAAATAACTTATATTATAAGGAAATTCTAAAGTTAAAAATCGTGCTGCAGCAATTACTCCGCCTCTAGTTCCAGCACCAGCCTCTTTAACACGAGATTCTAAAATTTTATCTAAAACCAAATTTTCTTCTTCACTATATCTATTGCAAGTCAAAGTTCTTTTGTTTTCATTTATTTGTGGTGGAGTAATTAAATCAGTTACAACAATTTTAAAACTTTTCTTATTTCCATCATTTAATTTAACAAAAGCATTTGTTTCACCAACACTTAATCCATAAATAACATCATCTTCAACTTTAACAATATTATCTTTTTCCACAAACCATTTATAATTAATATTATAATTTTCTGGATAATCAAATTTTAATTCAATTTTTTTCTTTCCGCTTAATGCTAAATAGTATACATCTAACATATCTATATTACTACTTATTTTACCATCAAACTTTTCAACAACTTCATATTTTTTAGAAATCACATTAAAATTATTTCTAATAAAAAAATTATATTTCCCCTTTTTTAAATAAAATTTACAATTTTCTATATTAACCCAATTTTTATTATCAATTGAACAAAATAAATTAGTTCTAGGATTATTATATGTAACATTTACTAAATATTCATCATTATCATTAACAACATTATTATAAGTTATTTTAATATTTTCACTATTTAAAGTATTTTTATACCACAATTTAATATAAAAAACTAAAGCACATACACAATAAATATTAATAATAATTAAAAAATATTTAACAACTTTATTCATATCTTTACCTCTATTTTAATTTTAGCATACAAACTTTATAACTTAACATATAAGTCAATGCTGTTTACGTAAAGAAAATAAAAAAAACAAATAGTTATTCTACTTGTTCTAAAAAATCTAAATCTTTAATATCTTCTAATTCTATAATATCTCTATTTGTCATAAAACACAAATCTTTATATTTACAAAAATCACATCCAATATTTTTTCCACCAATCATTTTAGGATTAATATCGAAATTAACATTTTCTATATTATTAATACATTCATTTATTTTCATATCAGTTAATTTTATAATATTATTAATTTGTTTTTCTGTTAATACATTAGCATATCTATCAAAACCATTACTAGTTAATTTCATTCCATATATCATTTCACTTTTTTCATAAGTTGTATCAAAGGTAGATATTTTATTTTCATTACCAATTGTATATCCCTTAAGCTTCAAATCAGTTGATTGTTGTTCTTTTAAAGTATAGCCAATTTTTTTATTATAATTACTATTTTTCAATATTTGTTGTATATAAAAGCCTATTATTTCTAAATCTTTATTATAATTTTTAGTTAAATAAAGATAAACAGGTAATTGCATAGATAATCCATAAGGTAAATAATTTAATTTAATACCAACATCATAAGTTTTATAATCTATAATCACAATATTATTATCTTTTTTTAATAATTTATCTATAAATCCTTTAAATGTAGTGTTAATAACTCCAGGTTTTTCAACAACAATATTTTTTTCATAGAAAGCTTCTTCCATACTACCAAGTGTATTTTGATATTTAATAGTTTTTATAATATCTTTTAAATTATCTAACACTTTATTTATAAAATATTTATTTTTAAAACTTTCAGGATAATTATTATTAGCTATATAATACTGTACCGTTCTATCAAAATCAAAATTATCATCAAATGCTTTACTTAATACAAAATGATACAAATTTCCTATATAATTATTTAATGTTGTTTCAAATTCATCTAATTTTAAAATACTAGAAATATAAAATTTAAAAGCACAATGATAATAAGCATCCATATTTGTATAACTTAAATTAAATTTATTTCCTAAATACTTATATAAGTTTTCTTTATTAATTCTTTTATATCTATTGTCATACTCATTATAATTAATTTTATAATTTGAAAATAGCAAACTTGTAAATTCATTTCTATTATTATATTTAATTAATTCATCTATATATTTTGCCAAAAATAATTTATTTAATTGATTTGAATATTGTGTATAATCAATTTTTTTATTTATTACATTCATTTTATATTCATCAATTAATATGCTTGGATAAAAAGATTCATTTAAATGTTTTTCTTTATAACTAATTGTTAAATTTTTTATATTTGATATAATTTTAAAATATAAATCTTTATTTATATTATTAATTTCATAACTTTTTTCCATATAATCGTATTTTATATCGTCATTTATATATTCTTCATCTTTTTTTGTAACAGGAAATTTATTTAAATTAAAGCCCAATAGAAAAACATATTTATCCTCACCAATAATATTATCGACAATATCTATTTCATTAACGGCATTTTTATATTTTATATTTTCTAAATAAGTATTTTTCATTACTTCAACAATATTATTTTTAACACTTAAATAATTTTTTGTAAAATAGAATTTATTAATTACATTGATTATCTTTTTTACAATTTCTTTATTTTTCTTATTTGTCATATCAAATCTAGTTTGCATATCATCTAATAAATTTTCTATATCATTTGACAAGTTTTCCACAAAATATTTCCCAATATTAGTTTGGTATATATTATTTTTATCATTGATATTAAACGGTATTTTATACATATTAAATATTCTTTTAATAACTTTATAATAGTTAGAATCAACATTAGATAAAAAAATGTTATTAATATTTACACCATTATTAAGTAATTTACTAATTTCTTCACAAACAAAAATAACTTCTTCTTCTAATGTATTAAATTGATACACAACATGATTGTAATTATTATATTCTTTGTTAATAACTTCTACGTTACTAACATTTTTTAAAATATGACGTTGATATTTATTAATATAGTCATACCCATATATTATAATTTTCTTGTTTTTAATTAATTTTTTAAAAAGTTTATCATATACTAAGTACTCACTTATATCATTTTTAATAGAATATAAGTTATGTAATTTATAATTATCATTATCCTCTTCAACATATTTTATATTATTTAAATAAAGTTTAGCAATAGAATAATTTATATTATATTTATTCATTGTATGATATATTGTTTGTTCATCATAATCAAAAGTTAATTTTTTTATAAATTCTTCTAAACTAAATATTTTTATATTTAATTTTTTATTTAAATTTCTTATATTCTTTAAAGTTTCTTCTTTAATATTATTTGGAATAATTAAAATTGTATTATCATTTAATTTATTTATTAATTCAATCATACCAATCACCACTATATTTATTTTATCAAATAAATAGATTATTGTCTTACTTTTATACGCAATTTTTAATTTTTGATATTAAATTTGTAATAATAAAAAAACATTGCATTATCTAAAAATAATGTGAACTTGTCAATAAAAAGTAGACAGTAAAAAACATTTATTTAAACCCTAGTTGAGTTCTATACTCAATTGGGGTTT
>CAKOID010000039.1 GCA_934086355.1 uncultured Bacilli bacterium
ATGTAAAATTACTAAATAGTGAAAAAGGAATAACAAACTATGCATCAAATACACTAGCAGGAACTATAATAAATAATTCAATTGCAAAGAAAAATGGAACTGAGTTAGTTGGAAAAGTACAAGCTAAATTAATAGAACCATGGTCAACATATTATTCCTTTGAAGAAAATCAAATTCCAGATGTTAGTGAAGAAAAACAAGCTAATGCAGATACAGTTTATACTTATAGTTCAACATACGAAAATACTGAGGATGGATACATAATATTAACAAATACAAAAACTGGAAAATATTCAGAAATATATCAAGATTTAGTAGGAAAATATATTATATGTGAAGAAGGAGATGAATCTGAAACATATTGTAAAAACGATGCTTCTTCGCAAATAAATTGGATATATAAAGTCACTAGTACTTCAGCAAGTTCATTCAATGTTGATGGATTTGTTGCAATAAAAAAAAGTTCTTTTGAAAATGATGAATTGAGTGTAATAAGCGATAATGATGGAATAAGTTATTTTTATAGAGGAAACGTAAAAGATAATTATATAAATTTTGATAATAAATGCTGGCGAATTATTCGTATCGAAGGTGACGGTAGTATAAAACTAATTTTAGATGATAAAGAGACTACATGTGACAATTCTTTGTATAATTCAGACGGAGAAAAAGCTTTTATAATTCCTGAAGGAAATTCTTCAGTAACTCTTGTTGACAAAAATACATTATATGAAGGTTCGACTAATTTAGGAACAATATATGCAATGCCATTATTAAAAAAATATTTAAATGGTGGCACATATGAATATAAAGCTATTAGTAATAGTAAATTAGAAACTAGAACAATTTCTTATGACGGAATATTATCAGAAAATCTAACAAAATTAAAAGATGATACATATTATGTTAATAATTTTAATAAGAAAATAAGTTTTGAAAGTAATGATAGTGTAGATTATATTTATGAGATAGAAGACAGAATTTTTAATAAAAAGATGGTATCTTTATCTTATGGAAGTGATGTAGAATCATATAAAAGTAAAATAGGATTGATTAGTTTTGATGAAGGATTGTTATCTGGAATATCAATGACTAATCATCAAAGTAGTCAAGATTTCTTCACATCATATAATATATCATATTCCTACTTATTAAATAGTTATGCAAATATTATTACAACTTCTTACGTCATGATGCCTTTACTTGCTGGAATAGAAAAAATATATGTTTTAGATACATCAGAAACTGGAAAAGATAATTTAAGACCTACTGTAACATTAATTAATGGTATAAAAGTTATTTCTGGTAATGGTACAAGATTAAATCCATATGAAATCGAATAAACAAAAAAATTACAAATTTTAATGTTTGTAATTTTTTTAATCTTCATTTGCTTGAACACATGTAATTGCTATTACACCAACTATATCATCTTTGTTACAACCTCTTGATAAATCATTTATAGGTTTTCTTATACCTTGTGTAATAGGACCATATGCTTTTGCATTTGCCATTCTTTCAGTAATTTTATATGCGATATTACCTGCATCTAAATCCGGAAAAATTAAAATATTTGCATCACCTTGTATAGTTGATGATGGGAATTTAGATTTTGTTATACTTGGTATAATTGCAGCATCTAATTGTAATTCGCCATCAGCAATAATATTTGGATAAGTTTCTTTAAATACTTTAACTGCATTTTGTACTTTACTTACATCATCACATTTGCTACTACCGTTTGTAGAATGAGATAAAAACGCTATTTTTGGAGTATTTCCAATTAATTTATCAAATGTTTTGCTAGAAGAATACGCAATATTTACTAATTCTTCACTAGTTGGATTTTGTATCATACCACAATCAGAATAGATAAAAACTCCATCGTCTCCTAAATTCTTATTATTAAGTTCCATTAAGAAAAATGATGAAACGATTTTAGAATCAGGAGCAGTTTTTACAGTTTTTAAAGCAGCACGTAAGACATCACTAGATGAATGTGTTGCACCTGCAACTAAACCATCAGCATAATCTAAATAAACTAACATATCACCAAAATATAAATAATCATTTTTTATTATATTTATGGCTTCTTCGTGAGTCATTCCTTTAGATTTTCTAATTTCATAAAATTTTTCTATTAATTCATTTGTTAATGGATTATTTAATGGGTCAATAATTTTAATACCATTTAAATTAATATTATTTTCTTTAGATAATTCATTTATTTTATCTTCGTTACCCACTAGTATAATATTAGCAAAGTCTAATTCTTTTACAGTACTTGCTGCTTCTAATGTTCTTATATCATCTGTTTCAACTAAACAAATTGTTTTCTTATTTTGTTTTGCTTTTTCAATTATTTTTTCTATTATCATTTTAAATCACCAATATAAATTTTAGCAAAAATAGATATGTAAGTCTATTGATTTTGTTGCCATTTAGTTGATTTTTTTAAAAAATTTGGTAAAATAAGCATTAAATTTAAGAAATTTGCAGAAAAAAAAAGGAAATTTGCAACTTGTCACAATAATATAATAGTGGAGGGTAATATATGGCTGGTATATCTAATGAAGAATTTAATAAAATAAGAACTAGTGTTAATATAGTTGATGTTATTGGCTCATATATTAACCTAGATAAAAAAGGTAAGAATTATTTTGGAATATGTCCATTTCATGAAGATCATAATCCTTCACTAAGTGTAAGTGAAGAAAAACAAATTTATACATGCTTTGTATGTGGAGCAACTGGAAATGTATTTTCATTTGTTAAAGATTATGAAAATATTTCATTTTTAGAAGCAGTAGAAAAAATTGCTGATAGTAATGGAATAAAATTAACACATAAACTAAACTATGTTAAAAGATATAATACAGAATATGAAATATATAATCTTGCTGTTAAATTTTATAAAAATAATTTAAAAAGTAAAGATGGTATAAAAGCAAAAGAATATTTGAAATCTAGAAATATTGATGATAATATAATTAATGACTTTGAAATTGGTGTTTCATTTAGTGATAATAACTTAAGCAAACTATTACTTAGTAAAAAATATGATGAAAAAATGTTAACTGGTATAGGTTTATGCGGTAAGAGTAAAGAATTATTTGATATTTTTAGAAATAGAATAATGTTTCCAATACACAATAGTAATGGAGAACCAATAGGTTTTAGTGGAAGAATATATAATGGAGAAGCGGATAGCAAATACGTAAATACTAGAGAAACTTATATATTTAAAAAAGGAGAAACATTATTTAACTATCATAGAGCCGTTATAGAAGCAAAAAAAATGAAATATATTGTTATTTGTGAAGGACAGATGGATGCAATAAGAATATATTCAAGTGGAGTAAAGAATGTAGTTGCTACTATGGGAACAGCGCTCACTAAAGAGCATGTACATTTAATAAAAAAACTAAATGTTAGAGTAGTGCTTAATATGGATAGTGATAAAGCAGGAATAAATGCTGCACTTACAAATGGTGAAATATTAAAATCTAATGATATTGATGTAAGTGTAATTAAATTAGATGGAGCAAAGGATCCTGATGAATACATATTAAAATATGGTATAGACTCATATAAAGATGTAATAAATCATGCGATAAACTTATTTGATTTTAAAATAAATTACTTAAAAAGCAATAAAAACTTAAATAATGCAGATGAATTAACAAATTATATAAATAATGTTATTACAGAATTGAATAAAAGTGATGATGATGTACTAAAAAATGTTACTATAAATAAATTAAGTGAAGAATATAATATAGATAAAAATATATTATTAAATAAAATTACTCCTAGTGAAAAAAAAGTTATAGTTGAAACAAAAAAAATAACCAAAAAACAAAAACAAAATATTAGGGCAGTTGAAGAAATATTGTATTATATGATGAATAATGTAAAATATGCTAAAATATTTACAAAAAAATTAAATTATATACCTGAAAGTAGTTATTTTGATATAGAAAAAGATATACAAGCTTATATAATAATTAATAATACTATTAATTTAGCGGATTTTATAAGTTATGAAATAAATAATGGAAAAGAAGATATTATAAAAAATATTATTTCTAATCATAATAATGATATAGAAATGTGTGAAGAAGAATTTGATGGATACATTTCTATAGTTAATAAATGGATGATAGAAAATAAAATAAATAAATTAAAGTTAGAACTTAAAAATGTTACTGATATAAATAGAAAAAAAGAATTAATGGAATTGATTACCAATATGAAAAAGAAGGAGTGTTAGATATGGTAGGAAATATAAAAACATTAGAAGAAAGAGAAAAAGATTTAATTAAGATAGGTAAGGAAAAAGGATATGTTACTTATGAACAATTAGCTGAATCATTAAAGGGATTAGAAGTTGATAGCGATACTTTGGATGAACTATATAATAAATTAGTTAGTAATGGTATTGAAATTATTGCTAGTGAAGATGAAGCAAATGGAGATGCTAAGAAAAATAGTGAAGTAGAAATATTGAGTGATGAAGATATTACTAAAGATATGAATATCAATGATCCTGTTAGAATGTACTTAAAAGAAATAGGTAGAATTAGTTTATTATCTACTGAAGAAGAAATGGAACTTAGTGTTAGAGTTGCTAACGGAGATGAAGAGGCCGCAGCACTTCTAGCTGAATCAAATTTACGTTTAGTTGTTTCTATTGCTAAAAGATATGTTGGTAGAGGATTATTATTCTTGGATTTAATACAAGAAGGAAATATTGGATTAATGAAGGCTGTTGAAAAATTCGATTATGATAAAGGTTATAAATTTTCAACTTATGCTACATGGTGGATTAGACAAGCAATTACACGTGCTTTAGCAGATCAAGCAAGAACTATACGTGTGCCTGTTCATATGGTTGAAACAATTAATAAAATGTCTCGTATTCAAAGACAAATGACACTTGAACTAAATCGTGAACCAACTGAAGAAGAATTAGCTGAAAAAATGGATATTTCAGTAGAAAAAGTAAGAGAAGTTATCAAGATAAGTCAAGATCCAGTATCACTAGAAACACCTATTGGAGAAGAAGATGATTCACATTTAGGAGATTTCATAAAAGATGAAAGTAGTTTAAGTCCTGAAGAATATGCATCTAATGAAATACTAAAAGAAGAAATAAAATCAGTATTAGAAACGCTACAACCTAGAGAACAACAAGTATTAGAATTACGTTTTGGACTAATAGATGGTACTTGCTACACATTAGAAGAAGTTGGTAGAAGATTTAACGTAACTAGAGAAAGAATTAGACAAATAGAAGCAAAAGCATTAAGAAAATTAAGACATCCATCTCGTGCTAAAAAATTAAAAGATTTCATGAATGATTAATATGATTGATGAAAGATTAAAATCATTAACAAAATATGTTAATAAGAATGATAAAATTATAGATATTGGATGTGATCATGCACTACTTGATATATATTTAGTAAAAAATAATATTGTAGATAAAATTATAGTAAGTGATGTAAGCAAAAATGCTTTGATGCAAGGTATTAATAATATTAATAAATATAATTTAAATGATAAAATCTTTGCTAGATGCGGTAATGGATTAGAAGTTTTAAATTCTAATGATGATATAGATACTGTTATTATTTCTGGAATGGGTAGTAATACAATAATTGATATATTAAATAATGAGTATTTAAATAAAATAGATAAATTAATTATACAATCTAATAAAGATTATTATTTACTTAGAAAAGAAATAAATAAATTAGGTTTTATAACTTATAAAGAAGAAGTAATAATAGTTAATAACAAATTATATATTAATATAGTTTTTGTAAGAGGATATAAAGAATATAGTTTAGAAGAATTAAAATATGGTAATAGAAATATGATAAATAGAGAACTTTATTATGATTATTTAATAAATAAATATGACAAGATTTTGATGAAAGTTAATAAAGAAAAACAAAATGCAATAAAAAAAGAAATAAAGGACATAACTAAATATTTTAAAAATAATTAAAAATTAAATTATATATTGTATTTTTATTGATGAAAAGCAGGTAGAAAAACTGAAGTTGTAAGATAAATGTAGACACATAAAAACAGTCTACATTTTTTTGTTATAATAAAATTGGAGGGAAAATATG
>CAKOID010000040.1 GCA_934086355.1 uncultured Bacilli bacterium
TTTATCTCCTACACTATATATTATTATGGAAAAATTTGTTTTTCCTTTTTTTTTCGTGCATTTTTTTAAACTTTTTTACATTTTATACCAAAATAAAAAATCTGATTAACAGATTTTAAATTTTGTACTATACAAGCTCTAAACTTATAAGTTTAATATTATTAGAAATTAAATTTTTATCTTCATTAATATTTTTAGATAAATCAGTACTTAAATATTTTTTTAAATCATCAGTAAATACTGTTACTGTATCATCAATTTCACTTAAAACACAACCCAAAAAATTTGCTCCACTTGATATACCAACACCAAGTCCAAATTTTTTTGCAAGCAATCTAGACATATTTATTGCATCTTCGTCATTTATATCAATTATTTTATCTATCATTTTTTTATCTACTAGACTGGGTATAAAATCATCTCCAATACCTTCTATTTTATGACTACCACCATCTATACCTTTAGAAAGTATTGGCAAAGTATCGGGTTCAATTGCTATAATTTTTATTTTATTATTAAATTCTTTTAATCGTTTTCCTACTCCCATCAAAGTACCACCAGTTCCTATACCATTAACAAAAGCATTAATGTTTTTTAATTTATCTATTATTTCAACACCGGTTGTATTATAGTGAGCTAAAACATTTTTTTCATTATCAAACTGATTTGGTCTAAAACCATTTAATTCTTTTGCTAATTCATCTGCTCTTCTAATACATTCTCTAAAACCACCATCTTCTTTAGATACTAAATATACTTTTGCACCATAAAGTTTCATTATATTTATTCTTTCACTACTTACCCAATCTGGCATAAATATATGAACTTCATGATTATAAAGTCTTCCTAATGCACTAAAAGATATACCTGTATTACCGCTAGTTGCTTCGATTATAGTCATACCTTCTTTTAAACTTTCATCTCTGATAGATTCTTTGATAATATATTCTGCAATTCTATCTTTTATACTCCCAGTATAATTATAGTACTCTAACTTTGCATACATATTTCTAATAGTGCCTTTATACTCATATTTTATTTTAATCAACGGTGTATTTCCAATTAAATTTTCCATAGTTTCCACCTCTAATTTATTATATATTTATTTATCAATAATGTTATTAATTTAAATACATTATATCAATATCTACATCTCCATTTATTCCATCAATAACACCATCATTACACATTTGCCATATATTATATTTACCTTTATAACTAGTTTCATCAGTATAATGTGCTAACCAAACCGGATAATCTTTCTTATTTTCCCAAATATTTTCTAAATAAAATTTTGATGAATAAAGCATTCCTTTATAACCAGCACTCTTTGCTGTATCCATAAATGTATCTGCAATGACATTTATATCGTGGAAAGATAATTTATATTCATTCCACTTATTAAAATTTTCCCAATCAAATACTATTGGTAAATCCAATTTTTCTCCATCTAATGCATTTATTACCCATTCTGCATGACTTCTCGCAACTTCTTTAGTTAGTGCAATGCTATAAAGATAAACTCCAACATCTAATCCTGCTTCACGAGCTTTTTTTATATTTTGTTTATATTTAGAATCCATTCCAATTTCTTCACCTTGTTTAGATTCTACACCAATTCTTAATATTACAAATTCTGCTCCTGCATTTTTTACTTTATTAAAATCTATGTCACCTTGCCAGCGAGAAACATCTATACCAATTTTAGTATTGTCGTTTTTATGTTTACTAACAATATCACTAAAATATGTTGTAGTCTTTTTAGTTTCGCTATTTTTATTACTAGGCTCATAAACATGTAATGTAGTTTCAAAATAAGTTTCATTACCTGCATCATCACTTACAATATATTTTATATCATAGTTACCTATAGTATTTAAATCATATGTACCTTCTACACGACATACCGGTTCGTTATCATAATTGTCACCATACATTATATAATCACATAAATAAACATCTTTACCTACTGGTATATATCTATCGCTACTACTTAAAATTTTTGGCTTTGTTAAATCTTTAACACTATATTTTATATGATATAAATATTTCTTTTTTCCTATCTTAAATTTTAAATTATATATTTTATCTCCTATATTATTAGTATTTAAATCCACATCTTTATAAGATACATTAGTTTCGATAATATCACTTAATTTAGTATCACTATATATATCTACAGTACTATTTTTTATATTTAAATAATAATCTTTAGGAACAGTATCTATAGTAACTTTATTACATCCACTTAATAAAACAATCATACAAATTAATATTATTATATTTTTTAACTTCATATAAAACTCCTACAATATATCTTTAAATTTCTTATAATTTATTATTTCTTCTACTATATCTTCTATATTTTTATTATCTATATTTACTTTAATAGTAGATAAATCACTTAATAATCTATTTCTATTTAATTTATTTTCTAATTCACCAACAATTTCTTTTTTAGAAACTAATAATGCTATATTATTAAATAATTTTATTTTATTTATTATATTTTCATCATCAATAATCAAATATGTATTACCGAAATCAATAACAACATTTTTATCTATATTATCTATTACATAATTTAAATGTTTCATTTCATATTTGTGTATATAATTTAATGCTTTTATTTTTCCTTTATTTTCTATTAATTTATAATATTTTTCTTCATCATAATCAGTAAAATCATTAAAAAATGAATGTTTTTCTCTATCTAAATTAATTAATTTATATTGTAATTTTTTAGATAGTAACCTACTTACTTCACTTTTTTTAGTATTAGGTCCACCTATAATTAAATAACTTTTATTATATATTTCTATATCTTGCATGATACATCTCCTTTTAAAAGCCTATTTAATTCTACAGCATATTCCATTGGTAATTCATTTTTAAAATCGTTTATAAATCCCATAATTAATAAAGATTTTGCTTGTTCTTCATCTAATCCTTTTTCTTTTAAATATAATAACTTTTCTTCACTTATTTTAGACACACTTGCTTCATGTTCTAAGTTACTTGTATTATTTAATACTATATTTTTAGGAATAGTATCACTCATAGATATATCATCTAGAAGTATTGTATCACATTTTATACTAGCACTTGAATTAATTGCATTATTTGTAATTTTTGTAGTACCTCTATAATTAGATACACCGCCACTCTCTGCAATTGATTTGCTTATAATGTTACTTTTAGTATTTTTGCCTAAATGTATCATTTTTGCTCCCGCATCTAAATATTGACCTTTTTTAGCATATGCAATACTTATTGAATTTCCTCTTGAATAATCTCCTTTTAGTATACATGATGGATATTTCATAGTAACTTTACTTCCTATATTACCATCTACCCATTCCATTAAACCTGATTCTTCTACGATTGCACGTTTAGTAACTAAATTGTATACATCAGTACTCCAATTTTGTATTGTACTATATTTACATTTTGCATTTTTACCTACGTATATTTCTACTACACCAGCATGTAAACTATTTTCACTATAACTAGGTGCTGTACAACCCTCTATATATGAAAGCTCAGCGCCTTCATCAACAATTATTATTGTCCTTTCAAATTGTCCTAATGAAACACTATTTATTCTAAAATAACTTTGTAATGGTCTATCAAGTTTAGTATATGGAGGGATGTATATAAATGTTCCTCCACTCCATAGAGCACCGTTAATTGCGGTATATTTATTTTCATCATATTTAACTAAGTTATTAAAATATTTTTTAAATATTTCTGGATGTTTTTTTAACGCATCATCAGTTGACATAAATATTACATTTTCATTATCAAATTTATTTTTATGATATACAACTTCACTTTCAAATTGATTAGATACACCACATAAGTATTTTTCTTCTGCATCAATTACACCTAATTCTTTAAAAGTATTTTTTACATCGACATTTACTTCATTCCAATCATTTTTTTCTTCACTAACTTTTTTATAATAATTTATTTTACTAAAGTCAAGCTCTATTTTAGGACCAAAACTAGGATTTTCTAACTCAAAAAAACTTTTTAAACTATTTAGTCTAAATTCAAGCATCCAATTTGGTTCATTTTTTAATTTGCTAATTTTTCTAACTAATTCTTCATTTAATTCATTCATAAAAATCACTATATTTATTATACAAAAAAAAGTACTAAATTAATAGTACTTAACTTGCAATTTCGTAAGGATTTGAAATTGTTCCGTTTCCTCCTGAAATTTTTGTACTAAACAATAATGTTATTGCAGGTCTAAATGAATAACTACTAGCAACGCCGTTGTTTCGTATTTGACCAATCTCATTTATAATAAATACACTATCAACGTTATCAACAAATACATTTGGAGATAATGTAAAATATGATAATTTATTGCTTTGCTGATTTTTATTTTTTAAATAATAATAGATATTATCGCTAGTTTCACTGCTATAAATTTTTCCACCAGCATAAACTGTCTCATCAGCAGTTAATGTTCCAACATACATATCTGTATTATCGCCAAATTTATTCATGTTTGTACCTATACACTCCAATGTTGGTTCCTTCAGTGATTTACCATATAAACGTACATATGAGTCATAATAAAATGATGAACCATTATTCTGTTTATCTTTTACTTCTTGATTAGTTAACGGCAAAGAATTATCAGTTGAACTTACATAACCTACATTGCCTAGACACCAATCTCCACTTTTTAAATAGGATAAATAATTTAATAAAGGTCCTGTTTGAAAATTTTCAAAGGCAGTTCCCATTGAAATATTATAGTTTCTTGTTCCAGTCAAGTAGTCCATTATATATTTTATTTCATTAGAAGATGTATTTTCATATTTTGTATAACCAAAATTTCCTTTTTTTATTGTCCCACCAGTTGTAGTTGGTATATCCCAATTTCCATCCATTGTTTCTGAACATGCTTCATCTTGATCTTCCAATATGAGTTTTATACTTCCATCTCCATTTATACGTACTATTCTATAGCACATTCCTGCAAAGTTAATGTAATTGTTTTCTACATTTCCTCTATAATAATAACTTGTTCCATAATCATCTTCTGCTTGGCCTATTACTTTTTCATTTTCATCAGATATTTCTTCTGCCACCTTAGTTGGAGGTTCCGGTAACTTAATTATATATGGTAGTGATATTTTTGTATTGTTAGTAAACATTTCTGCTACTTCATTTAAAGTGTAAGTTTTATCTTCTTTAGTTCCTGTATAATTTTCTGATGTTATATAATTATTTAATATATTATATGACAATAAATTTGTATTATCTGAATATGGATTCACTTTTCCTATTACCGTATATGTATCTACTATATTACTTGTTAAATCATTATTTAAAGTAGTATACTTCTTATTTAAATTAAATGTTATTGTATTTTCTTCACTTGATATATTTTTTAAATATAAATATATATCTTTTGTAGAAGATGATTCTACTGTTCCTAATGCTGTATTATTAGTACCATCTACTACTTTTATTTCATAATTAGTTCCTGTTGATGACAACGAATAATATATTGGTACATCACTTATATTATTTACAGTTTCTTTTATCAAACATTCTTCATTACTTGAAAGTGTAATTGTAGGAATACTTAAAGAAACTTCAAGAGTAGATATTTTAGCAGACACTATTTCTTGTTCTTCGGTTGCAACAAATAAACTATAACTCTTGTTTAAAGCATAACATCCTATTATCATAACAAATGCTGCTAAAAAATATATTTTCTTTACTCGATTCATTAATCTCACTTCCTTAAATTATGACAATATTATTATAATAAATATTTAATATCATTTGAACGTGCCTATAGTACTTATATTAAAACATATTTAAATCAAATAATTTGTCATTTTTTAATACACAAAAAAGA
>CAKOID010000041.1 GCA_934086355.1 uncultured Bacilli bacterium
ATATTTAGATGTACTGCCATCTAAATAATCTATATAATATAATCCTTTGTCGTAAATAAAATGTCTTATCGTTGATTCTTTATTATCATAATTAAAAGTCATTTTATTCCTCCTTATTTTTTTGAAAAAAATATTCTTGGCTTTTTCCATTTAATGTATAGTCTGTAAATTCATTTTTTAAATATAGTGGATAAGCAGCACAAGCAATCATTGTTGCATTATCTGTACAATATTTAAGTGGTGGTATTGATAAGTCTATATTCATTTCTTTAGACATTTTTTCTAGTTCATCTCTTAAATATCCATTTGCACTAACTCCACCTGCTACTATCAATCTTTTTATTCCTGTGTTTTTGACAGCTAGAGATGTTTTTCTTACTATTTCATCAATTGCAACAGTTTGAAAACTATTTGCCATATCTTCTTTTCTAACTTCTTTTCCTCTTTGACGTTCGTTGTGGACTAAATTTATTACGGCACTTTTTAATCCACTAAATGAAAAATTAAGTTCGTTATTATTCATTGGAATAGGTAAATCATATGTATGTTTTCCTATTTTTGCTAATCTTTCTATATTAGGTCCACCAGGATATTTTAAATCTAATACTCTTGCGACTTTATCAAAACACTCTCCTATTGCGTCATCAAGTGTTGTTCCTAGTACATTAAAATCGTAGTCACTATCCATTCTTACAAGTTCTGTATGACCTCCACTTACTACAAGTGCAAGTGTAGGATATTCTATTTTTTTTACTAAATTGTTTGCAAATATATGTCCACTAATATGATGTACTTTTATTAAAGGTTTGTTATAAACTAAAGATAATGTTTTAGCAAACTCTATACCCACTAATAAACTTCCTAATAGTCCAGGAGCGTAAGTTACTGCAATTGCATCAACTTCTGAGATTTTCATATTAGCTTTTTTTAGTAAATCTTTTAATACTAAAGTAATATTTTCTGTATGCATACGACTTGCTATCTCTGGTACTACTCCTCCATACATAGCATGAGTATCCATTTGGGTAGATACTGTAGTTGCTACATCTACACAACCATTTTTTACAATAGAAATACTGGTTTCATCACAACTACTTTCTATTCCTAATATATATACATCTTTCATTTAATTATCAACTCCATTACATAAGCATCCATATTATCATAATAATTTTTTCTTATGTTAATTATTTTAAAATTATACTTTTTATATAACTTTATTGCATTTTTATTATCACATCTAACTTCTAATATTATTTTATTAGATTCTTTAATTAAATTTTCTAATAAAGTAGATGCAATATTTTTATTTCTGTATAATTTATCTACTACTATATATAATAAATCAGTTGTATCATATAATGTTTTATAAATAATTATTCCTACTAATTCATTATCTATATAGTATCCTTTTATTTCTTTATTATTAATTATTTCTTCTAGATTATTTACTTTATCAAAATTATTATTTATTAATCTACCTAGTTTTTTAATACTATCTATATCTTTTAATTCACAATTATTTACCATTTAATGCTTCAATTCCTTTTATATATATAGGATTAACTAAGTGTGGATTAATACTATCTTTATTTTTTAAATATAAATATATTTTTTCTAAATCTAATTTATTATCTTTTAATATATATTGTTCTTTATCTTTAATATAGTTATCATATTCTTTATTACTTAAATATATATAGTCTGTTAAAATTTCATTATCTTTAGAAAAGTATCCTATATATTTTCCTTTTAAGTCAGATATTACAACTAATTTATTAGTTTTAGATTCTGTACTTACTGCATAAGCTTCTAAGCTAGTTAATGCTTTGATTGTTATATCTAATGTGTATGCTAATGTTTTTGCTATAGTTACACCTATTCTAACTCCAGTAAAAGAACCTGGTCCATTAATTACAATAATTTCATTTAAATAATTTGTATTAATGTTATTATTTTTTAATATTTCTTCTATCATAGGAACTGTGTAAACGCTATGGTTTCTATTAGATATTTTTTCATTTTTTTCTATAAGTTTTCCATCTTTTAATAATCCTATTGTAATTAATTCATCAAATGTACTTATAAATAAAGTATACATAAAATCACTTCCGCATAACGTATTATAACATAAAACAGACTAAATACAAAATCTTAGTCTGTTTTTTCTTTTAATAAATCTCTTATTTCTTCTAATAATAATTCTTCATTAGTCTTCTTTATTTCAACTATATCTTCTTTTTGGTTAGTTTTTTTCTTTTTTTCAGCAGATTCTTTAATAGTATTAAATATTTTTATAACTATAAATATACAGAATGCTACAATTAAAAAGTCTAATACGTTTTGAATAAATGCTCCATAATTTATTGTTGCATCTTTGAATTTTATTGTTAGGTTTGTAAAGTCATGACCTCCTATAATAATTCCTATTATTGGCATTATTATATCATTTACTAAACTTGTTACTATTTTTTGAAATGCTCCACCGATTATAACACCTACTGCTAAATCTATTACATTTCCTTTACTTATAAATTTTTTAAATTCTTCTATTATTTTTTTATTTTTTTAAATTTTTCTTCATTAACCTTTCTACTTCTTTATATAATTTGTTGTTTGCTTCTTCTAAATCCATATTTGTTACTTTGAATGGTTTTCCATATCTTATCATTAGATTTTTACTTCTAAATTTATAATCACCCGTTATTCCAAAAGGAACTATGTATGAATCTGTTTTTTTAGCCATTGAAACGGCACCAAATTTGAATGGTAATAAGAATTCTTTAGTTTTGTTTCTTGTACCTTCTGGAAATAAACCTATTACTCCTCCGTCATTTAATACCTCTAAAGCTTTTTCTACTGCAGCATTATCTTTATTTTTTCTATCTACACTGATACATCCTGTATGTTTAAAGAACCATCTTGTTTTTTTTGAATCAAAATATTCTTTTTTTGCCATATAATGTATTCCTCTTTTGGTTGCTGAAATAGTTAAGAATTGATCGTATAAATGTTTATGATTTCCTACTATCAAAGTAGCACCTTTTTTTGGAATATATTCTTTGTTTATTATTTTAGGATTGTAATATAGTAAAAATATTGGTTTTAAGATAGGTCTTAATATTTTATAAAGTATTGGTACGTCTTTATTCATCATCATCTACTCCATCATCTTCCATTAATTTTTTAAAGTCTACTTTACCTATTTTTGTTTTTGGGAGATTTTTTCTATATACGAATTTATATGGAATCATATGATGTTCAAGATTTTTTTTACAAAATTCTTTTATTTCTTGTTTTATAAATAATCCATGAAAACCTGGTTTAAGTACTATAAATGCTTTTGGTACTTCTTTTTTATAAGGATGTGGCATTCCAACAACTGTACATTGTAGTACTGCTCTATGTGTTTCTATTACACTTTCTACATGACTTGGATATACATTGTAACCACTACATATTATCATTCTTTTTATTCTACCTTTATAGAATGTAAATCCATCAGAATCCATGTAACCTAAGTCTCCTGTATGTAACCAAACATGTCCATCATCGTGTACTTGTAACGCTTCATTTGTTTCTCTATCATTGTTTAAGTAACCTAACATTAGTCCTTTGTTATGAATACATATTTCTCCTATTTCACCATATTCACATCTTTTTCTTGTTGTTGGATTAATTATTTTAATGTAATTTCCAGGAAGTGGAACTCCTACAGATCCACTTTTATTAACATTTTTATATCCTAATGCTACTGCTGACAAGGCTTCTGTAAGACCGTATCCTTGTGTTACTATAGTATTTGCATTATGTTCTTTTAAATATTTATTAATACTGTCCTCTAAAGTTTTAGTAAGTGTATCTCCACCACTAATAACATATTTTAGGCAAGATAAATCTAAGTTTTTTACGTTATTACTATTTATTAATGATTCAAATAATGTAGGTACTCCAAATATTATACTTGGCTTTGTCTTATTTAATAGTACGTCAAATTTCTTTGAATCAAATGTTGGTACTAATATGCATTTATATCCACATGATATTTGTACATGCATTGAAACTGCTAAACCAAATCCATGAAAGTTTGGCATTATGGCAAGACATCCTTCTCCTACGTTCATATCTTTTACTATTATTTTATCTTGTTCTGTAAGCATTAAAAATGCTCTATTTTGTATTACTACATTTTTAGGTTTTCCGCTTGTTCCACCACTGTGTAAAATAACTGCTGGTGTATTTTTTGTGTATTTTTTAAATTTTACTTTATTTTTATTAACTAGTAATGCTCTTTTATTAAATAAATTCCATGTTGTATATATTTTATTTATATGATAATGTTCAAATTTTTTTATATTTGATATTTTATATGGTAATTTCATATACCACTTCATAGAATTTGATGCTGAAACAAAAATTACTTTTTTTACATAAGTTGATAATATTATATTTTTTATTTTTGAATAACACATATCTATTATTATTAAGTATTTACTTTTTGTAGATACTAAAGCATCTTTTATTTCTTGTTCTGCTGACAACGGATGTACCATGTTTGCTACTGCACCTAATTTATTTAATGCGTAAAGTGCTATCAATGCTTCAGGAGTGTTAGGTAAGCATATTGAAACAATATCTCCTTTTTTTACACCACTATATTTAAAACTAATTGCACATCTATCTATCTTTTTTAAGAATGTTTTATATTTTATTTTCTTACCTAAATATTCTATTGCATATTCGTTTGGATATTTAATGCACGCTCTTTTTACTTGTTCATATATAGTTATGTTGGGTATTCTATAATTCAATTCTTCTTCAGTATAATATTTTTTCCATGGAGCTGGTATTTCTTTTTTTATTCTAAATAAATTAAATAGCATATTAATCACTGCCTTTCATATCATTAATTATATTATATAACCTTTCATTATCTTTTTCTATGTTATTTTCAGTTATAAATGGTTCTCCAAATACAATTTTTACTCTTTTAAATAAATTATATTTTCCAATAATTTTAAATGGAATAATTTTAGTACTTGTATCTGTTGCTAATTTAACTGCACCTACTTTGAAAGGTAATAAATGTGGATATTGTTCTTTTTCAGTAGTTCCTTCCGGAAATATTCCTACTACTCTATTATTTTCTAAATATTCTTTAGCTTCTTTTAATACATTTTTATCTTTTATTTTTCTATTTACAGGAATTAACCCTAAATTATCAAATATAATTTTTTTTGGTCCTTTAAATAATTCACTTTTTGCTAAAAAATGTATATGTCTTTTAGTTGTTGACATTAATAATATAGGGTCTAATATACTAGTATGATTACCTGCTAATATAATTTTACCTTCAGGTAGTATAACATCATTATTTATTATAATTGGTCTAAAAATCAATTTAAATATTGGACATATTAATTTTCTAATAATAAAATAAAATTTTTTATCACTATAATCTTTTTTCATACTATCACTACTTAATTATATCATTTATTTAATTAAATATATATATATGTTTATATTAAATAAAAAACAAATATAATTTTAATAATTTTAATTATATTCGTTTTTTCGTATATAGTTTAGGTTCTTCATTATAGAAGACACTTGTTTTCATATCAAGTTCATTTAATAAAGATATAATTTCTGTGTTATTCATATTTCTACTATTGCCATTACTATCTATGTTGTATACTTGATTTATTAATAAAATTATTTTATCATCTAACTGCAGTAAACCCTTTATTAATCTTCCATCAATATCTATTGTTTTTGAATCAATAGTAATATAATTTAA
>CAKOID010000042.1 GCA_934086355.1 uncultured Bacilli bacterium
ATTACATCTATTAAATATACTCCATATTCTATATTTGTATTTCCTTCATTTTTTACAGTAAATGTTTTCGTATATACCATATCACTGGGTTCAATTAGTTCTCCACCTATTACTCCGTCACTTCCATCATTATATACAAGTTTTAAATCAGCTGTTGTTACACTTATAGATTTTGAATTAGTATTACCACTTATTTTAGTTAGAAAGTAAGCATATGTTAAACCTATTAAGATTAAACTAACCAAAATTATTCCTGTTATACTAACTGTTATTTTCTGTTTACGATTCATATCATCACTCTCCTTTTAATACACAAAAAATTATATTTCTTATACCCCTCCCCCAACAATTTGGGGAGTTGGGAAAGAGATATAACTTTAAACTTTTTATGAATCATAAACTAAAACATTAAGACACAAAATTTCTTTTCTATCCTAAATATATTTTACATTCTTTTTGTATTTTTTTCAATAAAAAAAAGATAGAAAAATCTATCAATTTTATTAAGACATAACAAGTGCAAATAATGACAATATTATTATATTAGCAATTGCTATTGTAAGTACTATTTTAAAAGCAAATTTAACCCAAGTAGAATATTCTACTTTTGCTAATGCTAATCCACCCATTATTGCTCCACAAGTTGGTGTAATTAAATTTACAAGTCCATTTGCAGAAACCATAGTCATAACTGAAACTTCAGTACTATAACCAAGTTGTGCTGCAAGTGGTGCAATAATTGGAGTAGATAGTGTTGCTAGTCCACTACTAGATGGAACTAAAATAGATAATACTATATGTAATATATAATTTAATGGAACAAATGCAAGTTCTGGTAATTTTGCTAACATATTTGCAGCATTATAAATTATATAATTATCTAAATAAGTAGTTTTCATTAATACACTTGCTCCACGTGCTACAGCTATAATTAGAATAACACCAATCATATCATCAGCACCATCAACAAATGTATCAACAAATCCTTTTTCTCCAAACTTATTAATTATAGCAATTATAATTGACATAACTAAGAACCATAAAGCAGATTCATAGAACCACCAATTACCTAAGCTAGCGCCAGTAAGCCATCCAGTAAATTTATCAAATATAGTAATGTTAAATTCACCCCATGGAATAAATCCAACTATCATTACAACAAATGTTAAAGCAAATAAATATAATGTTGCTTTTTGTTTACCAGTTAATACTACTTTTTCTTGACCTTTAGATTCATATTTACCAAATTTCTTTTCAGCATTTTGTTGTTCTCTTAAACTCATTATTGTTGAACCTTTATCACGTTTTACTTTAGCAGCATAACGTAATACAAAGAAACAGCTTATTGCTAAAGATACCAACCATAATATTATACCTATAAATATTACAATACCATGATTAGCTTTAATACCATCAGGTAAAGCACTTATTGCAGCACCAGTTGCAAATGGATTTATAGTTGAACCTAAGACACCACTACCGGCGCCAAGCAAGATAGTAGCACTTCCTACAACTGGATCCATTCCAGCAGCCATCATTGTTGCTGCCAAAAGTACATAAAAACCTACAGTTTCTTCAAGCATTCCATAAGTTGTACCACCTACAGAAAATATAAACATCAAGATTGGAATTAATAATAATTCTCTTCCCTTTAATTTTTGAACAAGGGCTTTAATACCAGTTTCAAGTGCACCAGTTTTATTAATAACAGCTAAGAAACCTCCTAAAACCATTATGAATATTGATACATCAACTGCATCTTCGAAACCTAATATTGGTGACATCAAAATATCTGATAATTTAGCACCAACAGTACCACTTCCATTAACTATTGTTTCACCTACAAATTTAGCATTTGGAAGTAAGTGTGATAATATTCCTAAACCAAATATTAGTATAAGAATAATTGAAAAAGCCGATAACATCGTTTTCTTTTTCTTTTTTGCCATTTTTATTTCCTCCTTTTTATTATTGTACCAGACTTACCAAGTATAGCATCATGAGCATTTTCAAGCGAACTAATAATTGCAACTTTTTTATCATCATTTTCGACAAATGACATACACGCTTCTATTTTAGGAAGCATACTGCCACTTGCAAATTCTTTAGATTTGATAAAATATTTTAAATCATCAATATCAACTTCATCTAAACCTTTTTGATTTTCAGTATTAAAATTAATATATACTTTATCAATAGAAGTTAATATTAATAACTTATCTGCATCAATAAGTTTTGCAAGTAAACTCGATGTTTTATCTTTATCAATCACAGCGTCCACACCAGCTAAAAGTTCAATTTTATTTGTTTTAATAACTGGTATTCCGCCACCACCACACGCTATTACAACATTGTCGTTATCTACTAACTCACGAATAATATTTTTTTCAATGATGTCTATAGGTTCAGGAGACGGTACTACTCTCCTATACCCACGCCCAGCATCCTCTTTCATTACATAGCCTTTTTCTTCTTCAATTTTTAAAGCTTCACTTTTATTATAAAAGCTTCCAATTGGTTTTGTAGGATTTTTAAAGGCTTTATCTTTCTTGTCTACTAGGACTTGTGTTATTAAAGTTGCACAATTTTTAACAATGTGTTGTCTTTCTAACTCATCTTGCAAACATTGTTGTAATTGGTAACCAATATAACCTTGACTCATACTACCACATTCACTAAAAGGCATATAAGGTGTTTTAACTTTACCATTTGAAGCATATTCCATAGCTAAATTTATTGCCCCAACTTGTGGTCCATTTCCATGTGTAAGTACAATTTTATTACCATCTTTTATTAAACTTACAAGAATTTTACTTACACTTTCTAATATTTTTAATTGCTCACTAGGATTACTACCTAAAGCATTTCCACCTAGCGCAACTACTATTTTACTCATCTTTCATTGTAGCATACATAACTGCTTTTATTGTATGCATCCTATTTTCTGCTTGATCAAATACCTTAGAATTATCTGAATTAAATACCTTATCAGTAACTTCCATTTCTTTAAGTCCAAATTTTTCATAAACATCTTTACCAATAGTAGTATTTAAATCATGAAAAGATGGTAAACAATGTAAGAATATTGCATTATCTTTAGCATTTTTCATAACATTATCATTAACTTGATAAGCACTAAGTAATTTAATTCTTTCATTCCATACTTCATCTGGTTCTCCCATAGAAACCCAAACATCAGTATAAATTACATCTGCATCTTTTGTACCAACATTAACATCTTCTGTAAAGTTAATTGTAGCTCCAGTAGTACTAGCTATCTCTTTTGCTTTAATAACTAAATCCAAATTAGGCCATAAACTTTTAGGAGCACAAGCTACAAAATGCATTCCCATCTTAGCACAAACTATCATTAATGAATTTGCGACATTATTTCTAGCGTCACCCATAAATACTAATTTTATGCCTTTTAAATGGCCAAAATTTTCTTCAACAGTTAGTACATCTGCTAACATTTGAGTAGGATGAAATTCTGTAGTTAAACCATTCCATACAGGAACTCCTGCATTATTAGCAAGTGTTTCTACAATGCTTTGTTCAAATCCACGATATTCAATTCCATCATACATTCTACCAAGTACTTTAGCAGTATCACTAATACTTTCTTTTTTACCCATTTGACTGCTACCAGGATCTAAGTATGTAACTCCCATACCTAAATCTCTACCAGCAACTTCAAAAGCACAACGTGTTCTTGTAGAAGTTTTTTCAAATAAAAGTACTATATTTTTACCTTTTAAATATTCATGAGGAATATTATTTTTCTTCTTTTCTTTTAAATCTTTAGATAAGTCTAATAAATATCTAATCTCTTCTGGAGTATAATCAATTAATGTTAAAAAATTCCTGCCAGTTAAATTCATTTTCTTCATCCTTTCCGTAGGTGGGTACATCAAACGTTTCTATATCTTCTTTTACTTCGTTTTTAATACTCAAATCTTCTCTTACTAAAGGCATACTCATACAACGAGGACCTCCTCTACCACGAGATAATTCAGCACTACTCATTTCAATAACTTTAAGTCCATGTTCTCTTAAAATATTATTTGTTATATTATTTCTATTGTATACAACAACTACACCAGGTGCAATTGCTAATGTATTAGTTCCATCATTCCATTGTTCTCTTTCACTACTTGTTTTTTCTCCACCAGCACATGGAATTAATTCTATTTTTCTTCCTAAATATTTTTCTAATATTTCTTCTAAACTTCCATTTACTTCAACAACATTTAAGTCTTCATCACTATCTGGTATATCTCCTTCAGTTATTTCAAAAACTTGTAATGTATCCATTATTCCAGGATGATATGTAAATTTATCATAATCTATTTGAGTAAATACAGTATCCAAATGCATAAATGCACGACTTTCTGGAATATTAAATGCAAGTATAGTATCTATCATACACTCTGGATCTTTAAACATGTTTTTAGCAAGTTCATCTATTGCAGCAGCTTCAGTTCTTTGACTAATACCAACAGCAAGTACATGTTCACTTAAATTTAAAACATCTCCACCTTCAATATGATAAGAAAGATATCTATCATAATATTTTTTTACATCTGTTTTATAGTCAGGATGGTAATTAAATATATATTCAGCATAAATAGTTTCTCTATTTCTAGTAACGGAATACATTTTATTTAAAATAATACCATTACCACTACTAGCAAATGGATCACGAGTAAAGTATAAATTTGGCATAGGATCAGCAATAAATTCTGATTCTTCACTAACTAAGTCTACCAAAGATTTTTCTACTTCCCTTTTCTTTCTACTAATATCTCCTATTTTAATACCTTCCATAGTTTTTAAAACCAATTCTTTTTTATTTATAAAACTTTTTAAGTATTCATAAACCAAATTTTTATATTTAGGAGTACGTATACCCGCTTCATAAATAAATTGTCTTATAAATTTATCTTCTATTTCACTACTAAGACTTAATACATCAGCCATTAAGTCTTCCAAGAACACTACTTCGACTCCATTACTTCTTAGTATAGTAACAAATTCTTCATGTTCTTTTATAGCATCTGGTAAATATGGTATATCATCAAATAATAATCTACTTAATGTATCTGGAGTTAAATTTAATAACTCATTACCAGGTCTATGTAATAACACTTTTTTAAGTGGTGCTATTTCACTTCTTACATTTATCACACTCATAATTCTTCTCCTTCTATTCTATACAATTAGTATAACATATAAATTTTATTTTTTATATTAAAATTTATCATTATTTACAACTTTTTAATAACAAATAAGACATTAATTAAAATTTTTATAATTAAAAAACTACTAACCTTTATAAATTAGCAGTTAATTATATCATTTATAAATTCATGACTTGTTCTTCAGTTAAATCAGTAAGTTTCATAATCTTATCATTAGAAAATCCATCTAATTTTAAATTTTTAGCAATATCAAATTGTTTTTTTTCTTTGCCTTGTTCAAACATTTCTTTCTTTTCGTTTTCATGAAATTGTTCTTCATTGAACACTGGAAATATTTTTCCATCTTCGTATACCATCTTAAACATTTCTATCATCCTTTCTATGTTTTCATTATGTATCTC
>CAKOID010000043.1 GCA_934086355.1 uncultured Bacilli bacterium
TCCTCATTTTATCTCCTACACTATATATTATTATGGAAAAATTTGTTTTTCCTTTTTTTTTCGTGCATTTTTTTAAATTTTTTTTATATTTTAAACAGATATGAAAATTTTGTAGTCATTTTTTTACAAATATAAAAAAATTGTATTAAATTTGAATATGTAAAAATTATTTAAATTTTCTTGCATGAATTATGATTTTATTATATATTTAGTATGAAGGATATGATATTTATGAATAAAAAAGGTTTTACATTAATTGAGTTACTTTCTGTTATTGTGTTGATAGGATTGATACTTGGAATAGCAACTACGGGTGTTATTAGAGGACAGAAGAAAGCTAAGGAAAAAACTCTTGCTACTAAGGTAAAAAATATAGAGAAGGCAGCTATATTATATGGACAAGATCATAAGGAAGACTTTATTTTAATAACTAATGATAAGTGTGGTGATAATAATTATAAGTATTGTTGTGATGACAATAAAACTGCTAAAAAAAATTGTTACTATTATAATAAAAATGTCACGGTAGAAACATTGCTTGGTAACGATGATACTGATTCTTATATAAATGCTGATGAAGAAAAAGATGGTAAAAAATATATTGTAGATCCTACTAATAAATCAAATTATTTGAATAATAAAAAAATTATCATATATAAAAAATATGGTCGTATTTATGCAGTTTATGATAAAGAAAGTAAGATATCTGATAATAATGAAGAACCATCAAATAATGAAAAATGTAAATTACCAAAAAATGAAGTAGTTTTGGATCTTATAAATAAAATTTCCAAACAAGAAATAACTTTGTCAGATTTTCAATTTAAAGATAAAAATGAAATTTTTGATATACTTTATTACTATTTGTGGAATGATAATGAATTCCCTGTTGCTGTAAATGAAACAACTTATGATTTTAAACAATATTGTAGTGATAAAGATGCTTTAAAAAATGCAATTGATAATGATCCTCCGGTTATTATTGATTTAGATACTTTTGAAGTTGTTGATGAAAAAGATTTAAAATTGTATGTTGCAAAAGAAAACAAACAAATTTTTAATCAAGGTGATAATGAATTTTATTTGCCTAAAAATCAAAAATATGCAGTGTTTGATATTAATCTTGATTTGAAATATTTGGGCTTATCTGATGAAGAAATATTTAAAAAAATGGAAGATGATAATAGCTTTACTTTACTTCAAAATATTATAGATAATGATTTTTATGTTAACAATCAAACTTCGGATAAATCGATTAAAGAAATGTATAAAAATAGTAACATAAATAACTTTGTTTTGAAAATTAGTGATAAAGCAGGTAATTCTAAAGAATATGAGAAAATTTTAAAGATTATTGAAATACCTTATTGCTATTTAGTTCCAATTGATGGTAAAGCGTTTTCTTTATCGTATATAAAAGATGAAAATAATAAATTTGTAACATGTATACCTAGTGATAATTATAAAATAAATCTTTATTTTGCTAAAAATACAAATTCTGGATATGAATATATAGATTCAAAAAATTTGACGGCAGGAGATTATTATATATATTCAAGTTATAAAATGAAAGATGAATCTTTAAATAAAATGTTTGAAAATTTATCCAATTCATTTGTAACATTAAATTGGGCTCAAATATCTATCTATAATGATGGTTATAATAGTACAGGAAAAGAGGATTATGATAAGTCTTACACACCACCTTCTTCAAAAGATTTTTGTGCAAGTTATCCTGATAGATGTACTCAAGATTTTTATGAATGGTTATATCCAGATGGTTATTTTGGATATTAAAATTATCAATGCAAAGGTTATATTATTTAATCTTTGCATTTTAGTTGTTAAAAGATGTTTAATATGTTAAAATAATTTCGTTAGTTAAAGGGAGTGATACTATGCGTAAAACGGTATGTTTAATTGGTAGACCTAATACTGGTAAAAGTACATTATTTAATAGATTGATAAATGAAAAAAAATCTATTATTGCTGATATGCCTGGGGTTACTAGAGATAGAATATATGGTATAGTGAATTATAAAGATAAAAGTTTTAATTTAATAGATACTGGTGGAATAGATTTAGAAGTTAAAGATTTTAATCAATCTATAAAAATACAAGCAGAACTTGCTATGGAAGAAAGTGATGTAATTGTATTTGTTGTTGATGGTAGAGAAGATTTAACACTTAATGATTTAAAGATAAGAGATTATTTATTAAAGTCTGATAAAAAAGTTATTGTTGCAATTAATAAAATAGATGATAAACATCATGAAAATAATATTTATTCTTATTATGAATTAGGTCTTGATAATATGATTATGATTAGTGGAGAACATAAAAGAGGAATAAATGAATTATTAGATTGTATTACTGAAGACTTTAATCCTTATACAACAGAAGAAAATGATAGTGATATAAAATTTAGTATAATTGGTAGACCTAATGTTGGTAAAAGTAGTTTAGTAAATGCTATATTAAATGAAGAAAGATGTTTAGTAAGTGATATAGCTGGTACGACTAGAGATTCATTAGATACTAAATTTAGTTACGAAAAAAGAAATTATACTATTATAGATACTGCTGGAATGAGAAAAAAAGGTAAAGTATATGAAGAAGTAGAAAAATATAGTTTAATAAGAAGTTTAAAATCTATAGAACGTAGTGATGTATGTGTTGTTGTTATTAATGCAGAAGAAGGTATTATAGAACATGATAAACACATAGTTAGTTATGCAATAGATGCTGGAAAAGCAATAGTGTTGGTAGTTAATAAATGGGATACTGTTACTGATAAAGATCAAGCAATGAAAAAATGGACAAAAGATATTAGAGCACATTTTCAATTTGTTCCATATGCAAATATAGTGTTTTTAAGTGCTAAAACTAAATCAAGAATACATACATTAATGCCAGAAGTAATTAAAGCATATGAATCTAGTACTAAGGAAATAAAAACTAGTGTATTAAATGATGTTATAAGAGATGCATATATGTTACATATGCCACCAAGTTATAAAGGAAAAAGACTTAAAATATATTTTGTTAACCAAAGTGGAATTAAACCACCTAAGTTTACTTTTAATGTAAATAGTAAAGGATTAGTACATTTTAGTTATGAAAGATATTTAGAGAATAAAATAAGGGAATCTTTTGATTTAGTTGGTACACCTATAGTGATTCAATTTAAAAATAAAAATGGTGAATAATGAAATATACGTTTGATGATATTGATATAGATGTTATTATTGAAAGAAAGAAAATAAAAAATATATATTTTAGAATAAAAGAAGATTTAAAACTTTATGTTAGTTGTGGATATTTATGTAGTGATAAATATATAGAAAAGTTACTTAATGATAATAAGAATAGTATTATAAGAATGTATAATAATATGCTAAATAAAGTAAATGTAAAAAATGATATATATTATTTAGGCAGTAAAATGAATTATATATATGGTGATAAAATATATATTGATGGACTTAATATATATGGGCCTAGTGTAGAAGAAATAAATAACTATTTGGAAAAGAATAGTTTAAGTGTATTTAAAAATAGATTAGATAGATTGATGATACAGTTTGATGATTTACCAAAATTTAGATTGAGAATAAGACATATGAAAACTAGATGGGGTGTTTGTAATAAATCAAGTATGACTGTTACATTAAATACAGAACTTATACATAAAGATGTTAGTTTGATAGATTATGTTATTGTTCATGAGTTATGTCATTTTAAATATATGGATCATAGTAAAAACTTTTGGATGGAAGTAGAAAAATATTATCCATATTATAAATTAGCTAGAAAGAGGTTAAAATGATTAATAGTGTTAGTAATGAAAAAATAAAAAAATATAGTAAGTTATTACAAAAAAAATATAGAGATGAATCTAATTTGTATTTAGTATCTACAGATCATTTGGTTAGGGAAGCTATTAAAGAAAGAAATGTTGTTGATATATTTTTACTTGAAGATAAAGAAAATTGTTATGGTAATGTTACTATTGTTACTGATACTGTTATGAGAAAATTAACTAATTTAAAAACTTTACCAAATGTAGTAGCAGTTGTAAAAAAGAAAGAAGAGAGGGCTATTAATGGTAATGTAATATTACTAGATGGTGTACAGGATCCTGGGAATGTAGGTACTATCATTAGAAGTGCTGCTGCGTTTAATATAGATAGTATTGTTTTTGGTAATGGCACAGTTGATGTTTATAATGAAAAAGTATTACGTGCTAGTGAAGGAATGGTTAATAATATTAATATAATAAAAAAAGATTTAGTAAATGTAATTTTGGAATTGAAAGTTAATGGATATGAAATAATTGGTACTAAGGTTGATGGTGGTACTGATATTAAAAATATTAAATCTAAAAAGTTTGCTTTATTAGTTGGCAATGAAGGTAATGGAGTAAGCAAAGAATTATTAGATTTATGTGATTTATTTGCGTATATAAAAATGAATAATAGTTGTGAAAGTTTAAATGTAGGTGTCGCTACTAGTATAATTATTCATGAATTAAGTAATTAAAAAATTAATAAAAAACTATTGATATCAGATATAAAAAATGATATATTTTTATTAGGGTAGTGATACCTATTAAAAATTTACGATTCATAAAAAAGATGAAAATGAGACTGTATAACTTCTCTCCCGACCTCGAAGATTTGTTCGGGGGGGGGGGTTATAAAGAAGTAAGAATATATAGTCTTTTTTGTGTATTAAAAAATGACAATTATTATATTTAAATATGATTTAATATAAGTACTACAAGCACGTTCAAAAGATATTAAATATTTATTATAATAACATTGTCTAAAATAAAGAAGGAGAGTGATGATATGAATCGTAAACAAAAAATAGTAGTTAGTATAACAGGAATATTTTTAGTATTAATGATATTAGTAGGACTAACTTATGCTTACTTTCTAACTAAAATAACTGGAAATACTAATTCAAAATCTATAAGTGCAACAACAGCAAACTTAGCAATAGTATATGAAGATAATAGTGCTGAGATATTAGGAAAAGACTTAATACTAGAACCAAATAGTGAAAAAGAAATTGGTACTAAAACTTTTACCGTTACTAATAAAGGTAATGCAAAAACAAGCTATTTGGTAGTTATAGATAGTGTTAAAGTAACAAATGCAACAGATGGAACAACAACTACATTTGAATCTAATGATTTTAGATATACATTAACTTGTGTTAGAAAAAATGGTAAAACATGCAATGGAGAATCAATTCAAAGTATATTTCCAATTCAGGGTGGTTTCTTAGTTTCGAATAGTATATCAGTTAATGATGTTCATTCATACGTTTTGACATTATGGTATATAGATACAGGAATTGATCAAACAAAAGATATGAATAAAAGATTAGAAGCAAGAATAAATATAACAGATATAACACAAATAAAAAATCCATATTCTAATAATTCAGGTAGTTTAGCTTATAATATAATAGAGAATGCTAAAAAT
>CAKOID010000044.1 GCA_934086355.1 uncultured Bacilli bacterium
AATAAATATAATATAGAAAGTAAACCTTTAATTAGTAAAATGGGTGCTTATTTAGGTATAAATATGGAAATTATGAAAGATAATAGTGATAGTCGTATTGCTGATATGTTAATACAAGGTATGACTATGGAAGTACTTAGTGTTAGTAAAAAGTTAGATAATTATAAAGATAGAATTGATAAAAAATTAATTAAATTAGGAGAAGAATTTAAAGAATATCAACAAAAGAGTATTGATAAATTAAAAGTTTATTTATAATAATATTTCGTTAACGAATAAAATGTTTTAAAAATGATTGAAATATATCATTTTTTATTTTATAATTTTATTAGATTAAGAGAGTAGGAGTGATATATATGTCTAAAAGACAAAAAATAATAGTTAGTATAACAGGTATATTTTTAGTACTAATGATATTAGTAGGTTTAACATATGCATATTTTTTAACTAAAATAACTGGTAATACTAATGAAAAATCTATAAGTGTAACAACAGCTAATTTACAAATAAAGTATAGTGATAATAGTGCAGAGATACTAGGAAAAGATTTAGTACTAGAACCTAGTAGTAATGAAATAGGTTCTAAAACATTTACAGTAACAAATGAAGGTAATGCTAATACTAGTTATGTAGTAGTGATAGAAAATGTTAGTATTACTAAATCAACTGATGGTACTACAACAACATTTGAAAGTAATGACTTTAGATATACATTAACTTGTACAAAGAAAGATGGAACTAATTGTGATGGTGTAAGTACACAAACAGCATTTCCAATAAATGGTGGAATACTAGTATCTAATAGTATAGATGTTACTGATGTACAAACATATACATTAAAAATGTGGTATATAGACACTGGAATAGATCAATCAAATGATATGGGAAAAACATTACAAGCAAAAATAAATATAAAAGATATAACACAAGTAGAAAATCCATATTCAAGTAATAAAAATAGTTTAGTATACAATATAATTGAAAGTGCTAAGAATAAAACTAACGGAACTGAATTACTTGCTGTTCCTAAAGTTAAACCTGGAGAAGGAATATCTGAATATAAAACTGGAAAAGCAACAAAAGAATCTGTAACAACTAGTAGTTTGTGCTCTGGTTATACTCCATGGTTGGTAGGAGATAGTGAATCTGCTGCACAATCTGGTAGTAGTGTTAGTTCATATGACGAAGCAGTAGGAAAATATGTATACGACCAATGTTCAGTTTGGACAAAAAAATTATTAAGTTATGATTCAACAAATAATACTTTGACTTTTGAAATCGATGAAATTAAACCTGAGTCTACTTTAAGTATAGCAAAAGATGATTATGGAACAACATATTACTATCGTGGAGCAGTAACAGATAATTATGTATCATTCGCTGATAAGTTATGGAGAATAGTTAGAATAAATGGTGATGGATCTATTAGATTAATACTTGATGATGTTGCAAAAGATTCAAGTGGAAGTCCTATAAGCACTGTATTTAATACTAGTTATAATGACAATGCTTATGTAGGATATATGTATGGAACACCAGGAAGTACAACATATGATGCAACACACAAGAATATTAATGATAGTACAATAAAACAAAAAGTAGATAAATGGTATGAAGATAATCTAAAAACTAATTATGCAAATTATTTAGCAGATACATTGTTTTGTAATGATAAAACACTTGCATCAAATGGAATAGGTGGAGTTATAACACAATTAGGTTATGGAACAAATAAAACATATTATGCATCAACAGAGAGATTACGCTATAGTACAGGAACAACAACTATAACAACATCAAAGCCAACATACAAATGTGCAGAAAATGCAAATAATACATTTTCAAGATTTACGGTAAATGAAACATCTTTATCAAATGGAAATAAAACAAATGGTAATTTAAAATATCCAGTAGGATTATTAACTGCGGATGAAGTTGCTTATGCAGGAGCATATAAAGATAATCAAAAAAATAAATCATATTATTTATATAATTCATCTATAACTTCTAATTGGTGGCTTTCGTCTCCGAGCTACTATGATGGTTCAGGCGCGCTTGAGTGGTACGTTAATGGTTCGACTGGTTACTTCGGCAACGACAACGTCAGCGTCAACGTCGAGTTCACTAGCGCTTTCCGCCCTAGTATCAATCTAAAGGCTAGTGTGCTAATAAATGGGGGAGACGGAACAAAAGAAAATCCATATACAGTAACTTACTAACTGACAGTTTTTAAAAAAGTGCCGAAAATACCAATGTCATTAACTTAAGAATTGTTGTAAATATGAGGTTAATAAATATAGAATGTAATATTCTATATTTTTTTGGTAAAATAAAATTGGAATGAAGAGGAAAAAATGAAGTATTTGATGTATAATATGAATGAATTAAAAAGAAAAATTAATAGTGATAGTTTAGTTGAAAAATGTAGAAAAAATAAGAAAGACTTCACTCGAAATAGAAAATTACAAGCTAAAGATTTGATTTTATTTACATTAAATAATAGAGGGAAAACATTAAAAATGGAATTATATGATTATATTAAAGAATTTAATTTAGAAGAAGTAAGTAGTCCTGCTCTTTTAAAACAAAGAGAAAAATTAGATGAAAATGTATTTAAAGATTTAACTAAAGAGTCATTAATAGATTTTTATAGTAAATTTCAAAATGAAGTTAAAACTATAAAAAATTATTTATTATTTGCAATAGATGGCAGCACTTGTGAAGTTCCTAATACACCCCAAACGCGAAAAAGATACAAATCTTTAAATTCAACGAATGATACAAGGGTTGCAAGAATTAAATTGTCAAATTGTTATGATGTTTTAAATAATTATATAGTTGATACAGAGATTGAGGAATATAATCATCAAGAACTAGAATTAGCATTAAGGCATATAAAAAATACAAAATATATAAAAGAATACAATCCAATAATTAATGTAATGGATAGAGGCTATTTTTCCATAACTCAGCTTTATTATTTGCTAAAACAAAAAGAAAATTTTGTAATAAGACTAAATAGACAATTATTAAAAAAAGAACAATCTAAGATGACTAGCGACGATGAAATTGTTGAAATAGAATATGAATATAATCGAGTAAAAAATTTTAAAGACAAACATGAAGAAGTATATAAATATTATGAATCAGGAAAAACGATAAATATAAGGATTGTTAACATTACATTAGATACAGGTGAAATCGAAACACTTATAACTAATTTATCCCAAGAAGAATTTACAAGCGAAGATTTAAAAGAAATATATAGATTAAGATGGGGAATAGAAAATAATTATCATGAATTAAAAGAAAGTATGATGATAACAAACATATCAAGTAGTAAAGAAACAATAATTAACCAGGAAATATATTCTCAAATGCTGGTATGTAATATAATACATTCAATAGAAAATGACTTAAATACTCAAATAAATCAAAAAGAACATAAACATCCAATGAAAATCAATTTTAATATGGCAGTAGGTTTTGTAAAAAGATTTTTAGTAAAAATATTAATAGAAGAAGAGGATACTAAAAGAAAAGAATTAAGCGAAATATTATTTAATAATATATTAAAAAATTTAGTACCAATAAGAAAAGGACGGAAGAGTGAACGAAGTAAAAATAAAAAATTAACAAACAAACACCCAATTAATAAGCGAAAATCAATTTAAAAAAATATTAAGTGTTTTTTGATGCAAACAATTATTAAAATAAAAAAACATCTATATAATAATAGACATTTTTGTTAATCCTAAATTTACAACAACTCTTAAGTTAATGACATTGCGAAAATACTGGGGTTGAAAAAAATTTTTTTCGCCTAGTTGTATATTAATTTATTCATTTTTAAGCATAAAATGGTTATTAAATAATCAAAAAAAATTACAATATTTTATAAATTTATTGTAATTTTTTATATTTAATAATTTATTGCACGTTAAAAGACTTAAAATTTATTTTTAAAAAATTTAAGTTTGTTTATAGATCATATAAATTAAAATTTAATGGCAACCGTATATATCTTGGAGAATTAAATGCTAAATTAAATAAAGTTATTCTTGTTCTTATTACAGATAATACTCTTATTTTTTGATTTTTTATAATTTTATGTGTTGTTATTTTAATATTTTTATAACAACTATTATTCTTTGAATATTCTATTCCAATAGATGTTAATAATAATAGTGTAATACATAAAGTTGAGTATAAATTTTCAAAATATATCATAGATGCATTTACAATATCTTCTAAATAAAAACCATTTGATTTTTGATGTTTAAATATTGTTTCTATTCCACCAAAACGATAACCATAATCTTTTATTGCTCTTTTAACATCACCATTAGTTGCAATAATCCAAGATTCACTAACACCTTTTCTTTTACTTCTAATAATATTTGTTTCAAAATCATGGTTTTCATATAGTTTAACGTTTTTATATACTTTTGATTTGAATTGGTAAGATGCTAAATCTCCAGTTTGTTTTCTTATTTTATGACCTTCTTTTTTGTCAAAAATTTGTATATTAATATTTCCTTTTAAACGAATAACATAAGTATGTCCTAAAATATCAATAGTGTTTAATAAAGAATAAGAATTAAACCATCTGTCTGCTAAGAAAATTAAATTAAAATCTGTATCTTTAAATAATTCATGAATATAATAAACTGACTTTATTAATAAAGAATTTAAGTATGCTTCAGAATTATTAAAACCTTCAAAAGATTGAAAATAAATAGGGATACCTTGTTTACCAATACGCATTGAAACCATAAGAATAGTATAATTTTCTTTACTATACATATGATCTATTACAATGTGAACTCTCTTGTCATCATGTTTTAGTTTCATGTTTGAAATAATGTGTTTAACAATTTGATTAAATAAATTGTGACCTTCGTATCTTTCATTTTTCATAAGTCTGTGAATTCTTTTAATAGTAGAATCATTTTGCACTAGAGAAAAATCATCTTTAAGTTTTAAAGAGATGTCTTGAGCGACTAAAGATTCAGAAGAAATCATACCAAAAATAACTTCTGGTAAAAATTTTAATTGAGGTTTATGTAAACAATTAGTATTATTAGATAAAAAATTTCTAATATTATTTGTAATTTCCTTTTGAGTGTTATATAATCCTGAATTTGACAGTTTTAGAAGAAAAAAGCTCCCAATCCCTTTATTTATAGGGCTTTGAGAGTTTTTTAAATATG
>CAKOID010000045.1 GCA_934086355.1 uncultured Bacilli bacterium
ATGATAGAAATGTTTAAGATGGTATACGAAGATGGAAAAATATTTCCAGTGTTCAATGAAGAACAATTTCATGAAAATGAAAAGAAGGAAATGTTTGAGCAAGGAATTGAGCAAGGAATTGAACGTGGCCAAGAAAAGAAACAATTTGATATTGCTAAAAATTTAAAATTAGATGGATTTTCTAATGATAAAATTATGAAGCTTACTGATTTAACTGAAGAGCAAGTTATGAGTTTATAATACAAATTAGGATTGAGTAAATTTTAATCAATACTCAATCTTTTTATTTTTTATATTTTTTTAAAACTTCTTTCTTCCTTTTATCATCTAACTTTAAGACATAGTTATTCAATAATTCTTTCTTAATATTAAATACTTTTAAAAAAGCCAATAAACAAAATACAAATATAACAATATCTAAAATATAATTAATTCTACTATTCTTATAAAAGAAATCATACATAAAAACAATTATAGAATAAAATATACTTACATAAATTAATATAAACATATTATTCATCTTTTTTGCTAAATCCTTCTTTTCAACTTTATATTTACTATATAATTCTTTTTTCTCTTCTCTACTCATTCTTTCATACTTAGTCTTCATTCATACACCTCTTAATATCTTCTATATTAAATCCTTTTTTATATAAATAATTAATAATTTTAAATTCTAATTCATTACCACTATACTTATTGCTATATTTATTTTTAATCTTAAGCAATTCTTTTTTTAAATAATCAATATCACTATCAAAACTAGTATTATTTAATATATTAACAATATCTTTCTTATCATAACCATTTTTAATTAAATCATTTAATGCTTTGTTTTTAAACATATTATTACTTAACTTATGATTTAATTTAATCTTTTTATTTATAATTTTATCTAATTTGCTACTCCAATCTAAACTAAATAAATATTTATCAAATTCATCTTCTTTATATCCTAAACTTATTAGGTCCTTTTTTATTTTAAATGGACCATCACTACTTAAATTATACTTATCATTTATATAAGCTTTATAATATATTTCTTTATTTAAATAACCATCTTTATATAACAATTTAATTATCTTATCTATATCACTTTTTTTTATTTCTAATTTTTTTAAATACTTCTCTACTTCTAATTCAGTTCTCAATTTTTTATTAATAAACTTTATAGATTTATAATAACCATCTAGAAAATCGTTATAACTAATTATTTCATTAAATTTATCTATATCCATAACTTTATTTACTAATAAATTATATTTAACAATTACATCATCATATAAAGAAATTATATTACCATCATCAAAATAAATCTTATATATATTATTTTTATCTTTCTTAAATTTTATTATTTCCATATATCATTCCTCGTTAATAAAATTATATAACAAGTACTATTGTTTGTCTATATCAATTAGCAACAAATAATATATAAAAAAAGAATAAAAATATTATTTTTTATCCTTCAAATTAAGTAATTTTTTTAATTTTCTATTTTTACTACTTACTAAAACAAGTAAGATAAATAGTAATAGAATACCACCAGACAAACCATAAATCATATATTTATTAGTTTCTTCATCTTTTAAATTATCTTCATATTTATCTTTATCAAAAATTTGTAAAGTTTTTTCTTTACTATCATAAGTATAGTAATTTTCTTTACCAGTTGCTAAATTAATTCCATATAATAATAATTTTCTATCACCCTTTAATTTATAAGCAACAACACTTTGTTCATTAATTTTAGTACTAGTTTTTATAAAACCTTTGGGTACTTTCTTCATATCCATAAATATAATAGATAAACTATCACTCTTAAATTCATTAAATTTAGTATATTTACCATCTTTATAAACGAATAAACTTATTTTACCACTTTCATCTTTTAATCCAACTAAAGTATACTTACTAACTTCATTTGTAAAAGCTGGAATATCAATATCATTTATTTTAATTGTTGTATCATCAAATAACTCAGGTTTTTCTAAATCCTTAGCAAGTTTAACAACAGTATATTTTTTTCCATCAACATCTACTTCAATAGGATTTTGGTCTTCAACATTTACAATTAATTTATAAGTATTAGCAACTCCTGTTTCACTAGTTACAACAATTTCAAAAGTGTTAGTACCTTCCTCTACAGTTTTCTCACCTGTACCATCTAATTTAGCATATCCATCAGCTTTCTTTGCACTTATATTAATTTTTTCTACTGTAGATGGAACTGTAACAGTATATTCATTAACACTAGCATCAAATTTAGGACTTATTTCATACCCTTCAACACTTAAACTACTTAATTTATTATTTTTTGATTTTTCACGTGGTACAGTAACTGTAACTTGTTTGCTACCACTAATTTTGGAATTTGTACCATCACTACTAGTAATATCGCCACTCATAGTGAAACTAATTAAACCTGTACTTGTTGACTTACAAGTAACAGAAAACGTTTTGCTAGTATTTTCACCAGTACCAGAATCTCCAACAAATTTTTGAGTACAACCACTTGTAGAACCTGCACTAGTTATAGTAACATTCCAAGCAGCAGTATTCTTTACAGTAACACTTGCAGTAACACTACTACCATTTTCTATACTTCCTTTATTAACACTTAAACTTGCACTTCCAGCTGCAAAAACGTTTAAAGTACCAAATATAAAAGTTAATAATGTCAAGCTAATTAATTTAAATTTTTTCATAACATACCCTTTCTATTGTCCTATAGGAGCACTACCTAATAAATGTTGTCTTATTCTTAATAAATCAGCAGAATTTATTTCATTATCACCGTTTAAATATGCACTAATTAAAAATGCTCCACTTAAATTATTATTTCCTAATAAATATTGTCTCATCTTTAACAAATCAGCAGAATTTATTTCTCCATCACCATTCAAATCACCATACATCACATATGTATAAGTTTGTTTAGAGTTACCATTACTGATTTCTATTGTGTATCCTGTACCAATAGGATCATTACCATTTTTCTCATAACCATTTGAATCTTTAATAACAACATTTGCTCTACTGCCAACTTTATTTTTAATGTTCTCTACAGTTGTTCCTAAATCATATCCTCTTAAATATTCACCAGTTTTACCAACTTGTAACATTTCAATAAAATTATTTGAAACATTTATATCTGTATTTTCTGAATTACCGTTATTATCAGAATTATTATTACCGCCATTATCAGGAGAAATTACATTATTAACTCCTCTACCACCATTAGCATAAACCAATCCAGCTAAAGCAGGATTAGATTCTCCACTACTAGCACCAATATTAAAGAAATTATAAAGCCCTTTATAAGTAAAACCTTCATAGCTAAATTCCTCACCACTAGTAGTATTAGTAATTTCTGTTCCACTCTCTTGTCTAGCTAAACTAGCTAAATATAAAGGAGACACACTAGCAGTTTTACCCGCTTCTACAAATATACTCTTAAAACTTTGATTATCGATTTCAGAATTTCCTTTCATAAATGTATCTTTAATTACACCATAAACTGCATCTTCATTGTAAAGGTCACTATATCCTAAATTTTCAAACATAAACACATATTTTTCCGTTAAGAAATTTCTTGGATCAATAAAGAATTTTGTAACATCATCATTTCCTATACACCAACCAGTTTCTGTCACTGTATAAGGATTACCTTCACAAACACCAGCACTTATTTCAATACTTGAAACCAATTTTTCATTTACAAACACATCATTAAAACTCAAATTAGTTTTTAACGGTGTAAACGTCCAATTATTATGTAATTTATGAATATATCTCAACGCAGGTTTATAACTATCAGGAAAATCTCTTATCATATTTTCAAAACTATCATCAGTCTCATCTGTTGTAGGAATATCAACTTGATAAAGTCCATTATATGAATAATTTCTTTCTGGCATATCATTATAAACAGGAATAGAAAAGTTAAAACTATTACCCAACAAATTATTATCATACAAAGATTTATATGTAGTATTAGCCTCACTAGCAGGAGCTCTCAAATTTGCCATATATTGATGTGTATAAAATGAATAAAAACTATTAGGATTTACATTATATTTTTTCAAATAACTGGTATTTTGTCCCTTAGAAATATATCCGTTACTAATAAATTTAGCACCACCAACAATAGCTTTTTTAGGACTAGTCCAAGGTCTATCATAGCTAGTATCTGCCTCACCTAATATTCCAACAAGTCCAGAACAAACATATCCATAATTACCCTTATAATAAACATAATACCACCCCTTACTACATCCACCACCAGTTGCAGCATTCATATTACTTATATAAAAATATTCATTATAAGGAATAGTAGTAATAATATAATCTTTACTAGCTGTACTAGGTCTATTTCTCAAACTTAATCCAGTTTTATCAGTTGTATACCCTGTTTCCGCATTAACACTCAAAACAAACATAAAACTAATAAAAATAACAAACAAAATATTTTTAATTAATTTCATGTTAACACCTCACTACTCTATAACATATTATCATTCATAATAATTATAACACACAAATAACATTTTTCGACAAAAAAATAAATGTTATACACAAAATAACATTTATTTACAGTTTTTCTAATACCATATCATTCTTTTCAATACATCTAATTAAATCACTTCTATCATATTTATTAA
>CAKOID010000046.1 GCA_934086355.1 uncultured Bacilli bacterium
GGGATAAACAATGCAGAACCAGGTTATTCTGTAGAAAAAATATTTACTGCAACTAATAAAGGTAATAGTGATGTTACATATGGTGCAGCATTAGAAAATATTGTTAATGAATTATCAAGACAAGAAGACTTAGTATACACATTAACGTGTACTTCATATCTAAAAGAAGGTTTTAGTTTAGCAAGTGATGGAACTATAACAGGTACAGTAGATGGAACATGTAATGGGGTAAGTACAGAAAAACAATTTCCAAGTACAAGCACATTATCAGTAATGGTAACAAATACAATAGATACAACACATACACAAGCATACAAATTAACAATAACATATAAAGAAATGAATGTTGATCAAAGTACAGATATGAATAAAACATTTAGTGCAAAAGTAAATATAGTAGATATAAATGCATTAACAGTAAATAATCCATATAAAAATGATACAGGAACATTAAAGAAAGCAATAATAGATAATGTTATGTTAGGTGTTGGTTCAACGCAATTTGGTAGTGAAGTAACAACATTTAGTTTCAGTTCTGGAGAATCTACTATAAATGAAAGAGTACTAAATAATGCTCCAGATGATTATGGAACAAGTTATTATTATAGAGGAAGTGTAATAGATAATTATGTAAGTTTTGGTAATTTAACTTATAAAAAAGATATCGTTTTTGGATTTTATGATGATACTTCTACTGATGATTATGAGGTATATTCTTCTTTAAGCGAGTGTCAAAGTGCAAGTTTATATAATGTAAATTGCACACTTATTCATAAAAATGGCGATTTAATATTGTGGCGAATAGTAAGAATAAATGGTGATGGTTCAATTAGACTTGTATTAGACGATGTTGCAAAAGATTCAAGTGGAAATGTAATAAAAACTGCATTTAATGCAAATTCTAATGATAATGCATATATAGGTTATATGTATGGAACACCTGGAAGTACAACATATGATGCAACTCATAAGAATATTAATGATAGCACAATCAAAACAGCGGTAGATAAGTGGTATGAAGATAATTTAAAAACTAATTATTCAAGTTATCTAGCAGATACATTATTTTGCTATAATAAAACAATTTTGTTAGAAAATACATTAGAAGGAGACCCTGACGCTCAACTAGGTTACGGAACGAGTTATACATATTATGGAGCAAATGAAACAACATTTAAATGTGCAGAAAGTGCTACAAATACATATTCTAGATATACAGTAGATGTTACAACTTTATCAAATGGTAATCAAACAAATGGTAATTTAAAATATCCTATAGGGTTGCTTTCTGCAGACGAAGTAACATATGCAGGTGCATATAGATATCCGAAAACAAATAATTTATATTATTTATATAATTCATCTATAACTACTAGTTGGTGGATTCCTTCTCCATATGAGTTTGATAGCAATTTGGGTGTGGGCGTATGGTCAGCTGACCCTAGAGGTTTTGATCCTACTCAGGTGTCAAGTATTTCAGCTTCCTTCCGACCAACTATTAATTTAAAAACTAATGTGCTAGTAAATGGCGGAGATGGAACAAACGAAAATCCGTACACAGTTAAATTAAGTTAAAAAATGTAAACGAATTAGTAAAAATATTATTAATTCGTTTTTGCATGTGATATAATCTTTAATGTAGAGGAGTGTTAAAAAATATGAAAAAAATTATATTATTAAGTTTATGTTTAATTATGTTATGTGGTTGTGGTAGAAATAAAGATGAATTTGTTATGGTAACAGAAGCAGGTTTTGCACCTTTTGAATATTATCAAAATAACGAAATAGTTGGAGTAGACGTTGAAATAGCAAAAGAAATTGCAAAAAAAATGGGTAAAACTTTGGTTATAAAAGATGTTGCTTTCGATTCAATAATAAATGAAGTTAAAAGTGGTAAGGCAGACATTGGTGCTGCTGGAATAAGTTATACAGAAGAAAGAAGTAAACAGGTAGATTTTTCTAGTGATTATTTTACATCTAAAATTGTTGTAATTGTTAAAGATAGTGATAATGAAACTGACTTTGATGATTTAGATACTAAAAAAATAGCAGTACAACTTGGAAGTACAGCTGATACATTTGTAACAAAAAATTATAAAAGTGCTACAATAACTAGACAAAAAAAATATTTAGCTGCAATAGAAGACTTAAAGAATGATAAAGTAGATTGTGTAGTAATGGATGAATTACCTGCTAAACAAATATTAAGTAAAAATACTAATTTAAAAATACTTAATAAAATATTATCTTCTGAAAATTATGGTATGGTAGTTAAGAAGAATAATAAAGAATTACTAGATACAGTAAATGAAGTAATAGAAGATTTGAAAAAGTCTGGTAAAATTGATGAATACGTTTTAAATTATACTGAGTAGGTGGTTGTATGTTAGAATGGGTAAAGAATACATTATATTATAGTTTAATATATGAAGATCGTTATAAATATATAATTGAAGGATTATTTAATACTATTTTAATAGCTATATTTGCTGTTATTATTGGTATAGTTATTGGAATAGTTGTTGCATTAATTAGAAATTATTATGAAAATAACAAGAAGTTAGGAATATTAAATTTTATTTCTAAATGTTACGTAAATATTATAAGAGGTACTCCTGTTATATTACAATTAATGATAATATATTACGTTATATTTAAGAGCGTTGATATTAATATATTAATTGTTGGTATACTTGCTTTTGGTATTAATAGTGGAGCATACGTTTCAGAAATTATTAGAAGTGGTATAAATAGTATAGATAAAGGACAAATGGAAGCAGGACTTAGTTTAGGTTTGAAATATGGAACTATTATGAAAAATATAATATTACCTCAAGCGATTAGAAATATATTACCTGCTTTAGGTAATGAATTTATTACATTATTAAAGGAAACTAGTGTTGGTGCTTATATAGGTATTATAGAACTTACAAAAGCTAGTGATATTATTGCATCACGTACTTATGATTATTTCTTCCCACTTATTATAGTTGCATTAATATATTTGTTATTAACTTTATCACTTGCTAAACTAATTAGTAAGTTAGAAAGGAAGTTAAATAATGTTAGAAGTTAAGAATATAAATAAAAGTTTTAATGATAAAAAAGTATTAAAAAATATTAGTTTTTCAGTTAATGATGGTGATAGATTAGCAATAATAGGACCATCTGGGTGTGGGAAAAGTACTTGTCTTAGATGTTTAAATATGTTGGAAGTTCCTGATAGTGGTGAAATCATTTTTCTTGGAACTAAATTAATGAATAATAAGAATTTAAGTGATGTAAGAAGACATATTGGTATGGTATTTCAATCATTTAATTTATTTGATAATTTAACTGTTTTAGAAAATATTATATTGGCTCCTAATAAATTAAAGATTATGGATACAAAAAAGTGTATCAAGGAAGCAAAAGAATTACTTAAAAGATTTAATTTAATTGATAAAATAGATAATTATCCAAAAGAATTGTCAGGTGGAGAAAAGCAAAGAGTTGCAATAATTAGAACTTTGATTATGAAACCAAAAATAATACTTTTTGATGAACCAACTAGTGCATTAGATCCAGAAATGGTATTAGAAGTTGAAGAGGTTATTAAAGCTATTGCTGATGATGGAATGACTATGATTATAGTTTCGCATGAAATGAAGTTTATTAAAAATGTTGCTACTAAGGTTATGTTTATGAACGAAGGTAAAATAGTTGAAACTGGTAGTGTTGATGATATTTTTAATAAACCAAAAAGTGATAGTTTAAAAAAATTTTTAGGTTTGTTAAACTTTTAAAATATAAATTTACATTTAAATATTATTTAAAACAAAAAAAATATATCTGTAAAAATTTGTATACAGATATTTTTTATTTGTATATTTTTTAAAATTTTATTAAGAAATTGCTATTAAAAAAAAGGAAAAACAAAAAAATACATAATAATATATAGTGAAGGCTACAAAAAATATTGCCTTCTAGAAGGGAGGATAATTCTTGAAAAATATTCTTTATGATACTTTCTTTAAAAGAATATTTGTAAGTGATATTGGTATTAAATATATGTCTTTAATTATTAGTGAATTATATAATTTAGATTA
>CAKOID010000047.1 GCA_934086355.1 uncultured Bacilli bacterium
AAACCCCAATTGAGTATAGAACTCAACTAGGGTTTAAATAAATGTTTTTTACTGTCTACTTTTTATTGACAAGTTCAAGAAAAACACTTGTTTTTTTCTTATATATAAATTATAATTGATATAGAATAGGAAGATGGTTATGAAGACATTGGTTATTAGCAAACCTATATACGATATAATAATGCCACTTAATGAATTTCCAAAAGATGGTGATAATTTTTATATAAATGAATCTATAAAAACTATGAATAGTGTAGGAAATTTAACTGCAATAACATTAGGAAAATATGGAATAGAGACTTACTATACAGGTATGATTGGTGAAGATAGTGTAGGTAATAAAGTAAAAGAAATACTTAATAAATATAATATAGATACTAAATATGTTGAAGTAAGTTATAAAGAACATAGTGAAGTTAACTATAAAATATATAATATGAAAACAAATACTTTTACTAATGTATTGGAAAATTCAATAAAAACAAACTTAATGAAATATAAATATGAATTTATTCCTGATGTAATTGTTATGGATGATAATGATTATGGTGCTAATATGGCTGCTATTAATAATTATCCTAATGCTAATTTAATATATATATCAAATAAATTTAGTAATGAATCATCAGTATATCTAAATAAATGTAAATATGTTATTACAAATCTTTCTTTTGCTACTAATGCTACAGGAATATATAATAATTTAAATAAACCTAAAGTAATGGTTAGTTTATTTCAAAAATATATTGATATGTATAAATCTAATTTAATTATAAGATTAGATAATTTTGATTTTTTATATTGTGTAGATGATGAAGTAAGAATTATAAAAAATGTTAATAGTCATTTAAAAAATAAAGAAAATGTATTTAATTCCATTTTAATATATTTCTTAATAAATACTGATAATATAGAAGAGAGTATCAAATGTACTAATAAAGTTATGTTAGAAAGTAAGAATGAATTAGATATGATTTTAAATATACCTCAATATGAAGTGGTTAGTAATGTATTAAATGAATATAAATCTAGAATTAATAGTAATAAAGAAATTAATAATAGTGCCAATAATGGGGTAACTAACGACAATGTTAATAATGCAATGACTAACATTAATAACGTGAATAATGTAACATCTAACAATAATGTAAATAATGTTTTTAAAGAAACAGATAAAGTAGAAAATGTAGTTTCTCAAAATAATAATTCTAGTATAAATAATCCAACTAATAGTATAGAAACTTTTGATATGCCTAAGAATAAAATAGAGGATAATAATTCATGAGTTATAATCCTTTTTTAAGTATTTTACCTACTATAGATTTGCATGGATATAATAGAGATATGGTTAAATATGTTGTAACAGATTTTATAAATGATAATATTAAGTTAGGTAATAAGAAGATTGTTATTGTACATGGTAAAGGTGAAGGTATTGTTAAAGAAGAACTTCACTTTATATTAAAAAATGATAAAAGAGTTAAAAGATATTATTTAGATATGTTTAATATTGGTGAAACTATAATTGAATTAAATTAGTTAATATGATAAAATATGTTTTTTGAAAGGACTGATATTATGTTCGTAGATGAAATAACTTTGAAAGTAGAAGCTGGAAAAGGTGGAGATGGCTGTACATCTTTTAGAAGAGAAAAATTTGTAGAAATGGGTGGGCCTAACGGTGGTAATGGTGGCCATGGTGCAAATATTGTTTTTACTACTGATAAAGGTTTAAAAACTTTAATAGATTTAAAAATGATGAAACATATAAAAGGTGAGAAAGGTGTTAATGGTAAAGGTAGCGATAGAAATGGCAAAGATAGCGATGATGTAATTATTAAGGTACCACTAGGAACTACTATAACTGATATGGAAACCGGTCTTATAATTGCTGACTTGACTAGTGAAAATGAATCTGTAATTGTTGCAAGAGGTGGTCGTGGTGGACGAGGAAATCATGCCTTCGCAACACATGAAGTACCTGCACCTAGAATGAGTGAGTTAGGTGAACCTGGTGAAGAAAAATTAATAAAATGTGAACTTAAAATGCTTGCCGATGTGGGATTAGTAGGTATGCCTAGTGTTGGTAAAAGTACAATTATTAGTATGATAAGTTCTTGTAAACCTAAGATAGGAGCATATCATTTCACTACATTAAGTCCAAATTTAGGTGTAGTAAATTTAAAGGATGGTAGAAGTTTTGTAATGGCTGATTTACCTGGTTTGATAGAAGGTGCAAGTGCTGGTGTAGGTTTGGGTGATAAATTTTTAAGACACGCAATGCGTACTAAAGTTATTGCTCACGTTATAGACATGGGTTCATTTGAAGAAAGAAATCCTATAAGTGATTATGAAAAAATATATGATGAACTTAAAAATTATGATGAAAGATTAATTAATAAGCCTAGTATTATAATTGCTAATAAAATGGATATTGAAGGTGCTAAGGAAAATTTAGAAGAGTTTAGAAAAAAATACCCTGATAAAGAAATATATGAAGTATCTGCTATAATGAAAGAAGGTCTTGAAACTTTAGTTATGAGACTTGCTGATATAGTAGAAAATACTGAAACTGTAGAACTTTATAAAGATGAAGAATATGCTTCTCATGTTTTATATAAATTTAATGATGAAAAACCTTATACTATTACTAGAGAAGGCGTTTTATGGATAATAAAAGGTAAAGAAATAGAAAAATTATTCTCTATGACAAGATTTACTGAAGATGAAAGTGTAGCACGTTTTGCTAGAAAATTAAAAGGTATGGGAATTGAAGATGATTTAGAAAAAATGGGTGCAAAACGTGGAGATGAAGTAAAGATAGATAATTATATTTTTGAATTTAAAAATTAGATGGTTTTTACTATCTTTTTTATTTTATCCCAAGTCTAGAAAGTAAAACGCCCCAAATGATGAATTAAAAATTGACATTTTGAAAATGATTTTTAAATACAAAGTTCCCATCTTCAGAAATACGGGAACTTTAAATTTTATTTTTTGTTAAAGTAATAAAATATTTACAAACAAAAAAATATATAGTAAAATTTATTTAGGATAGAAAAGAAATTTTGTATCTGATGAAATATTTTAATTTACGATTCATAAAAAAGAAGAAAATAAGACTGTATAACTTCTCTCCCGACCTCGAAATTTTGTTCGGGGGGGGGTTATAAAGAAGTAAGAATATATAGTCTTTTTTGTGTATTAAATATGACAAATTATTGTTTTAGATATGATTTGGTATAAGTACTACAGGCACGTTTAAATGATATTAAATATTTATTATAATAATATTGTCAAAATAAAGAAGGAGTGTGATCAGGATGAATCGTAAGCAAAGAATAATATTTAGTATAGCAGGGATAATTTTAGTAAGTTTAATTTTAATAGGTTTAACATATGGATATTATTTAACAAGAGTAAACGGAAATACTAATAATAAATCCTTATCAATATCAACATCAAAATTAGAATTGACATACAGTGATAATAATGATGTAATAACTGGCACAAATATAATGCCAGGAACATCACTTCATACGAAAACATTTAAAGTAACAAACACAGGAACAAATAGTGTAAGCAGTTATAGTGTAGGACTAGTAAATGTAGTAAATACATTTGCAAGATTAGATGATATAAAGTACAAAGTAACATGCTCTAGTAACGTAAAAGACAAAAAATGCAATGGAGTAAGTGTTAGTGCTAATATAAAAATGTAGGAAAATGATTAAATAAAAATGTATTAAAAACAGCATAATTATATAATCGAAA
>CAKOID010000048.1 GCA_934086355.1 uncultured Bacilli bacterium
TAATTAGATCACATATATTATCTATAACAAATAAGACTTCATCATCTATATAATTAAATTCATATATATCTTTTATAATATAATCTTTATATTCATAATCTATTACTTTATAGTTATAGTTATCTAAAATACTTTTATAATATTTATTAATATAGTCATAACCATATATATATATTTCTTTATCTTTAACATATTCTTTAAATAAATTATCATATATAAGTAGATTGTTACTATCTAAATAATCTTTTATTTCTTTTAATTTAGTCATTTTATTGTTAGTTAGTTTATTACTTATATAGTATAGATTATCTAAATATACTAAGGCTGTACTATAGTTATAATTATATTTTTTCATTAAACTATATATTGTTTTTTCATCATAATCAAATGTTACTCTTTTAATAAATGTATCGATACTCATAAACTTGATATTATAGTTATAATATTTTATTCTGGATAATTCTATTATCTTATTTTTTATATTATTTGGTACTAATACTATATATTCTTTCATTATACCACCTAGATATATTATTGCATAAAACTAAAGAAAAGTAAACCCTACCCTAGTTATTTTATTATGTTCACTATAAGCCTTACTTTGTAAGTCTTATTAGTGTTATTTTGAGCCTATAGTCTCAAAATAATATATCTACATATCTATTATATATAAGCATAATTTATATATTTAGATTATTTTTAATTTGTAGTTTTTGAGTATTGACATACATTATCTTTTATATTATTATAAACACTAAGACAATGATAAAAGAGGGATACATTTTGTTAATATAATAAATATAGTAAAGTCTAAGTACAGTGAATAAAAGAAGCATATACTCAGTCAATTCTTCCATTTAATGGCGAGATTGATTTAGGAGTATTTGCTTCCTGCAACAAATAATATCACAATATAAGTAAATTGTAAACAAGATATTTTACATTTAATATATGAAAATATTTAATAGTTATTCTTAGTAAAGAAAATATAAATACAATTAAGGGGGAATGTTTTATGAATGAAATTAAATATAATAAAGGAAATATACCAATAAATAAGGACTTATTAAATAAATATGCTAATGTTAGAAGTATTTTCACTGAAATAAGAGATAAATGCAATGATGAAATAAAAATAAGCAATACTATTGATATATCAAATATTAATTTATCTAATTTAAAATCTCAAAAAATGTATTCGTACTCAAAAATAATATTTAGTCAAAAACATTGTACAAATGAATTTTACAATAATGGAAATAAAATTATTGTTTCTAATCGTGATATAAAGCATATTATTACATACATATATAAAACGCCCGGACAAAAAAATATGCTGTTTCAGCATCTATGTGTGTTTTCTAATTTGAAAAACATTATAGAACATGCCACGCTTATTAGTCAAAGTGGTAGTAATGACATTGAAGGTGAAGAAAATTCTTGGCATTATTATTACAATAATTTAGATATAAATGGTAACAATTATACATTAGTATTTGATATTGTTTCTAGACAAAATGGAGAAAATCATTATAGAGTACAAAGAATGGAAAAACAAAATTAAAAATGGAATCTTCTGCTAGAAACATTGCTGATAGCAACATAACTCTAACTTATGAAGACTCCATTTCGACAAATAATATACCATATTTTAACTAAAATGTCAAACATAGTATATTACATTTTTAGTATATGTAAATATTTAATAGTTATTCCTAATAAAAATATAAAATGAAAAGCAGACATTACTGTCCGAAAGTGTCAGTAATGACACCACTTCGAATTTAGTAATATCTGCTTTCTGTAGATAATATATCATAATTTAACTAAAATGTCAAAATATAATATATTAAATTTGCTTAGTTTTTTGCTTATGATAGGATACTGAGTTATATTTTTAGTTCTAACGAAAAATAAATTTTATTAGTGGTAATTATGGTTTGCTAATATGGATTAAATTTTATTTTACTTTTTAAATACTTGTATTTGTTAGTTTTTTATTGTATAATATTAACGTTTTGAAGGGAGAATAAAATATGAAAGAAGTTATTTATGATGGAAATTTAAACGACGATATTGATACTCTTAATAGAAATTATAATACAAAGAAAGAATTTATTCTTAAATTTGGTCTTAATGTTATTTTTTTTAGCATTGCTGAAATTATTGCTATTAAATGTGGTATAATTGCTACCCCTGAAACATTATTACCTCTATTCGGTGTTGTTACTAGTGTAAGTTGTATTGATCCTGGCATTTCTGTATTTGTTAATAATAAAAAATATAAAAAGGAATTAAAAAAGGCTAAACATAATGTTTCGCATTTATGTTCAGAACTTGCTAAAGAAAATACTATTATAGAGAAAGAGGCTCTTGAAGATTGTGAAGTTATAGAGAAAATTACTAAAAGTTCTACAAGAAGTGATGATTATTCTTCTCTTTCTAAGATAGAAAAAGTTGTTGATTACTTTTATTTATTGGATAGTAATGATCAAATAGCAGTTTTAAGACAAATAAAAGAAACAATAAAACATCAAAAGAGTACTTCTACTAATACAAGACTTGAATTACTTGAAGAAGATGATTTGAAAGATAAAGAGTTGCCAGTACGTAAAACATTGATAAGAAAAGAATTTTAAAACTACTCTAGTTTGAGTAGTTTTTTGTATTCATTGTAATCCCTTGGTCTTATTTCTATTGCAACTATAATCTTGCAACATATTTATATGAATAGTAAATCAATCTGTATAAATGTGTTTCTTCTATTTTAAGTAGTTTTGATTTAACATAGATAATAAACTATTCTTCAAGTGATAGTATTTGATTAATATTACTATATGTCATAGTAACTAATACTTTGTTAATAGAGGGTTCATCTATTTTAAATAGTTCTGTATAATCTATAGTAATAGTCTTAGTATCTTCATTTACCTCTATTGTAACATAATTATCAGAAGTATTATTAAGTACTAAAGTAGATAATTTTACTTTATATACATTACCATCTTTAGTAGAGTCCTTTATTAATTCTTTGATAAAATTAATATTCATAAATTTATAGTTTATATAAGGAAATACTTCTTCACTCGTGGATAATATATAATTACCTTTATCATCTAATGAATAATATTTATTATTCATAACATAATAGTATTCTTCTTTATCATTATCTTTTACTTTAATACTCTCATTTAGTCCTAGTTTTCTTCCATGGTAATTATATTTATTATTATCTTTCTCAATATTTATATCATATTCATAATTATCCTTTAAAGTATAAATAAAACTATTATTATTAACATTATCATTATGAGATGCTTTAGAGTTTTGATAGCCAAGTACTCTAGCAAAGATAACTACTCCGACAAAGAAGATAAGATATAAACAT
>CAKOID010000049.1 GCA_934086355.1 uncultured Bacilli bacterium
TGGTTAACACGGTGGATTGTGGTTCCATTATTCGTGGGTTCGATTCCCACATTCCGTCCCAGATAGATAATTAACTAACTCATTAAGAGTTAGTTTTTTTATTTTGTTCACTCTAGATCTAAGGCTCTAGAGTGTTTATTTGAGCCAAAGTATTGTCTCAAATAAATATCTATCATATATAAGCCATAATTATATACAAAGAAAAGAAAGAATATTTAAATTCCTTCTCTATTAATTTAAACTAGATTCAACACCTCTATAATATCTATAAAGTTTAGCAACATCCAACAAATCTATAACATTATCTTTAACAACATCACCAGCAAGTTTTTCAGAGTCAGTAAATTCTATTTTATTTTTATACATTTTATATAGTTTTACAACATCACCTAAATATATTGTACCACTACCAACAAGATCACCTAATACTGATATGTAGTATCTAGAAGTAGTTCCATTTGTTGTAATATCAAGATACATATTAGTATAAACATTAAATGTTTCATTATTATAATCAGTAATAAGTGAACCATCTGAACCATATAACTTTATAGTTCCATTAGTATCAATATTACTTAAGAAATTTTTTAATTTAGTAAGTTTTGAAACATTATAAATAGTATTAGTTCCATCAGAATTTTTAACAACATCATAGTTTTTAATATTAACATATTCAGTAGCATTAACGTTTACTGTAATATTATCTTTAACATAACCAGGTACACCAGAAACTTCTAACTTATTTGTTTTTCCTAAACTACCACTTGATATTTCATTATCAGAACTATCATAAAGTTTAACTGTAACACCATGAACTTCAAGGTTATTCATAAATTCATCATATGAAACACCATTAATTAAATTTATAACATTACTATTAATATTATAAACTGTACTCTTTATATAAAACCAATTTCTTGTATCTATTAAATCTTCATGTGCATTATCACCATATAATTTAATTTGATCACTATCTAAAACAAAATATCCATTAGTTTCCAAACAATTTTCGCTAATACTATCTAATGTATAAAAACCACGTGTATAAAGATTACCTGAAGCATTCCAAGCAAGCATATAACCATTATCAATTGAATTAACATAAATAGTTTTAATACTCTTACTATTGCCATAGTTATCTGTTAATATTAATGAAGAACCATCATCACTAATTTTATAAGTACATCCTTCTACTGTAAATCTATCTTTTAATTCTGCTTCTACTAATGGTTTTAAATCAAAACTACTAGTTATATGTTTACCATTAGTTTGATTATATACATTTTGAAGATAAAGATATTTATCACTAACAATCATAGAACTACCAGGTTTAATTTCAAGTTTATACGAAACTTTTTTTGAAGCAGTTGTAGGATTAGTAATTTTTGATACTGCATTTATATTATATTGTTCATATACATAATTTGCTTCAGTAATTGTTATTAACTTTTCCTCTGTAATATTATCAAATGTTATATTAGCAACATCAATTCTTGTAGGAGATGTATTAGTAACTATATCGTTAGCAAATATAACATCAACATACCCATTTTCTTTCATAATAGCGGACTCATAACTTTCATCAACTAAATTTTCTACTGCAGATGGCATACTAGAAAGTTTTACATCGATTGATGTTACTCTCTGATTTGAAGCCACCGTAGCTACAACTTTACAAGTTAGTTTATTTTCAAAAGAAGTATAATCATTGCATTTAAGTTCAATAGAATTCTCATTAGTTATACTAATTTCATCTGTAGCCATTGTTGATTTAAAATAAAATGTTATTAATATAGCAATCACTAAAGTAAAACACATAATACCTATTGCCATTAAACCATACCTATTTTGAAATTCTTTTTCTTTTTTCATTATTTTTCCTCCTTAATTTTAATAACAAAATCATTTAGTTTATGTTCTTTATGAAAAGAATCAATAAAAACTATATTTGATATTTTAATTTTATTACTACTATTTTTATAGTTAGAAATAAATAAATCAGTTATTTTAAACTTATTTTGCATATTATTATAAGCAATTAAAGAAATATTATTTTTATCAATTTCTCCTTGCCAATCAGAAACAACTTTAAACTTTACATCTATATCTGTATTGTTTTCAAAACTACCCTCTATTGCTTCTATTTTATAATTAGAATAGCCATATATTTCACACCTTACTTCTTCAGTATTATAATCAGTACAATCATAATAAAGATAAGCTTTTTCCGAAGAATTATTAAGTAGTAATATTAAAAATATTATAAATATAATTAATAAAACAACAAAAGAAATCATCAATTTATTTTTTATTAAATACTTAAATTTATAATCATTTTTCTTTAATTTTACAATACAATAAATTGTAATTGAAACACATAGAATAAATATTATCAAAAGTACTACTATAATTAATACTCTATTCCAATCATTACTGCTGCTATCTTTAATATAGTTTACATCAAAAGAAGTACTAACATCTTTTAAATTATGCCATTTATAAGTCGAATCTGCAAACCTGATTTGATTAAGTGATATTTTTCCATATTCATAATTATCATTTACAATCTCAAAGTTAAGTGTTCCTATTTTAAATTCTTTAACACTACCTGTCCCAATTCCATATAACGAAAGCAAGTTATTTGAAGCATCACCATTCCATAAAGAATCATTCTTCATACTAATTAATTTAATATTACTAGAGGTATTAATACTAGATTCAATTGCAACCACCTCATAATCAGTAGAAGTACCTAATAATTCACACATAATATTATTATTATTTATATTACAATTTATTTTCATATTCTCATCGGCAAATACCACATTAGAAAATAACATTATAATAGTAAATAAAACTAATAAATTAATCTTTATTTTCATACTCAACTCCTTCTGGATAGTTACTTCTAATATCATTAAAAACCACCATATCAGAACATAAACTCTTTGTTTTTTCTATCTATCTTACAAAAATAATTTTATCACAGAAACTTTATATTTGCAACAAGACGAATATAAAAAAGAAAGAATATTTAAATTCTCTCTATTTATTAAATTCTTCATTTAATTTATTTATATAGTATGTTCTCATATTATTAAGAATAGTATCTACCACTTC
>CAKOID010000050.1 GCA_934086355.1 uncultured Bacilli bacterium
AAGTATAAAATGATAAAAAAACAAGGTTTTACCTAGGATTGTAGAGATTATTTATGCAAAACTGTCAAATTAGGGGAAATCATACCAAAAATAACTTCTGGTAAAAATTTTAATTGAGGTTTATGTAAACAATTAGTATTATTAGATAAAAAATTTCTAATATTATTTGTAATTTCCTTTTGAGTGTTATATAATTTATTCATAAAGCAACTTCTCCTTTATTGTTTTTTGCTAATATAATAATAACAGAAAGAAGTTGCTTTATCAATTTAGAAAGCGAAAAGAGTACAGATAATAAAAAGTACTCTTTTAATATATTTAAAAAACTGTCCGTTAATAAGTATACAGTAAAACTTAGTTAGAAATTTAAATTATATTCTAACTTTTTTTATATTGGTTGACAAAAAAGTGTAAAATTTTTATGATTCGACATAATGTGACAATACTTTACATTTATTGACAAATGTTTACAATATATTTTCTTTCTATTTGTCACTTTATGTTGTATAATTAATTTGCGTGAAGTTAATTAGAAGGAGAAAAAATATGAAAAATAAAGTACGTGTAGTATTAATTGATTCTGATAAAGAACAATTAAGAATGACAGAGAAGTATTTTAGTAGTCACGCAGTAATTGAAGTAGTTAAATCATTTAATGATGGGATGGAAGCTAGTAAATATGTTTTAAATAATATGAATAGTTTTGATGTAGTTGTTACTGATTTAATACTAACTAATAAAGATGGAATGAGTATTATTAAAAGTATAAGAGATAAATCTGTAGAAAAAGGTATAATTGTACTAACTGGATATAATTCATTAGCCGTTATAAAAGAAGTAAGTTTATATAAAATAAATTACTTTATGTTAAAACCTTTTAACTATAATGATTTAGAAAATCAAATATTAGATATAGATACTAGAAAAATATCAATAATAGATTATGATATTGAATTACAAAATACTATTTCTGATATGTTACATACATTAGGAGTTCCATCACATATTAAAGGCTTTCAATACATAAGAGAAGGTATTGGACTTTTATATAGCAAACCGAGTATATTAGGAGCAATTACTAAAGAAATGTATCCTGAAATAGCAGTTAAATATAATACAACTAGTAGTAGAGTTGAACGAGCTATAAGACATGCAATAGAAATAAGTTGGAATAGAGGAGATTATGACTTGATGGAAGACTTATTTGGTAATAGTGTAGATGTAGATAGATCTAAACCTACAAATAGTGAGTTTATTGCAACTCTTGCTGATAAATTAAGATTACAACATAGATGAATAAAATATAAATTTTATCCTCATTATATACATATGATATATAAGGAGGATTTTTTAATGGATAAAAATAAAGATTGTGTAAATAAATATTTAAAAATTGCAGAAAAAGAGATGCTTAAATTAAATCATCCATATGTGGGTAGTGAACATATGATACTTGCATTACTAAAAGATAGTGACGTTAGTGAAGTTTGTGAAACGTATAATTTATATTATGAAACATTTAAAAGTGAGTTAATAGATATTATTGGAAAATCAAATGTAAATACTACAACTATTTTACATACTCCTTTACTTAAAAGTATAATTAATGATGCTAGGAAAGATGCTAAAGAAAATAATGATGGAATTGTAACACCAAGACATTTGATGATAAGTATACTTGAAAGTGGAGATGGTATTGGTGTTAGAATATTATTAAGTTTGGGAGTAGATTTAGAAGGTATATACAAAGAATTAAAGAAGAGTTTTAATCCAATATTTAATGAAATAAAAAAATATGGTTATGATTTAAGTGTTAATGATACTAAATTAATTGGTAGAGATGATGAGATAGAAGAAATTATTGAAATCTTATTAAGAAAGAATAAAAATAATCCATTGTTGGTAGGGGAAGCTGGTGTCGGAAAAACAGCAATAGTTGAAGAACTTGCTAATAGGATAAAAGATGGAAGATATAAGAAATTTATGGGATATAAAATATTTAATTTAGATATGTCTTTGTTGTTATCTGGATCTAAATATAGGGGAGATTTTGAAGAAAGATTAAATACGGTTATAAAAGAAGTAAGGGATGATGGAAAAATAATATTATTTATAGATGAAATTCATACAATAATGCATGCTGGTGGTAGTGAAGGCGCTATTGATGCGGCTAATATATTAAAACCTTATTTATGTAAAGATAAATTAAAAATAATAGGAGCTACAACAAAAGATGAATATGAAAAATATATTACTAAAGATAAAGCTTTAGTTAGAAGATTTGATGTAGTTAATGTTAAAGAACCTAATTTAGAAGATACTAAAAATATTTTATATAAAATAAAAGATAAATATCAAAATTTTCATAATGTTAATATAACTAAAAGTAATATAGATATGATAGTTAATTATAGTGATAAATATTTTTCTAATAAAAAAAATCCGGAGAAATCTATAGATATTTTAGATAGTGTTTGTTCATATGTTAATAATAATGGTAAAAATAAAATATTAAAGAGTGATATAGATAATATTGTTAGTAGAAAGATTAATCATAATTTAGATTTTAATAAAATAGATGTTTTAAATAAAATGATAAATAAAGTATATGGACAAGATGATATTATAGATAAAATGTTAGATATTGTTAAGAAAGATACTTTTATGTCTATATTATTAGTTGGTGGAGCTACTGGCCTTATTGGTGATCCAAGACCTACTAGTGAAAGAGAAATAATGGCTAA
>CAKOID010000051.1 GCA_934086355.1 uncultured Bacilli bacterium
AGTATATACTTTAACAATAGTATATAAAAATGTTGAAGAAGATCAAAGTGATGACATGAATAAAAAGTTTGAAGGAAAAGTTAATATAGTAGATTTACGTGCCGATGCAGATAAAATAAATCCATATAGTTCAAATAAAAATGCACTTAATTATCAAATAATAAATAATGCATTAAATGGTGGAACAAATAAAACAACATATGGAAGTGAAATAACAACATTTACATCTGTATCTGGAGAAAATGAAAGAGTATTAAATACTGCACCAGATGATTATGGAACAAGTTATTATTATAGAGGAAATGTATTAGATAATTATGTAACATTTGCAGATAAAACATGGAGAATTGTTAGAATAAATGGTGATGGTTCAATTAGGCTTGTATTAGATGATGTTGCAAAAGATTCAAGTGGTAATATAATAACAACAGCATTTAATTCTAGTTATGAAGATAATGCTTATATTGGATATATGTATGTAAAGACTGGACAAACTGATACAAATCTCAATCAATGTATAAAACCGAATTCTGCAGGAACTATTGCAGAAGTTGATTCTACGAAAAAAACACAAAATGATTGTGAAGCTGCAGGGTATAAATGGGCAACAACGCCTTATGATGCAACACATGTGAATGTTGTAAGTAGCACAATAAAAGTATCGTTAGAAAATTGGTACAAAACAAATATATTGGATACTAATAATTCAAGTTATTTAGCGGATACATTATTTTGTAATGATAAAACAATTGCTCCTGGCACAATTGGTATGAACAATTCTTTAAAAGGATATAATAATAACTTGACTTTCTATTCTGTTTCTGGAAGACTTCTATTTAGTAATGGAACAACAGGAATAACAATATCTAAACCAACACTTGAATGTGCTAAAGGAGCTGGTAATACGTATTCAAGATTTACATCAAGCAGTACAGTGACTTCAAAAGGGATAAAGGTAAACAGTGATTTGACATATCCAGTAGGACTTTTAACAGCAGACGAGGCATCGTATGCTGGAGCATATAAAGTGAATCAAACGAATAAGACATATTATTTATATAATTCATCTGTGACTGCAAATACATGGTTTCTATCTCCACGTAGTTTCGATGCATTTCGAGCACAAAATACTTATTATTATACTTCAAATAATGCTTTAATGGTCTCATATGTTGGAAACTCTACAAATTTTTCTTATAGACCTAGTATCAATTTGAAGGCTGATGTACTATTATCGGGAGGAAATGGAACAAAAGAAAATCCTTATACAGTAAAACTTAGTTGATATGATAAAAAGACCTTATGGTCTTTTTATATTGATTTCATTTAATTTTATTAATTCTATAATTGCATTAGATCTATTTATAACATCTAATTTTTGCATTACATTTGAAATATGATTTCTTACAGTTTTTTCACTAATATTTAAAATATTACTAATATCTTTGGTACTTTTATTTTCTATTAGCAATTCAAATATTTCTTTTTCTCTTTTTGTTATTATATTTTTCATATTATCCTCTTTCTTTAATATTACTCAATATATTTTATGAGAAAAAATATTTCTTGTTATTGAAATTTAACTGTAATATACATCTTATTAGTATATTCTTCTTGTATTTTTCTAATAATTTGATTTGCAAGAACTAAATCATGATCTTTTTTAGAAATAGTAACTTTTATATTATCTTTATCTATTTTAACAAAACTTTGTAATTTAAAGTTTTCTGTTATTAATTTTTCAATAGATTCTTCTTTACTTTTATTGAAATTCATGTTTTGAATTTTTTCGTATGCATTATTTTTTTCTTCTAAAGATGATTTTTCATTTAAGAGAATAGATTGAAGTTCATTCATTGTTGTTTGTGCCTCTTCATCACTTTCTACTCTTAAACTTGTAAGTGCATCTGATTCAGTAATATTTAAAGTTTCTTTGTTAGTATCATTTTCTTTTAATGTTGCAAGTGTATTATTTGGCATTGCAATATAGTATACACTTAAAACTAAAATAATACTAAATAGTGTTAAAAACCATAGACTTTGTTTATTTATCATATTTTGTATCCTCCATTAACTATTACATTATATTAATAAAATTAATAAATTATTCTATAAAAATAAATTAACTGCAAATGCTAATAATTTTAATAATTTTATATACCACATATTTCATTCTCCTTTCTTTAAATTTTTTTCTTATTTTGTTAAATAGTTAATAAAAAGAATCTTACCATTAAAAAGAATTTTCTAAAAAAATTACTCATAAAATCTTTCTCCTTTCCAATCACTTTAATTAACCCCTTCACTATATATTATTATGTATTTTTTTGTTTTTCCTTTTTTTTTCTTGCATTTTTTTAAACTTTTTTTCATTTTTAAACAGATATAAAATTTCTGTAGTACTTTTTTTACAAATATTAAATTTTTGTCATGTAAAAGTTGTTTTTTTAGTTTATTCAAAAAACACACTTTTGTGTGTTTTTTGAAATTATAAATTTATAATTTGTTCTTCAGTAAGATTAGTTATGTCAACTATATCTTTATTTGAAAAATTACGTTTTTTTAGAATTTTTGCAATATCGAATTGTTTTTCTTCTTTGCCTTGTTCAAACATTTCCTTCTTTTCATTTTCATGAAATTGTTCTTCATTGAATACTGGAAATATTTTTCCATCTTC